>NZ_ATVR01000012.1 GCF_000420825.1 Butyrivibrio sp. AE2015 | reverse complement strand
GTTTTTTGCATCTGCCATCGGTAGGGATAATCTCTTTTGTTTCAGGGTCAACACGGCCTATCAACTTTCTTTTTGACTTAGAACGCTTGAGCTCCGGATCCCAGAATGATTGATTTTCATAGGCATATGTGATTCCGGATCTTTTGTCGGTCTGATATACAATTCCCATAGTTTGCCTCCTTTATCTTTATGTGTATAGCATAACACATAAAGATATTTATTGCAATAAAAAATGCCAAAAAAGCTAGAATTTTTCTGGCTTCTTGGCATTTTTATATGACCGAAAACTCTTTATGTGAAAGATACCATATCTGGGAAAGTGTGAATAGTAACAAGCAGGTTTTAACTGTCTGGATTATAACCCATATATTTGTAGTAATATGGACTTAAAGGAGGTATGCTAATGAACTCGTATCATCCGCATTATGAAATAGAGATAATTGATGGGACTGACCCAACATCATACTTTACTTTTTGTGTCGCAGATATCCCAAAGAATGAAATAATATATGATAAGGATATTAAAGTAGTCGGAAGGATTATTTCCATAGAAGAGGGTGATGTTGACTGCTTTTTGGCTTACTTTTTGAAAAAATACTATGATCCAACCTTGTTTTACAACAGCCATCAAGATTTGGACGATGATGAAAAAGAGGCATTTTACTGGTGGCTTGTTGAAAATGTTTATACTTATGAGGCTATGTCAGCTATGTGCGATGAAATTATTAAAGTAGCTGATCTCTTGGACCGCGATTTTTTTAATCCAGAGTTGGAGGATGTTAAGAAGGAGTTTTCGATATTTTACATGAGTGATAATGACGATATTGATCATATTAACAGTGATTGCAGCCCAAAAGCTATTCATAGGCATGCATATGTTGTTGTGGATTTCTACAGGAGGTTTGTCAATTATATTAGAAAAATGATGATGGATCATCCGGAATGTAACCTTATAACAATTTCAGGGCCATAAATTGATTAGATTATAGTTCTGGATAGAAAGGAGGCATCTATGCTGAGTAAACCTGATTTTGGATGGAGTAAGTTCGAGATTTGTGATGAAAAAAGTTATAGCTTAAGCTATCTTACTGATGTCGCATGTGATTGGTTGGAGCAAGCAATACACGGGTTACAAACACAGGCTCCTTTTGCTGTTCATGGTTACTGTGAACCGGGCAGAATGGTTTGTTTGGTTAGTTATTACACTTGTTATGTTGTCTTTGAAGCTGATGGCGGATGGGGTGAAAGTAAAGGATATAAAGATTTATATGGCGTTGATCTTCCTATGATTGATTTTTGTAGAGTATTATACAATGACATTAATGAGAATTTGGAAGAGTGGGTTCATTGGGATTTACACGATCTTAGTGATGATGACGATGATGAGGAAGCAGAGGAAACTCGTGCTATGGTAATAGAACGTAGAAAGCTTATATCAGACAAACTTAAGCAATTAAAAACTCTTATACAGGAAAATGAAGTATGGTGGACACCACATCATGGTTTTTTCTGATTATAAACTATGGAGAAGAAATATCTGATAAATGGGAATCATGATAAAAAATATGATCCAGCATTATTTGAAGACATAAAAGATTTTATGACGGTTTCACTTAATGGAAGATATTTCGCACTTATGCATTATCCTATGCTGTCATGGCCCAAGAAAAACAGCGGAAGTATTCAGCTACATGGGCACATACATGCGAGAATGGATTATAACGAGCAGAACAGGAACGAAGACAGTATTAGTCCGTATATGTAGATGCAAACATAGATGATTACGCATGTGGAAAGTTGCGTGCTTTTGGAGCGCGTGAACAACCGAAAAGCGGATTCTTATGTGAAGCTGAATGTGAAGATGGAAGATTATTATAGAATCAAAGATGCAGAAGGCGGTGAAATGAATGGATAAGGAAAGTATTATATACGATACAGCAACAATAAGCGATATTCCGGAACTTGTCAGGCTTAGAATCCTGTATATGATAGATGATTTTGGCTCTTTAACTGATGAAGAAAGAGAAGGCATGGAAAAACAGCTCCCGGGATATTTTGAAAGAGAACTTGGAAAAAAGCTGATCGCGTTTGTCGCAAGAGCAGAGGGCAGGCTTGTTTCTGCAGCATACCTGTTGATTATCGAGAAGCCGGCAAATCCATTTTTTCTAAATGGTTTGGATTCAGAGGTTCTTAGCGTATACACAGAAGAAGAATACCGTGGAAAAGGAATCTGTACGAGCCTTATGAAAAATATGATTGAATATGCCAGAGAACATCAAATATGCCGCATTGATCTAGTAGCAACGGATGAAGGGTATCCTATATATAAAAAATTGGGGTTTGAAGATAAGGCTCAGAAGTATACGGATATGCGATTAAAACTCTAGAACCCACGCAATGCGTGATGATATGGATATAGCCAAATTGATAAAAGACTTGAGAGAAAGCACAGGGATGTCACGTAAAGAGTTTTCAGAACATACAGGCATCCCTGTTCGCACATTGGAGGATTGGGAAGCAGTAAAGAGAACACCACCGGAATACATCCCCAGGCTGTTGGCGTATCAAATAAAATTTGAGGGAATTCTAAGGAAAAATAAACTATGCGCTCGCAACCAAATTTAACAAAAAATAGCAAAATATGTAAGCTTCGCTTGGTAGACAGGCGGAGCTTACTTTTTTATGATTGAGAAAAATGTTAAAATATTTAGCAAAGGTGGTAGAAACATGAGAAAGGTATATTTGGATAATATTCGCTGGATAACAGTAGTGCTGGTTGTCATTTATCATGTAATATACATATTCAACGGTGTAATACAACATGGAATCATCGGTCCCTTCAGTGAGCATCAGCCCCAGGATACGTATCAGTACATTGTATATCCCTGGTTCATGTTACTTCTGTTTGTGGTATCCGGCATGTCAGCCCGCTATGAACTAATTAAACGAACAGAGAAGGAATTCATCAGAGTAAGGACGAGAAAGTATCTTGTGCCATCAACAATCGGCCTTCTGGTTTTCGGCTGGATTCTTGGCTATTACAACATGCTGATGGCTGGTGCATTTAATTCCATGAACAACGTACCGGGGCCAATCCTTTTCCTGATAATGGCAGTCAGCGGATCAGGTCCGCTGTGGTACATTCAGATGCTTTGGCTCTTCAGCCTGATACTGGTACTGATCAGAAGGATTGAAAAAGACAGATTCTATAATATCTGTGGTAAAGTAAATCTTTTGACACTTATACTTCTTGTTATACCTGTATATGGAGCGGCGCAGATACTTAACACACCGATAATTGTGGTATACAGATTCGGTATCTACGGACTGGGCTTTATAATCGGCTACTTTGTATTGTCCCATGACGAAGTGATGGATCGACTTGGTAAAAACTGGCTGTTATTAAGCATCCTTGCCTTCGCATCCTGCATAGCCTTTGTGATTTTATATAAAGGTCAGCCTTATCCGGATCATGTAGTTCTGGACACAATCATGTGCAATGTATACGCATGGTTTGGAACTCTCGGTATACTTGCCTTCATGAAAAAATGGGGAAATTTCACGAATGCTTTCTCAAAGTGGATGTGCCGAAAATCATGGGGCCTCTACGTATTCCATTATCTGATGATAGCGGTCAGCGGATGGTATCTGCATACATTATGTCCGTTCCTTGCCCCTGTCATCGTATACCTGTTGGTTGCAATAGCAGCATTCGCAGGCTCCTACCTTCTGTATGAAATCATGAGCCGCATACCTTTCATAAGGTGGTGTGTTCTGGGAATAAAAAAGGAGAAGAAAGAATGAGTTTTGCAGACAATCTTATGGAATTAAGAAAGCTTAATAACCTGTCACAGGAGGAAATTGCAGAGAAGATAGGCGTATCCAGACAGACACTTTCAAAATATGAGACCGGAGAGTCGCTGCCGGACATAAAGAGATGTAAGATGCTGGCTGACCTCTTTGGTGTATCCATGGACGACCTTATCTCATATGAAAAGAATGATTCGGACAACCTGGGATATGCTATACCGCCGAAAGGAAAACATATCTTTGGAATGGTCAAAGTGGGAGATAAGGGTCAGATTGTCATTCCTGCCAAAGCAAGAAAGATCTTCGATATTAAAACAGGCGACAATCTGATTGTCCTCGGAGATGAATTCCAGGGTATAGCTCTTATTAAGGAGACGGGCCTTCTCGGTCTTATCAACAGTGCGAAAGAAAGTATAACTGACTAAAAGAATGTAGGTGATAGATTCCGAATATAATCATATAATTTTAAGCCTCTATCTTGTAATGAGATAGAGGTTTTTTATATCAAATAAGAAAATGTTATAATAAACATGACATATAGATGACGTGTTTGCAATGATATGATTTTAGTGGAGTGAAAGATAATGAAGATAGACAGGCTGATTGGAATACTTTCTGTATTACTTCAGGAAGAGAAAACTACAGCACCTGAGCTGGCAGAACGCTACGAGGTTTCAAAAAGAACTATCAATAGAGACATCGAGGATCTGTGTAAAGCAGGAATTCCTATACAGACTTCCCAGGGAGTTGGCGGAGGAATCAGCATCATGGATGGCTATCGCATGGACAGGACTATTCTGACATCGAAGGACATGCAGATGATCCTTGCTGGTCTAAGGAGTCTTGATAGTGTCAGCGGCAGCAGATACTATGGTCAGCTCATGGAAAAAATCCAGGCAGGATCTTCAGAGTTTGTCAGCGGCAGGGATTCAATTCTGATCGACCTTTCATCCTGGTACAGGGAATCTCTTGCTCCAAAAATTGAAGTTATACAAAGCGCCATTGAAAGTAGGCACATACTTAAGTTTACCTACTACAGCCAAAAGGGTGAAAGTGTCCGCAAGATAGAGCCTTACTACGTTGTCTTCAAATGGTCCAGCTGGTATGTGTGGGGCTGGTGCTTGAAAAGGAAAGATTTCCGTCTGTTCAAGCTAAATCGTATGGATAAGGTTACGATGACTGACACTGCGTTTAATTGTAGAACTGTCCCGACGCCAGATCTTTCCACGGAAAAGATATTTCCAGGTGGAATAAAGGTGAAAGCTCTTTTTACAAAAGACGTCAAATGGAGGCTGGTGGAAGAGTTCGGCCCAGAGTGCTATACAGAGGCCGAGGGCGGCAGACTATTATTTACCGCTGACTACACTGACATGGATAACCTTGTCACCTGGATACTGACCTTTGGAGATAAGGCTGAGCTCCTTGAACCCAAGGAAGCGAGAGATCGGATCAGGAATACAATTGAGGCTATGAAAAAGAACTATGAGAGGTCGTGAAAGATGGAATATATTAGAATTACCAAGGACAATTTAGAGGAAGAGCACATTTGCTGCGCTATATCCAATAATAAAGACGTTCAGGTTTCATCAAAGAAAGCCTGGCTTGCAGATAGATTCGATGAGGGACTTGTCTTTTTAAAGAGCGCGGAGCGTGGCAAATGCTTTATTGAGTACATTCCTGCTGAGAGTGCATGGGTCCCTATTGAGGCTGATGGTTATATGTACATAGATTGCCTGTGGGTTTCTGGCTCTTTTAAAGGACATGGCTATTCCACAGAGCTTCTGGATGCCTGTATTGCTGACAGTAAGGAAAAGGGTAGGAAAGGTCTTTGCATTCTTTCTTCAGCCAAGAAAAAGCCATTCCTTGCGGATCCTAAGTTCTTGAAATATAAAGGCTTTGAAGTATGCGATGAAGCTGATAATGGTATTCAGCTTTGGTACCTGCAATTTGATAAGAAGGCTGATAAGCCAGATTTCAAGGAATGTGCCAAGCATCCACACATAGATGAAAAAGGCTATGTGCTATACTACACAAATCAGTGTCCATTTAATGCTAAGTATGTTCCAGTCCTGGAAGAAACAGCTAAGAAGAACAACATTCCGTTCAAAGCAATCAAAATCCAAAGTAGAGACGAAGCCCAGAATGCGCCTACTCCAATCACAAACTATGCACTATTCCATGACGGAGAATATATTACCAACGAGCAGATGAACGATAAAAAGTTTCTGAAGCTTGTAAACGGATAAGGCAGTACATCATACAAGGAGCTATTTAGCTTTGCGATGTAAGAACTTCCCGTATGGAATGCATGCACTAAATTATGATAAAATATTTACATGAAGACGTGGCTTATTGATTCTCTGAGGAATATACAAAAACGCTTTGTGTCATGGTTATCAATAGTAACAATAGTCCTGATAGGAACAACACTCATATTGGGACTTTATTTTGCTTCGTCTACAGTCAGGAGAGCTTCTCTTTACTATATTGATGAGCAGAATTTCAGGGACTTTGATATATCAAGCAGTATCGGTATAAAACAGGAAGATGTCGACAAGATAAAATCTCTTCCGGAGGTAAAAGATGCTGAGGGACAGATTACTTTTTACGGGATTGCAAGCTTTTTAGAAAACAATTCATCAGTTACTATCGTTTCAATCACTAAAAATGTCAGTGTACCTACAGTTACAATCGGGGCTCTTCCAACAGCCCCAAATGAATGTGCCATTTCTTACAGCGCAAGCCAAAAGATCGGAGCCGGTATAGGCGATGAGATTGCGCTGGAGGTTTCTTCGGCGCGTTTTTCAGATGTTCTCCCCAATAAGACCTATAAAATAACGGGCATTGCATCCCACCCTGATTACATGGTAAATACGTCCACAGATTATGTCGTGCTGCCTACGGATTCTTTTGATGTAGCCGATCTGTCTTTTGATTACTCAAATATCCTGGTAGATGCCGATGTATCTGCAAGTTCCTTCGATCGCGCATATCAGTACCAGATACAGGAAATAAAGGCGGTCTTGGAAAAAGAATCTGTGTCAATAGCTGACAAGCGAGCAACGTCCATTTTGTCAGATCTGGAACAGGAGTATGATAGCGCGGAGTTAAAGATAAATGATGAGCTTGCAAAGGGAAAAGCCGAAATCGATAAGAACAGAAAGACATATGAGGATGCTATAGCAAAGGCTCTTGAAGCATTGCAGTTGGGAGAAAAAGAGTTTGAAGAAAAAAAGGCCATTGCAGAAAAAGAGCTTTCGGAAGCAGCTAGAAAGATAAGGGAAGGTGAAGAAGAATATAACACCCAGATAGCTGATGGACAGGCGCAACTTGAGCAGGGTGAAAAAGATTTGGAAAAAGAGCTTAACGATACCAAATATAAGCTCTTTTATGGAATGCTCGAGCTTGATAAGGCTGAGCGTTTTCTTAAAGAGAAAGAGGAAGAATACAGTAAAGGTCTTGAAAAGCTCCAGGAAGCGCAGGAAGAGCTTAATGTAGGCCGCGGAAAATATAACGAAGCAGCTGAAAAAGTGAATTCCATGCTCTCATCTGATGTTATAGACGTCATGAATATCGTTTTAGAAGAGTTTAGCCCTGATTCCGATGGTACGATAGCGACCCTGGAAGAAGCTTCCGCCTGCGGTGATCCCTGTGAAAAATGTAAGCTTGCCATTAAAGCTTATGATGAAGCTCCAAACGATGATATAAAGACAGTGCTCTTTTTAGTTTCTGATAACAGAGCCTATATGGAAGAATTTATAAGTGGCAAAGAGCAGCTTGATGAAGGCGAGCGGCAGTTTAATGATGGAAAAGCCAAACTGGAGGAAGCTCGCCAGGAGCTGGATGTTGGGTGGTATTCACTTCAAAAGGGCCAGGAAGAGCTTGCTCAGGCTGAAGCAGAATTTGCCAAAAGAGAGCCAGAGGCAAGGCAAAAGCTTGAAGATGCCAAGGCTGAGTTTGAGCAAAAAAAAGCTGAAGGAGCAAAACAACTGGAAGACGCCAAAAAGGCTCTTTCCCAAAAAAGCGTAGAAGTTAAGGAAGCCCTGAAAACTGCAGAAGAAGAGCTTTCAAAAGGAAAAGCTGAATATGATGTTCAGATAGCTGATGGAGAAAAAGCTCTTAAAGAGGCAGATGAACAGTATGCAGAAGCTAAGAAAGAAGCAGACGACAAACTTTCAGAGGTGCGTGACCAGATCGAAGCATTTAAACAAAATCCATGTATATATATGGTCAGAACCAGGGATGTTAATTTTCCGTACGTTCAGACGAACTCATTCATAAAGGCTATTAGTGGGTTCTTTGGGGTTTTCACGCCTTTATATTCCGCGATAGTAGCTATAGTGTGTTTCTTCACAATGACAATCATCATTGAAGAACAGACCAGTCAGATAGGTACCTGTAAAGCCTTCGGAATGTATGAACATGAAATCACGCGCAAGTACATAGTATTCGGCACTACAGGTGCTCTGCTGGGTGCTGTACTTGGTGTGCTTGGCGCGTTCGCTATAGAAAAACTGCTCATAGACACTATGCGTTCCACTCTTGCCTTTTCTTTGGAGGGCATCCCTCATGATATACCGATGATAATACTTCTTCCTGCGCTTGAGGTTTTGATAACTGTCTTTGCAGTTCTTTGGTCCTGCCGCAAGTATGTAAAATGCTCAGCAGTGGGACTGATAAATGGAAATGAACCCGCCAAAAAGCATAGAAGTAAGGCTATCGCCTCACCTATTAAGGGCGTTTATTTTAAACTGATATTAAGTAACCTGATGACAGACGTAGGCCGTGAGACAGTTTCCATAGCCGTTATCATTATGTGTGTTTTTCTTGTGGGATTTGGAATTGATATCAAGATGGCTTATGAAGGTGCCTTATCAAGACAGATGACTAGCATCTGGCAGTATGATCTGGCTCTGACAGAATCCGGTATCATAACAGATGAAGAAAGGAAAGCCATAAAAGAAGCCCTGTCCGGGTACGATACTATCTATCTTCCCGTTACTGCCAGCGTGATAGGAACAGGTGATTCACAGATAATCACCACTATCATCTGCGTAAATGACAAAGAAAACTTTAGCAGATTTTATTCGGTTATAGATGAACATGGAACAGAGATCCAGGTTCCTGACGAGGGCGTTTTAGCCACAAAAGAAATGAGTGATAAAAACCACATTTCTAAGGGAGCTACAATAAATCTCGTAGGCGGAGATCTGCGTGTTTCATCTGTCGATGTAATGGATAATTTCATGCTCTATGCAGGAAAAACTTTGATAATGACAAGTGAGTTTTATGAGGAAAAGCTGGGTATTGCTCCGACATCGAACACCTATTACATCAAGGCCCCAAAAGAAAGTATAGAAGATATCAGATATAAATTAGAGCAGCTTCCCGGAGTTTCATCTGTTTCACCGGTTAGTGATCTAAGAGAGAGTAATATGGCTGTAGTAACTGTTTATAATGCAGTAGTAGCTATTGTAATTATCTTTTCAATTCTTCTCTCATTTATGATTCTCTTAAATCTGAGCAATATACTGGTTGCTCATAGAATGAGAGAACTTCTTACCATGCGTGTTAATGGCTTTTCAAACATGCAGGTTATCGGCTACCTTGTAAGGGAAGTCTTACTTACAACTACGCTTGCCATGCTGATAGCGCTTGCACTTGGAGTCCCACTTACAGGTAAGATCATTCAGAGCCTTGAAACTGATGCCTTCATGTTCGTAAGGGAGCCTTTTGCTATGGCCTGGACTGCGTCAGTTCTCATAAATACTCTTTTCTCAGTAGTGATCAATTTCCTGGCCTTTAGCAAGGTTAACAAGGTTCCACTTACAGATATAGCAAAATACTAAGCTGCCCAGATCAGATAAGTCCTGCGAAGACTGATGCAAATATGACAGTTAGGATGCCGGCTACAGCGATTGAAAGTGAACTCATAGCGCCTTCTATCTCGCCGATTTCCATAGCCTTGGCAGTTCCTATTGCGTGAGCTGCAGTGCCAAGGGCAAGGCCTTTGGATATAGGCTCATGTATTCTGAAAAGCTTAAAAATGATTTCAGCAAAGATATTTCCTAAAACTCCGGTGATGACAATAACTGCAACTGTGATAGTTACATATCCTCCAAGTTCCTGTGAAACGCCCATTCCGATGGCTGTTGTGATTGACTTTGGAAGGAGGGTTACATAGCTTTCATGAGAAAGTCCCATGAGCTTTGCAAGTACGAATACTGTCACAAGGCTTGTTATAACCCCTGAAAAAATACCGATAACAACGGCTTTGGCATTGCTTTTAAGAAGCTCCCATTCTTCATATAAAGGAATGGCAAGACACACGGTAGCAGGTGTCAAAAGCCAGCTGAGATATTTGGCTCCTTCGTTGTAGGTGTTGTAATCGATTCCGCATCCAAGCAAAAACAGCATTGTCACTATCATTGAAATAAGAAGCGGATTAAAAAGTCCAAGGCCTGTTTTCTTTTTAAGGAAATTTCCAAGACCGTAAGAAATGAGGCTTATTGTTACGCCTGCATAGGCGCTGCTTTGCATAAATTCATTCATAATGTTTTCTCCTTCTTATCCTTTCTGATGATAAACTGTGATACCAATCCGGTAGCAGCCATTACTGTAAATATTGTGATCACTGTAATAACCGATACGGGGATAAGAACAGGCTGCAAAACATTCCATGATGACATAAGGCCCACGCCTGCCGGTATAAATAAAACAGGCATGATCTCGATGAGAAATTTACCTGCGTCCTTTACCTGATCGAGTTTGAGGATTCCTGTGAGGAGAAAGACAAACATAAGGACCATTCCATAGATGCTGGCTGGTATTGGTAGTGGGAGAAGAGTTTTTAATATCTCACCCAAAAGAGAAATCGCCAGAATAATAAGAAACTGTTTTAAATACTTCATTAATTTTTCCTCGATATTACAAAAAAAGTACCTTCCTATTATACATAATGATCTTAAAGAAGCAAGAGGCGGAATTGACAGTATTTTCCATTTATGTTAGTTTGTCATAGAAAATAATAATAGATTTCATAGAGCTTAGGTGTCCATCATTGCGGATGGGTGAAAAGGGAATCCGGTGAGAATCCGGAGCGAAGCCGTCACTGTGTTAGGGAGTCTGTGCTTGTTATCACTGAGAAATTGGGAAGATAGTACAGATGTTGATCGAAGTCAGGAGACCTGCCTAAGTTTTGCAATTTTGATTTGCGGACTTCGAATCAGATTCATGTGAAATATCTTTTGATATATTTATCTGAATTTGAAGACCACTATGCATGTGGTCTTTTTCTTTTATTGCGTCAAAGTTGCAGAATGAAATCCCTGTAGAAGGAGAGGAAAAATGAAAAAGAATCTAGTTACTTCACTTGTTCTGACCACTTTGACAGCACTTGCAGTTTGTGGATGCGGAAACAGTCAGACAGGTACGTCCGAGAGCGCTGTGACAGAAACATCAGCCGCAGCAGAAACTGTAGCAAGCATAGAAACAGATGCTTCACAGGAAATATCTGATCAGGAAGCTGCTGATAATGTAGCTGCCTTAATTGATGCTATCTATGTTCAGACAAGAACAGATGAGACAGACGCTCAGTGCGCTGCAGCCAAAGAGGCATGGGATGCACTTACAGATGCGCAAAAAGAATTGGTGGAAGGCGAATTTGCTGATCCTGATTATTTTGGAAGAGATACAGGCGATGCTTCTTTGGATGATCCGCTTAACCAGGACGAGATAGGTGAAAATGAAATTCTTGTTGTCAGCTTTGGTACGTCTTTTAATGACAGCCGAGTTAAGGATATAGGCGGAATT
Organism: Butyrivibrio sp. AE2015; assembly: GCF_000420825.1. Classification (GTDB taxonomy): domain Bacteria; phylum Bacillota; class Clostridia; order Lachnospirales; family Lachnospiraceae; genus Butyrivibrio. Next base: position 81,757 of record NZ_ATVR01000012.1, on the reverse strand, counting down.
GAAAAGGCAATTGCTGCAGCAAATCCTGATTATTCAGTAAGAAGGGCATTTACAGCTCAGATCATTATCAACCACATCCAGGCAAGAGATGGTGAGGCTATTGATAACATGGATCAGGCCCTTGAAAGAGCAGTTGCAAATGGCGTAAAAAATCTTGTGATCCAGCCTACACATCTTATGCATGGTGCAGAGTATGATGAGCTTGTAGATGCAGTTAATAAATACGCTGATTCTTTTGAAACAGTTAAGATTTCGGAACCACTTCTTGGAGAAGTTGGCGCTGATGCAACAATCATAAACGAAGACAAGCAGACTGTAGCAAAAGAGATAACAAATGCTGCGCTTGCTGAAGCTGGTTTTGATAGCCTTGAAAAAGCTGCAGATGAGCAGACTGCTTTCGTATTCATGGGACATGGCACAAGCCACGCTGCAAAGATCACATATTCTCAGATGCAGACTCAGATGAATGAACTTGGTTACAAGAATGTCTTCATTGGAACTGTAGAGGGTGAGCCTGAGGAGACAGCTTGTGAAAATGTGATTGCTGCAGTTCAGGAAGCAGGCTACACAAAGGTTATCTTAAGACCACTGATGGTTGTTGCAGGTGACCACGCTAACAACGATATGGCAGGTGATGAAGAAGATTCGTGGAAGTCAATGTTTGAGGCAGCAGGCCTTTCAGTTGACTGCCAGATCGCAGGTCTTGGCCGAATTGAGAATGTTGAGGCCCTTTATGTTCAGCACACAGCTGATGCCATAAAAAAAAACAGTGATTCAGTAAAAACAGATGCATCAGGCATCGCACTTGAAAAGGGTACTTACGAAGTTTCTTTTAACACAGATTCAGGTATGTTTCGTGTGAATGAAGCAAACAACGGAAAAGGTACATTGACAGTTAATGAAGATGGAACAGCTTTCGTATCAATTGCCCTTGTTTCAAAAAAAATCGTTAATCTCTATGTAGGAACTGCAGCTGATGCTGAAAAGAATGAGGCTGACTGGTTACAGCCTTATGACGTCGAGGTTACATACAGCGATGGAAGCAAAGAGACCGTAAATGGTTTTGATGTTCCTGTAGAGAAGCTTTCAGAGGAATTTGACCTTGCTATTTTAGGTGAAAAAGGCAAATGGTACGACCATAAAGTTTCAGTAACACAGTAATTTTTTTATCCGGAGGCATGTATTTTGAAAAAGACATTTGCGTTGATCATAGCTCTTTTGCTCATAATTACGGGCTGTGGCCAGAATACAGAAAACAAAATACTTGCCGACGGAGTATATGTTTGCGAAGTTTCTTTAGAGGGAGGAAGCGGCAAAGCAACAGTTGAATCTCCGGCTGAGGTAGTAGTGAAGGATGGAAATATCACAGCATGTATCGTATGGTCCAGCAGCCATTACGATTACATGGTGGTTGATGGTAAGAAGTACCTAAATGAAGCCTTGGCCGGAGAAAATTCAAAGTTTACAATACCTATTCCTGGATTTGATCAGGAATTTACGGTGATTGCGGATACGACAGCCATGAGTACACCTCATGAGATAGAGTATAAGCTTACCGTTCATGGGATAGGAGAAAAAGACATCTCTTCAGAGGGAGAGAGCACTGAATCTGTAATAAACGCAGGACACGCGTCGACGGATGAACTTACTCTTATAGGCAGCCTTGAACTTGAGTATGCAAAAGAGTTCAGTGTCGACTTTTACGAGGATAATGATAAAAACAGATACAATTATATAACTATTGGAAGTGGAGATTTAGAGCAGAGTTTTTTGCAGAGCTGCTCAGATGCGGCTTCGCAATATGAAACAATCAAGACTGATAAAACTTACCTGGTATCCACATCTGTAATGGATCTTATAGCTTCAATAGGAGCTCTTGACAGTATCAGACTGTCAGGCACCAAAAAAGAAGACTGGTCAGTAGAAGAGGCGAAAAAAGCTATGGAGAACGGCGACCTTCTCTATGCGGGAAAGTATTCGGCTCCTGATTATGAGCTTCTTTTATCGGAAGGGTGCAATTTTGCAATAGAAAATACCATGATCTATCACAATCCGGAGGTCTATGAGAAACTTAAAAGCCTTGGGATAACAGTTATGATAGAGCGCTCAAGCTACGAGAGCAATCCTCTTGGAAGACTGGAGTGGGTAAAACTCTACGGAGTAATTTATAACAAACTTGATGAAGCAACAGCTCTTTTTAAAGAGCAGGAAAGAAGAGTAAACGCAATCAAAGCAAAAGAAAAAACAGGGAAAACTGTAGCAGTTTTTTCTATTAATTCAAACGGAACAGTGACAGTCAGACGAAATGGGGATTATATAAGCTCCATGATAGATCTGGCGGGAGGCACTTATGTTCCAAAAGATTTAACTGACGAAGAAGATAGTAATCTTTCCACTATGAATATTACAGTGGAGGATTTTTATGCAGGAGCAAAAGATGCAGACCTGCTTATATACAACGGCACCATCGAGGGGAATATAGACAGGAAAAAAGAGCTGACGGATAAGATGCCACTTCTTGGTGAATTTAATGCTTTTAAAAGCGGCATGATATATTGCCTTCCGGAGAGCTTTTTTCAGCAGAGCACAAGCGTTGCAGATTTTATAGAGGACGTTAATAATATACTTGAAGGCGATACAGAAAAACTTAACTATTTGTACAGGTTAGAGGAATGATTTTGCAGAAAAAAACCGCTGAGCAGATCCTTATTATTTTCATATTGGTAGTTCTACTTGTGATCCTTGGGTGTATTTCTGTGCTGACAGGAAGTGCAGATATAGGCATCAAGGAGCTTTATGCTCTTTTTAATGGATCAGTAGATGATCTTGCCAGAAATATTTTATTGACCATCCGACTCCCAAGGATCCTTGCGGCAGTTATTATGGGCGGAGCTTTGGCTGTTTCAGGCTTCTTATTACAGGTATTTTTTGGAAATCCCATTGCAGGGCCTTATGTGCTTGGTGTGTCTTCATCAGCCAAGCTCTTTGTCGCACTTGTAATGGTCTTTTTATTAAAAAACGGGCGGGTATTTTCATCCTTTGGAATGATAGCTGCAGCATTTTTGGGGTCGCTTCTTTCAATGGGGGTTGTTCTGATCCTTGCCGGTAAAGTCCGCAGCATGTCTCTTTTAGTAGTATGCGGCGTTATGATCGGATATATATGCTCTGCAATAACTGATTTTGTTGTGTGTTTTGCAGAGGATTCCAATATAGTTAATCTCCACAACTGGTCTCTTGGAAGCTTTTCGGGAACTACTATGGAGTATGTGCAGATATCTTTTGGTATTGTGTTTGCGTGTCTTTTTTTATCATTCATGCTCTCAAAGCCTATTGGTGCATATCAGCTTGGTGAGGCATATGCAAGGAACATGGGAGTCAATATAAAGGCATTACGAGTGATCCTTATTCTTGCATCCAGCCTTTTGTCGGCGACAGTAACAGCCTTTGCCGGTCCTATATCTTTTGTTGGAATAGCAGTTCCACATATCATGAGAGGACTTTTTAAGACAGCAAAGCCACTTATCATGATACCTGCGTGTTTCCTTGGAGGAGCAATCATTACACTTATCTGCGATGATATAGCAAGGACAGCCTTTGCGCCTACAGAACTTAGTATCAGTTCTGTGACAGCTGTAGGACTTGCACCTGTTGTCATCCTGCTGCTTTTAAGGCGAGGAGAGAGACGAAGTGAATAAAGTATTAAGAACTTACAAACTGGATGTTGGCTATCAAAAAGAAGTAGTGACAGATATCACAATGGAAGTTATGCCGGGGGAGATCATCGCTCTCATAGGCCCTAACGGGGCAGGCAAGTCTACGATCCTCAATACCATCACAAGGCAGCTTGAGAAACTATCTGGAAATATTTATATAAAAGAAAAAGAGGATAAACTTGTAAATGGCGAAGAACTTTCAACTGTGATGTCTATGGTCACAACAAAGAGGATCACGCCGGAGCTTATGTCTGCAAGAGAAGTGGTGGCAACGGGAAGATACCCATACACAGGAAGGCTTGGCATACTTTCCCAAAAAGACTGGGAAAAAGTTGATGAGGCAATTGAGCTGGTCGATGCAAAAGAAGTTGCAGAGAATGACTTTAGTAAACTTAGCGACGGGCAGCGCCAGAGGATCATGCTTGCCAGGGCAATCTGTCAGGAGCCGGAGATAATGATCCTTGATGAGCCCACGTCTTTTCTTGATATTCAGTTTAAGGTGGATATCCTGTCAATAATAAAGAGGATGGCCAAAAGAGAAAACATAGCGGTTGTACTCTCTATCCATGATCTTGAATTTGTTGAGTCCCTTGCTGATAAAGTGATCGCAATAAATGATGGAAGAGTTGTCGCTGTTGGAAGACCAAAAGAAATAATAACCGGTGAGATTATAGAAGATATATATCATATGCAAAAGGGCTGTGGAAAGACGTTGATCGACGGGCTAAGAGGCTATTCGGATGCTCTTTATAAGCTTATAAACAGGTAAAATTATGAAAACAAAGGTAATTATGATTCAGGGGACTATGTCCAATGTGGGAAAGAGCCTTTTAGCGGGCGGTCTTTGCCGAGTCTTTAAACAGGACGGATACAGGGTTATGCCCTTTAAATCCCAAAATATGGCACTCAACTCTTTTGTCACGGAGGATGGATTAGAGCTGGGAAGAGCCCAGGCGATGCAGGCGGAATGCGCAGGAGTTAAGCCTTCTGTGTACATGAATCCTGTTTTGTTAAAGCCAACAAATGACATAGGCTCACAGGTTATAGTAAATGGCGAAGTTATCGGGAATATGCCTGCCAGAGAGTATTTTAAATATAAAAAGAAGTTGATTCCTGATATACTTGCAGCCTATCACGAGCTTGAAAAGCAGGCAGACATTATTGTGGTTGAGGGCGCAGGAAGTCCTGCGGAGATCAATCTGAAGGCAGATGATATAGTCAACATGGGACTTGCAAAGCTGATTGACGCGCCAGTCCTTCTTGTGGGAGACATCGACAGAGGCGGCGTATTTGCACAGCTCCTTGGCACCTTGGAACTCCTTGAAAAAGACGAGAGAGAAAGAGTAAAGGGCTTGATCATCAACAAGTTCAGAGGAGATAAGAGCCTTCTTGATTCCGGAATAGAGATGATTGAAGAGATGGGACATGTGCCTGTTGTAGGAACAGTGCCATATACAAGGCTTCTTATAGACGATGAGGACAGCCTTAGCGATAGGCTTACGGATCACAGGCAGGAGACTGGCCCTTCAATAGAGGTTGCAGTAGTAAGGCTTCCGAGGATATCCAATTTTACTGATGTTGCTCCATTTGAAAGCATAGATGGGGTAAACGTAAGATTTATAACAAATCCCAGAGATATAGAGAGCGCGGACCTTATCATCATCCCCGGCAGTAAGAATACTATAGGGGACCTTAGGTGGATGCGTGAGTCCGGAATGGAGGCTTCCATAAAAAGAAAATCTGCATCCTGCCCGGTTATCGGTATATGCGGGGGCTTTCAGATGCTTGGAGAAATAATAAGCGACCCTGACAAAGTTGAAGAGGGCGGAAGTATTAAGGGACTTGGCCTTTTGCCTGTAAACACAGTACTTAGAAAGCAAAAAAGAAGAACTCAGTGTAAGGGTACTTTTGACCGGATGGATTGCTTTTTTGATGTGCTCTCAGGAGCAAAATATACCGGCTATGAAATACATATGGGTGAGACCAGAGGCAGAAATGGAGAAGCTCTTTTGTCATGCCAGCAGGAGAATGTTTTTGGTACCTATGTCCACGGAGTCTTCGATGAAGGTGACATAGCCCTTGACCTGGTAAAAAAGATAGCAGATAAAAAGGGCATAAAGCTTGGAGAGGCAGTAAATTACAAGGCCTTTAAGGAAAACGAGTACGACAGGCTTGCAAAGGTCGTCAGAGACAATCTGGACATGGATTATATATACAGCATTTTGGGGTGAATATGGAAAATATCGAATTTGTACTTCCTTCTGAAATAGAAAAAAGAAGCTTTGAGATAATAACAAAAGAGCTTGAGGCCCTGGGCAAAATCATCCCTGATGAAGAGGCGCCTGTCACAAAAAGAGTTATACATACCAGCGCGGATTTTGAATATGCGGATACTCTTACCTACTCAGAAAACGCCATAAAGATTGCCAGAGACATGATAAAAAACGGCGCACATATCGTCACTGATACCAATATGGCCATGGCTGGCATCAACAAAAATAGACTTTCCATTTACGGCGGAGAAGTCCACTGTTTCATGGCTGATGAAAGTGTTGCTAAGGAGGCGAAAGAGCGCGGAGTCACAAGGGCAACTGTAAGTATGGAAAGGGCAGCAGAGCTTAATGTCCCCATAATATTTGCCGTAGGAAATGCCCCGACAGCCCTTATTTCCTTATATGAAATGATGGAAAAAGGTATCTACAGACCTGAATTTGTCATTGGTGTGCCTGTGGGATTTGTAAATGTGGTAGCGGCAAAGGAGCTCTTTTTACATTCAGATGTTCCATACATAATAAACCGCGGAAGAAAAGGCGGCAGTAATATAGCTGCTGCCATTGTAAATGCATTGGTATATGGCCTATGAGAAAAGGATTTACAACAGGGAGCTGTGCTGCGGCTGCATCAAAGGCAGCAGCGTATATGCTGCTTTCGGGAAAAGAAAAAGGCACGATTGAGATAGAGACCCCGGCAGGAGTTATGTTTGAGGCTCAGATCGTTGATATACAAAAGGGAAAGTCTTTTGTCACCTGCGCTGTTATCAAGGATGGGGGTGATGATCCGGATGTTACAACAGGAAGTCACATTGTTTCAAAAGTAAGTATCATAGAGGATTCTTTTGAAAAAGATATGCATTCCTCCTTGAAAGTAATAATTGACGGTGGAATTGGAGTTGGAAGAGTTACAAAACCGGGGCTTGACCAGGAGGTTGGGAATGCTGCGATAAATCATGTTCCCAGGGAGATGATCCAAAAAGAAGTTACAGAAGTGTGCAGCTTTTTTGACTTTAATGGTGTTTTGAAAGTTGAGATATCAGTTCCTGAGGGAGAAGAGCTTGCAAAAAGGACTTTTAATCCAAGACTTGGAATTGAGGGCGGAATCTCAATACTTGGGACTACAGGCATTGTTGAGCCCATGAGTACTAAAGCTATCCTTGATACCATAAGGGTAGAGCTTAATCAGAAAAAAGCTCTTGGGCAGAAGGTTGCCATAGTATCTCCCGGCAATTTTGGTCAGCAGTTTATGAAGGATAACTTTGGATATGACCTTGATAAAAGCGTGAAGTGCTCAAATTTTATCGGCGAAACTATAGATATGGTATGCGAGATGGGATTTGAGAAAATGGTTCTTACAGGCCACATCGGAAAGCTCATCAAAGTTGCGGGCGGTATCATGAATACTCATTCCCATGAGGCTGACTGCAGAATGGAGATACTTGCCTGTTGCGGGATTCTGGCTAATGGTGATTCTGCACTTGCAAGAAAGATACTTGGGTGCACAAACACTGAGGAAGCACTTCGCCTTGTGGAAGAGGCTGGGATACTTAAGGAGACCATGGACATTGTACTTGAGAAAGTGCTGTTTTACTTAAACTTCAGGGCTCAGGGAAAAATTCAGATTGAGTGTGTGATCTACTCAGGGGACTATGGGATACTTGCAAAGTCATCAGGTGCAAAAGATTTACTGATGTAAAAGAAAGAGGAAAAAATGGTTCATTTTGTTGGTGCAGGGTGCGGTGCTGCTGACCTTATAACGGTAAGGGGCATGAAGCTCTTACAAAAAGCAGATGTAATAATCTATGCAGGATCTTTGGTTAATCCACAGCTTTTAGAATATGCAAAAGAGACCTGTGAAGTATATAACAGCGCCATTTTGACCCTGGATGAAGTTATGGAGATAATGGTCCTTTCAGAAAGAAATGGAAAGGAAGTGGTCAGGCTTCACACAGGGGAGCCTAGTATATATGGGGCCGTTATGGAACAGATGCAGCTTCTTGATAAAGAAAATATAAGCTATGACAGCTGCCCGGGAGTCAGCGCCTGCTTTGGGGCTGCGGCTTCGCTTAATCTTGAATACACACTTCCTGATGTGAGTCAGACCCTTATAATCACCAGAATGGAGGGAAGAACCCCAGTACCTGTAAATGAATCAATAGAGAGTCTGGCAGCTCATAAGGCCTCAATGGCAATATATTTAAGTGCGGGAATGCTTGATGAATTATCAAAAAGGCTGATAAACGGCGGGTATAGCGCCGATACTCCGGCTGCGATTGTGTATAAGGCAAGCTGGCCTGATGAAAAGAGAATTCTCTGCACTGTGGGAAGCCTTTATGAGAGCGGGCAAAAAGAAGGTATTAAGAATCTGGCAGTTGTTCTTGTTGGAGGAGTGATAGCGAAATCCGGATACTCATTGTCAAAACTCTATTCACCAGATTTTGAAACAGGTTTTAGAGGAATAAAAAAATGAACCAGATCAAAGTGGTACAGGCCTCCTATGTTACAGATAAAGGAAGGCAGTTGGCAGAAAAGCTTTTTTCCGAAAACAGCGATATTCTTGCTGAGATAAAAAGTGAGGATGAGAAGCTCTCTGACTTTTTTAAAAGATGCTTTGAAGAACATCAACCTATAGTATTTATCGGAGCTGTGGGAATTGCTGTACGGCTTATGGCCCCATTTATTCAGGATAAATTAAAAGACATTCCGGTAGTTGTAATAGACGAGCTGGGACACTTTGTTGTTCCGATTTTGTCCGGGCATTACGGAGGTGGCAATGACCTGGCAGCTCTTTTGACCAAAAGAATAGGTGCTACAGCAGTTATCACAACTGCAACGGATATTAACAGCGCCTTTGCCATAGATGTTTTTGCCAGGAAAAACGGTCTTGTTATCTCTGAAAAGGAAAAGATCAAAAAGATATCTTCCAAGGTTTTAAGGGGCGAAAAGGTTAGGTTTATCTGTGACCTTAAGGAAAAAGAGTTTGTGGGAGAAGCGCCAGTAGAGCTGTCAGAGATCAATAGGAATGTACAAAATGATGGCACTGGGACTCTATGCATTCCTGATTTTTATATAGGTGATAAGAAAGAAAAAAAGCTCTTTGATGATGCGCTTTTTCTTTATCCAAAGCGCATGGTCTTAGGCATGGGGTGCAAGAAGGGTAAGAGCTTTGAAGAGCTGAAAACCTTTGTGCTTGAGCAGTATGACGAAGAAGAGCTATCCAAAAACCTCTATGCCATCTGTTCAATAGATGTGAAAAGTAGCGAGATTGGCCTACTTAAGCTGTGTCAGTATTTTGGAGTTAAGCTCCTCACATTTTCTTCTGAAGAACTTGAAAAGGCCGAAGGGGATTTTGAGGAATCTGATTTTGTAAAGAGCAAAGTCGGCGTGGGAAATGTATGTGAAAGGGCAGCAGTTTTGGGGGCAGGCCAAGGGGCTATGCTAGTAAAAACTAAGACTTCCAGAGATGGAATGACCCTTGCGGAAGCAAAGAGAAGGATGATCACAATAACATGGTAGGAAAGATATTTATAGTTGGAATGGGTCCCGGAGATAAGAGCATGATGACCGGGCAGGCAATTGAAGCTATGGAAAGCAGCGATATCATTGCAGGCTATACAGTCTATGTGGATCTTGTTAAGGATCTTTTTCCGGGGAAAGAATTTTTTACAACCCCTATGAAACAGGAAATTGAAAGGTGCAGGAAAAGCTTTGAATTTGCCAGGGAAGGGAAAAATGTAGCGCTTATCTGCAGCGGCGATGCGGGAGTTTATGGTATGGCATCACCTGTGTATGAACTTTGGGAAGAGTATCCTAAGGTAGAGGTTTGTGTGATACCGGGCGTTACTGCAGCAATTTCCGGGGCAGCAGTCCTGGGAGCACCCATAAATCATGACTTTTGCGTGATATCTTTAAGCGACTTATTAACTCCGTGGGAGCAGATAGAAAAGAGGCTGAAAGCAGCAATAGATGGGGATTTTTCGATAGTTATCTACAATCCTTCCAGCAAAAAACGAGCAGACTATCTGAAAAAAGCCTGTGACATCATGCTTTCAAGCGGTGCAGACGAAAAAAGAGCCTGCGGTTACGTGGAGAATATAGGCCGGGAAGGCACAAGGGCCCATGTGTGCACTTTATCAGACCTTAAAAACGAGAGTGTAAATATGTTCACCACAGTATTTATCGGTAATTCAAGATCTAAACTTATTGGTGACAAATTGGTGACTCCAAGAGGATACAGGATAAATGAATAAGATAATCATTTTTGGCGGTACAACTGAAGGAAAAGAACTGGCAATAGATCTTGCAAAGGCTCAAATACCAAGTATTTATCTTGTTGCAACGGATTACGGGAAAATGGTGATAGATGATGATCCTTTTATTGACGTGCGCATCGGAAGGCTTGACAGTGGTCAGATGAAAGAGCTTTTTGAAAAAGAAAAGCCTCTGGCGATAGTTGATGCAACTCATCCATATGCAGAGCTTGTGAAAAAAGAAATCGATGATGCAAGAAAGGATCTTTCGAATATTCGTTTTTTTAGAGTACACAGAAGCAATGAGAAAATCGATGCCTCTGACGCAAGGTTCTTTGAAAGTGCCAGGGACTGCGCCAAGGCACTTCTTGAAACGAAGGGTACAGTTTTTTTGACAACAGGCTCCAAGGATATCCCTGAGTTTTGCCGCGAAAAGAGCTTATTAGAGCGCCTTGTGGTAAGAGTCATCCCAAATAGTGAGAGCCTTAAGATCTGTTACGACAATGGACTTTTGGGAAAGCAGATAATAGCGATGCAGGGACCTTTTTCCTACGACATGAATCTTTCCTTTTTTAAAAACTATGATGCAAAGGTTGTGGTTTTAAAAGAAAGCGGAAAGGCTGGTGGAGAGCTTGAAAGGATACAGGCCGCCAGGGATGCGGAAGCTCAGATCTTTATAATAAAGCGTCCGGTCGAAAATACCGGTGAAGACTATGAAAGAGTCAGAGATGAGATAATCCGTCTGTTTGGCCAAAACACAGGTAAAGAGCAGGCAAAGAGCATGCAAGTTACCTTGGCGGGTTTTGGAATGGGGAAAGAAACCCTTACTTTGGAAGTACAAAGGGCCATAAATGAAGCAGATTACATTTTTGGTGCTGGGAGAATGCTAGAGGGCATAGCTTCTGAATGCCGGAAGTATTCATATTATCTTGCATCTGACATAATACCTGCCCTTGAAAAGATAAAAGAAAAAAATGAAAAAGTAACTATTAAAGTGGTAGTTCTTTTCTCAGGGGATACTGGATTTTACAGCGGCGCCGGAAAGCTCCTTGCAGCACTTAAAAATGAAGGCTACAGCCCAAAAGTTTTGCCCGGCATATCATCAGTAAGTGCCATGTGCGCAAGAATAGGCGAGAGCTGGCAGGATAAAGCTATTATCAGTACTCACGGAGTAGATGAGAAAAAATGGACCGGAGAGCTAATAGCATCTGTAACAGGAAATGCCGGAACCATAGCCATTACTTCCGGTGTAAAAGACATAAACAGAATTGGAAAACTTCTGGAAAAACTGGAGAATGACAAAAAAGGTAAGTTCACAGTATATGCCGGCTGTAACCTTTACAGTGAAGAAAAGATATGTGTACTTGACCCTGCAGGATGCGTGGAGCTTAATGAAGAAGGTCTTTACACCCTCATGATCAAAAATGAGCAGAAAGCAGAAAAAGAGCTTCTTCCGGGACTTAAGGATGAAGAATTTATCAGGGACAAAGTACCAATGACAAAAGAGGAAATAAGGACTTTGTCTGTTTGTAAGCTAAAGCCATGTGATGGAGATGTCATATATGATATCGGAGGAGGAACAGGCTCTGTTTCAGTGGAATGTGCAAGATTATCTCCTAAAATAAAGGTTTACTCAGTTGAGAAAAAGAAAGAGGCATGCGACCTTATTAGGAAAAATGCTGACAAATTCATGCTTTCAAATATCGAAGTAGTGGAAGGCATAGCGCCAGGGACTCTTGATGCGCTGCCTGCTCCTGACAAGGTTTTTATTGGCGGCAGCAGTGGGAATCTAAAGAGTATATTTGAAAGATTGAGAAGCTTTGAAAAGAAGATAAGAGTCGTTGCAAATGCAGTTACGATCGAGACTATGGCTGCATTAAATGAACTTATCAAAGATTATGAGATCAAAGATGCAGATATAGCACTTGTCCAGGTAAGTAAAGCAAAAAGCCTTGGACAGTACTCCCTTATGGAAGCAGAAAACCCTGTATATATCGTCTCTTTTACAATCGGACATTGAGGAAAAATGAATTATCCAAGAATACTTATAGCAGCTCCAAAAAGCGGAAGCGGGAAAACCACTGTAACCCTTGGGATACTTGCTGCTTTGAAAAAACAAAATATCGATGTGTGCAGCTTTAAATGCGGCCCGGATTATATTGACCCCATGTTTCACCGAGATGTGATAGGTATTCCATCAGGGAATCTGGACACTTTTTTTACAGGAGAGGCCCTTACAAGAAAGCTCTTTGCAGATGAGTATGCAGGGGATATTGCTGTAATAGAAGGTGTAATGGGGCTTTACGATGGCATAGGCGGAGTAGAAGAGCAGGGCTCATCATATGATCTGGCAAGAGTCTTAAAAGCCCCGATTGTGATGGTAGTTGATGGGAGAGGCGCCGGAAGATCTCTTATTGCGCAGATACGAGGCTTTCTTGACTATGACAGTGAAAAACTAATAAAAGGCGTGATCCTAAATAAGACATCAAAGAGCTTTGCGACTGTACTTATGCCCATTATAGAAAAAGAGCTGGGAATAAGGTGTTATGGGTATGTTGAAAATAAAAAGGATATTGAGCTTTCAAGCAGGCACCTGGGGCTTATTTTGCCAAAAGAAATAGATGACCTTAAAGAAAAACTTGATATGACAGCTGGGATAATTGAAGAAGGCGTAGATATCAAGGGGCTTTTAGAGCTTTCTAAAAAGGCAGAAGCTATCTCTTTTACCAAAAGTAAGGATGAGCCCAAGTCGCTAAGAACTAGGATAGCAGTGGCATATGATGAGGCTTTTTGCTTTTACTACAGAGAAAACCTTGAACTCTTAAAAAAACTTGGGGCAGATATTATTTTCTTTTCTCCAATAAGAGATAAGGCACTTCCTGAAAAAATAGATGGTCTCATTCTTGGTGGGGGCTATCCTGAGAATTTCCTTAAAGAGCTGTCTGATAACAAAGATATGCTACAGGATATAAAGGAAAAGCTAAGCAAGGGGCTTACTGTTTTGGCGGAGTGTGGAGGATTCATGTATCTGACCAAAAAGATTACGGATCCTGATGGGAATTCTTATGAAATGGTTGGCTTTATCGATGCTGATACAAGTTGGACGGGTAAACTTGTGCGCTTTGGTTATGTTGAGTTAAGTGACGATGAGTTTCAAATAAAAGGACACGAGTTTCATTATTATGACACTGATAATAACGGAGAGGCTTTTGTGGCAAAAAAGCCAAGCGGGAATCGTAAGTACATGTGCATCCATCATATAAATGGCTCATATATAGGCTTTCCACACCTGTATTATCCTTCATGCCCTGATTTTGCTGAAAAATTTTTAGATGAGGCAGCAAAGCACTGAAAAAATTCGTTTTTTTTTCACATTTTTTTATAGATATTTTCACAGGTGATTTGTTATATTTAAATCTAACTTTTAGGCAGATTTTTAACTAGTTAAAAAAAGGGTTTTGTTAAAGGAAAGACATGTTTTCGAAAGACACGCAGATATTACTTTGTATATCTTCTAATGTATCTGAACAAGAGAATATCCGTAATCTGATAAATGGGGACAGAAATTGTGTCTTTGTTAAATCTGAGAGAGAGGCACTCTCGCTCCTTAAGTCCAGGCTTCGTCCATCACTTATCCTATTGGATCTTGATTACCCGGGGAATGATTATTTTACACTGTTTTCAAGGCTTAAGTCTGATCCGGTATTAGAGAATACACCGGTGATCATTCTTATTCCTGAAGATTCAGGCAAGGAAGCTTTTTTCCTTACCATAGGTGCGGCTGATGTTATCAGAAAGCCTTTGGCGCAGGAAGTTCTTAACAGACGAATAGATAATGTTATAAACAGTCAGTATGTAAATGATTATCTTATCACCAAGATGTATTCATATAGAGATTCTCTTGCTGAGGAGCATAAAAAGCTGGTTATTTACACTAAGCAGATCATCAAATCTCTTTCTTCTGCAATTGATGCCAAGGATACATATACTAATGGCCATTCAGTGCGAGTTGCCGAGTACGCCTGCGAGATTGCTGAGGCAATGGGCTACGATGACAAAATGCTTGAGATCATCTATCAGGCAGGACTTTTACATGATATAGGAAAAATCGGAGTATCTGACACAGTTCTTCGTAAACCGGGAGAACTCAATGAAAAAGAGATGGCTGCCATCAGACAGCATCCTATAATTGGCCACGAGATACTCTCATCTATTACAGAGATACCTCTTATTTCTTACGGCGCCAGATGGCATCATGAGAGATATGACGGAAAGGGCTATCCGGATGGATTAAAGGGCGATGAGATACCGCTCATTCCTCGTATAATCTGTGTGGCTGACGCCTATGACGCCATGACATCAAACAGGTCATATAGAAGGCAGCTATCGCCACTTGAAGCACGAGAAGAGATTCTTAGAAACTGTGGAACACAGTTTGATCCGGAGATAGGTAAGATAGCAGCTTCTATAATTGAGAAAAATCTTTCAGGTGAAATAAGCTTTAAAAATAGAGAAACTACATTTACATCAATTTTCTCACCAAGCAATAATAAAGCGCTTTATGCATAATGAAGTGGATTTTATTGTCATTTTTGATTTTCAATGACAATAAAATCCACTTTTTTTGGCTAAAGTCATCTGCTAAAATCAACTTTATGAAAGCACGAAAAGACTTATACGCAAAAAAAATAAGAAGACAGTATCTGGTGCTGATACTAACGCTTCTTTTTACGCTTTTGACACTTATCTTTGGGTCGCTATACTTTAGATTTTACAGATTAGAGCTTGTTAAGCAGGCGGAAGCCCACACCTATGACAAGTATTTTGTGATGATAACTGATAATTACAAGACAGATTTTTGGCAGTCAGTGTATGAGGGAGCACTGGAAAAAGCCAGGGAATCCGATATCTATGTAGATCTTTTGGGGATGAATCTTTCAAGGGACTATTCCTGTGAAGAACTGATGAAGATAGCAACAGCATCAAAGGTTGACGGGATCATGGTCTGTGCTGATGAGTCAAGCTCCATGACCGCGCTTATAAATGATGCGGTTAGTAACGGGATACCTGTAGTAACTCTCTATGGCGATAACACCCATTCCGATAGGCTGAGCTTTGTGGGAATCAGTGGATATAGCGTAGGCAAGATGTATGCCAAGCAGATCATCAATATTATCAAGGATGCAAGGCGTGAAAAGCTTCTTGGAGAAGATGGTATTGAGGACACCAGAAAGGTTCAGGTCGCAGTTCTTGCAAATGCTGATACCAAAGACGCCGGACAGAATATCATTATCTCTGCCATTCAGGATACTATCAGTGAAGAAAATGTAACAGATGCAGAGTTTGATGTTTCTATTGTTACGGTCGATAACACAAATGCATTTTCAGTTGAAGAATCAATCAGGGATATCTTTTTAAATGAGGATGTTCCTGATGTGATCGTATGCCTGAATGAACTCAATACCACCTGTACTTATCAGGCAGTTGTTGATTTTAACAAGGTAGGAGAAGTCAGTGTACTCGGTTATTACGACTCTGCTGAGATTGTCAAAGCCATAGACAGAGGCGGTGTCTATGCTACTATCTCAATCGATACCAGGCAGCTGGGAGAGTACAGTGTTTCTGCCCTTTTGGATTACTATGAATTTGGGAATACAAGCGAATACTATCTGGCAGACGTAACACTCATCGACAGAAGTAACGTGGCAGATTTCCTGAAAAAGGAGGCTCTTGATGAATAAATTCTTAAACAGCCCCCTTCAGACCAAGATCATAAGCGCCTGCGTTCTTGCCAATATAACCATATTCATCGTCAATCTCTTTTTGATAGTCGGGATCAACAGCATGTCAAAAGACATGGAGATGGTCTATGAAAGTAACAGGTCTTTAAATGAGCTTTCTGTGGCGCTTAACCTGGTTCAGGATTCCATGACTGAATATCTTTCTTCAAAGACCAGCGACTCCCTGGAAAACTATTATATAAATGCTCAGAAATTCAGAGACCTTTCTGATGATCTGGGCGAAAAGGTTACTGATTTTTCTTTTAACCGAATGGAAAGAAATATAAAGTACATGTCGGGTGAATACCTTGAACAGGTTGAGCAGACAATAGAGGCTAAAAGAGGAAGAAATGTAGAAAAATACAGGACCTACTATGAATCCTCCACTGATCTTTTTGAGAACATACAAAGCTATATTACAAGTCTTAATCTGGAGCTCTTTGTAATTAATTCAGAGGATTTCATAACTCTGATCCAGACCTTTAGGACCTTTGAGATCATAGGCGTTGTGGTAATGACCTTTGTAATGATAGGAAATGTGATCATAATCACAAGCTTTGTCAAAGCGATGATAATGCCGCTGCGAAGCCTTGCGGACTCAGCCAATGAGATAGCAGACGGTGACTTTGATGTCACGCTTCCATCGGTATCCTATAGCGATGAAGTCGGTATTGTTATTGGAGCCTTTAACAAGATGATCGTCAGCATCAAGGACTATATTGAACAGCTCAAGGTCAGCATGGCCAATGAGCGCTATATGCAGGAAAAAGAGCTGATGATGGAGGCACATCTTAAGGATGCGCAGCTGCGGTATCTGCAGGCCCAGATAAACCCGCATTTTCTTTTTAACACGTTAAATGCAGGGGCACAGCTTGCAATGATGGAAGGTGCTGACAGAACTTATGAATATGTTCAGACTGTAGCTGACTTTTTCAGATACAATGTTAAAAATCAGAAAGACGCTGTTACTTTAAGGGAAGAGGTCACTTTAGTTGACAACTACATCCATATTTTAAATGTACGTTTTTCAGGGGATATCGGTTACGAAAAACAGGTGGATGAAAGACTTCTTGATCACAAAATGCCAAGCATGATCCTTCAGCCAATTGTAGAGAATGCTGTAAACCACGGTATAAGGGAAATGGCTGGCGATGGCAGGATTGTTCTTAAGGTTTATAGGCAGGATAAGGATGTCTGCATAAGTGTAAAGGATAACGGAAAAGGCATCAGTAATGAGACTATAGAAAAAATTCTTTCAGGAGATTATGTAAGTGATGAAAACGCCTACGACAACAACGGAATAGGCATGGATAATGTGATCTCAAGGCTCCGTCTTTTTGCGGGGCATGAAGACGTATTGCAGATATATAGTGAAGGAGAAGGTAAGGGCTGCGAAGTAGTGATTCGTTTGCCGCTTGAGGGAGCCAAATATGTACAGGGTGATGATCGCTGATGACGAGGGTATAGTCATCGACTCAATGAAATTCATAATAGAAAAAGAGTTCGGGCAGCTCTGCCAGGTTGAATTTGCAAAGTCAGGCCGAAAGGTCATAGAACTTGCAGAGAGCTTCAGACCTGACATTGCAGTGATAGATATCCATATGCCGGGAATTAACGGCATTGATGCCATAAAAGAAATGAAGAGGTTTTGCACTAACACTGTTTTTATTGTTATGTCAGCCTATGATAAGTTCGATTATGCTAAAGAGGCCATAAAGCTTGGAGTTTTGGAGTACATCACAAAGCCCATGGAGAGGATAAAGGTAATCACAGTTCTGAAAAAGGCCATGGAGCAGATAGACAGCGATCGTGAAAAGCGCAGCAATGAGCTTTTGATCAAGGAAAAGCTTGAGACAGTTGAGCCTATTATCGAGAACGGACTTATTTATGACATTCTTTTGCAGGAGCATTTTGAAGAGGATATAGACAGCTACAGGACTATTCTGGGGATAAATGAGAACTATGGCTGTATGCTTGCCATTGTCTGTGGCGATTCCCAGGAGGGAAACCACATGACCAACGCAGTTGGAAGCTCTGTAAAAATATCCGGTAAATATCAGGAAATAAGAGAAGGTGTCAGGACCTTTTTTGACTGCAAGATTGGAAATGTAATGGCCAATAAGATAGCAGTTCTTTTGCCTCTTGAAAAAGAGAGCCTTGATTACAACGAGAGAACTGAGATCATTGACAGGGCAAGGGAAATGGCCAGGTTTCTTAAGAAAAAGACAGAGATCAGCTTTAGAGTAGGAATTGGCGGAGTTAAGCCATTAAGGGAACTTGCGGAGTCTTACAAGGAAGCTTTAAATGCACTTATTGCTACAACAGGCTCGGTTGCCCATGTGGATGACCTCACTATCAGCTGCGGCTACGAGGATGATTATCCCAAGGACCTTGAAAAGCCCATGTTTGATGCAGTTACAAAAGGCGATCAGAACGGAACTTTGGTATATGCAGAGAAATATGCCGACTGGATGTGCCAGAGAGCCGGCGATGGTGACCTGATGTCCATGAGACTCAAAGTTCTGGAGTTTTCTTTGTACGCGGAGCACATTGCATATCAGAATGGTGGACAGACCTACCGTTACTCCGGGCGAAACAATTATCTTCCTGAAATAATGGAGCTTGATTCACCTGCGGAGATAAAGAAATGGTTCATAGATAAGATGTCAGGTGCCTGCAGGAACGTGATCAGTAAGAGGGAAGAGCGCTCAAACAGCATTATGAAAACGGCCATGGATTATATAAAGGACAATTTCCACAAGGACATATCCCTTGATGATGTCTCAAGAGTCGTTAATATATCACCTTACTATTTCAGTAAGATATTTAAAGAAGAGAATGGACTTAATTTCATTGAGTATCTGACAAATGTAAGAATAGAAAAGGCCAAAAAGCTTTTGGAGGAGTCGGACCTTTCTATTAAAGAAATATGCATTTCCTGTGGCTATACTGATCCTAATTATTTTAGCCGCAGCTTTAAGAAAAACGTTGGAGTTACACCTACAGAATATAAAGACAGGTTCTAAAGGGTATTTAAAATGGGGAAAAGAATAAGAAGGGTTATTTGTATTTTTTTACTGGCTTTTTTAACTGTTATGTCTTTTAGTGGATGTGAAAAAGAATCGGCGAAAGCAGATAGTAGTGCGGAGAAGGAAAGCGATAAGATCCAGATAGGCATGTGCTTTGACTCTTTTGTCATAGAGCGTTGGCAGAGGGACAGGGATGTATTTGTTTCCACGGCAAAAGAGCTGGGGGCAGAGGTTAATGTCCAGAATGCCAATGGGGATCCTGCTCAGCAAAAACAGCAAATTGATTATTTTATAAAAAAAGGCATGGATGTGATAGTTATCATCACTATAGATTCCGAGGAAATCTTGGAGAGTGTAGAAAAGGCCAGAGAAGCCGGAATCAAGGTGATAGCCTATGACAGACCTATTGCAGGGGCAGATTCAGATCTCTATATTTCTTTTGACAATGAGAAAGTCGGGGAAATGATGGGAAATGCCCTTATGAAAAAAGGTCTGAGTAACGGGAAAGTGCTTATGCTCTGCGGATCGCCAACCGACTACAATGTGCCTATGGTTGAGAGCGGTTTTGGAAAAGTAATGGAGGAGAATAAGATACTTGTCCTTGATGTCTTTCATGCCGATGGCTGGAGAGCGGAGCTTGCAGGGGATTATATCTACGAACACATGGATCTGGTTGAGCAGGCTGATGCTATTATGTGCGGCAATGATGACCTTGCCAGCAAAGTGGTCCATGCGCTGGCTGAAAAGAGACTTGCAGGCAAAAAGCTTGTTGTGGGGCAGGATGCTGATCTTGAAGCCTGCCAGAGGATAGTTGAGGGAACTCAGCTTATGACTGTGTATAAGCCAATCGAGAAGTTGGCTCAGAAGGCAGCACAGTCAGCTGTTAAACTGGCTAAAGGGGAGGAGCTTTTGGAGGAAGAACTCTCTGTATATGATAATGATGGAAAAGAAATTCCATATCTAAAGATAGAACCGGTCAGTGTTACAGCGGATAATATCGATGAAGTCATAATTAAGAGTGGCTTTCATTTAAAAGAAGATGTGTACTTAAATGTTCCGGGGAAAATGCCAAAATAATGAGAGTAGCATTATTTTGAAAACGTTAAAGCTGTGCTTGCAATAAAATGCTAGCACAGCTTTTTTTATAAAAATTTAATAATAAAAATGTGCTATAAGTCGTAAGTTACTCCTATTCTCCCGATGCTAGAATGACACTCGTAAGGAGCAGAAAACAATCTGCAAAAAACTAATAACAAACTATTGTGGGAGGAAAAGAAATGAAGAGAAAACTATTAAGTGCAGTTCTTTCAATGGCTATGGCAGCATCGCTCATGGTTGGATGCGGAAGTGCAGCACCGGCTCAGACACAGACTGACAACAGCGCAGCTCAGACTGAGACCAAAACAGAGACAAAGACAGAGACACCTGCACAGACAGAGAGCGCAGGCGGCGGAAAAGTCGGCGTTGCAATGCCTACTAAGGATCTTCAGAGATGGAACCAGGATGGTGCCAACATGGAAGAGCAGCTTAAGGCGGCAGGCTATGAGGTTGACCTTCAGTACGCATCAAATGATATTGCTACTCAGGTTTCTCAGATTGAGAACATGATAAGCCAGGGAGCACAGGTTCTTGTTATTGCTTCTATCGATGGTGATTCACTTGGAACTGTTCTTGCTCAGGCAAAGGAAGCAGGAATCTCAGTTATCGCTTATGACCGTCTTATCATGAATTCAGATGCTGTTTCATACTATGCAACATTTGATAACTACATGGTTGGAACAAAGCAGGGCGAGTACATCAGAGATCAGCTTGATCTTGACAATGCAGCAGGCCCATTCAACATCGAGATCTTCACAGGTGATCCTGGTGACAACAACGCAAGATCCTTCTACGGCGGCGCTATGGACGTACTTAACAAGTACATCGACGAAGGTAAGCTCGTTGTTCAGTCAGGTCAGAAGGACTTTGATAACGTTGCAACAGCTAACTGGT
Source organism: Butyrivibrio sp. AE2015 (assembly GCF_000420825.1). Classification (GTDB taxonomy): domain Bacteria; phylum Bacillota; class Clostridia; order Lachnospirales; family Lachnospiraceae; genus Butyrivibrio. The sequence goes on along the minus strand of NZ_ATVR01000012.1, from coordinate 60,720 downwards.
CAACAGAGAATGCACAGTCAAGAATGGATGCTATCATTTCTGCTAACTATGCAAACGGAACAAAGCTTGATGCAGTTCTTTGCTCAAATGACTCAACAGCTCTTGGTGTTACAAACTCTCTTGAGGCTAACTACACAGGTGATTGGCCAATCATCACAGGTCAGGACTGTGACGTTGCAAACGTTAAGAACATGATCGCTGGTAAGCAGTCAATGTCAATCTTCAAGGATACACGTACACTTGCAGCTAAGACAGTAGAGATGGTTGACGCTATCATGAAGGGCACAGATGCTCCTGTTAATGACACATCAACATACAACAACGGAACAGGCGTTATTCCTTCATACCTTTGCGAACCTGTATTTGCTGATGTTAACAACTACAAAGAACTTCTTATTGATTCAGGTTATTACAAAGAGAGCGATCTTCAGTAATTAAGCTTTATACAGGCGGGTCTTACTGGCCCGCCTTATATTTGAGAATAGGCCGATACAGATAGAAAAGGAGGAGGGGCAACATTGGAAAAGATATTATTGGAAATGAAAAATATCACCAAGACCTTTCCTGGTGTGAAAGCATTAGACAACGTTAACTTAAAAGTTGTAAATGGTGAGATCCATGCGCTTGTTGGAGAAAACGGGGCAGGAAAATCCACACTGATGAATGTGCTTAGTGGTGTTTATCCATATGGTTCTTATGAGGGCGATATTGTATATGATGGTGAAACTTGCAAGTTTGGAGCCATAAAGGATAGTGAAGAGAAGGGAATAGTTATTATTCATCAGGAACTTGCGCTTATTCCCTATATGACTATTGCTGAGAATATGTTCCTCGGAAATGAGAGAGGAAAGAAAATAAAGATTGACTGGAACGAGACAAACAAGCAGGCGAGAAGATACCTGGATATTGTTGGACTTAGAGAAAGTACACAGACATTGATCAAGGATATTGGTGTTGGTAAACAGCAGCTTGTAGAGATTGCCAAAGCTCTTTCTAAAAGGGCAAGGCTTCTTATTTTGGATGAGCCTACATCATCACTCAATGAGACTGATTCAAAAGCGCTGCTTGATCTTTTGCTAAGGCTAAAGGAAGAACGTGGTCTTACTTCCATTATCATTTCTCACAAATTAAATGAGGTTTCTTATGTGGCAGACAAGATCACTGTCATAAGAGACGGAGCGACTATTGAGACTCTTACAAAGGGTGTTGATGACTTCTCTGAGAGCAGGATAATCAAGGGAATGGTAGGCCGCGAGATCTCAGACAGATTTCCAAAGAGAGTGCCGAATATCGGCGATGTGAGTATGGAAGTAAAGAACTGGAATGTTTACCATCCTTTACATAAAGATAGAAAAGTTGTTGATGACGTAAATATTTATGTCAGAAAAGGTGAAGTTTTAGGAATCTCCGGACTTATGGGAGCAGGAAGAACAGAGCTTGCCATGAGTATTTTTGGAAAGAGCTACGGAGAGAATATCACCGGACAGATCTTGTTAAACGGAAAAGAAGTACAGCTAAATACTGTTAAGAGTGCAATCAAGCATGGACTTGCATATGTTACTGAGGACAGAAAGGGAAATGGCCTTATTCTTTCAAATCCAATAAAGACAAATACTACAGTTGCAAATCTTGAGGCAGTAAGCCACAGAACAGTAATTGACAAGCATAAAGAATATGCGGTTGCGGTAGAGTACAAGGATAAGCTAAAGACAAAGGCACCTTCTGTTGAACAACATGTTGGCAACTTGAGCGGTGGAAATCAGCAGAAAGTTCTTTTGGCAAAATGGATGTTTGCTAATCCTGATATTCTCATACTTGATGAGCCTACAAGAGGTATTGATGTAGGTGCTAAATACGAAATTTACTGCATAATAAACCAGCTGGTAGCGGAAGGAAAATCAGTAATCCTTATTTCTTCCGAACTTCCTGAGGTACTTGGAATGTCAGACAGAATCTATGTCATGAACGAGGGCAGGATTGTAGGAGAACTTGATGCTAAGGAAGCAACTCAGGAAAAGATAATGTCAAGAATTTTACAGACTGCTGGTTAATAGGAGGATAGTGATGAATAAGGAACAGGTTTTGGGGTTTTTGAAGAAAAACACCATGGTAATAGTCTTAATTATAGTAGTAGCGTTTTTTTCATGGAGAACCGGAGGGGCTATACTTCTTCCCATGAATGTAAGTAACCTGATCTCACAGAATGCGTATGTGTTCATTCTTGCAACAGGTATGCTTCTTTGTATTCTTACAGGTGGTAACATCGATCTTTCAGTAGGATCAGTAGTGTGTTTTGTAGGTGCGATCGGAGCTCTTTTGATGGTAAATGTAGGAGCCCCTGTGTGGCTTACAATTCTGATAATGATCCTTATCGGAACAGCAATTGGTGCGTTCCAGGGCTTTTGGATCGCCTTTGTAAGAATTCCTCCTTTCATTGTTACATTGGCAGGAATGCTTGCATTTAGAGGATTGTCAAACGTAGCATTAAACGGTCTTACAGTATCTATAAAGGATCAGACAACATTTGTAAACCTCTTCGGAGGCGGTGCAGATTGCTATATTCCTGATTTCTTTGGTAATGGAAGTCTCAATCTCACATGCCTTTTTGGTGGAATACTCGCAGCATCAGTTTTGGTGCTCTTACAGATACTCAGCAGAATAAAGAAAAAACAGAATGGTTACGACCTTGAGTCTGTATGGACTTTTGGGATAAAACTTGCAGTTTTGGCAGCAGTGATCGTTCTTTTTGCCTACAAACTTTCTCAGCACAAGGGAATTCCTACAGTTCTCATCTGGGTTTTGGTTGTGGTAATCATCTATGGCTACATTACAAGCAACACTACAGTTGGTCGTTACTTCTATGCAGTAGGCGGAAACGAGAAGGCTACAAAGCTTTCAGGTATCGACACAAACAGAGTATATTTCCTTGCATATACAAATATGGGATTTTTGGCAGCACTTGCAGGAATGGTAACAATCGCAAGACTTACATCAGCTCAGCCAACCTATGGCCAGAACTATGAGATGGATGCGATCGGTTCCTGCTTCATCGGTGGAGCATCTGCCTATGGTGGAATCGGAACAGTTCCGGGGGTTATTGTAGGTGCGGTTCTTATGGGTGTTATCAACCTTGGCATGTCACTTATGGGCGTTGATGCCAACATGCAGAAGGTTGTAAAAGGTGTAGTTCTTTTGGCGGCTGTTATTTTTGATGTAGTATCAAAGCGTGGTGGTAAGATGATCGTGAAGAATTGATCTAAGGTAAGTTTGAAAACAGCTAAAAAAGCACTTTGTGGATTAGCAAGAGGATTTCTGCCAACCTGTTTGGTTGCGCAGAAATCCTCTTTATTTGTATAGCATGTCTTTAACGAGTTAATGCATTAACTTGTTAACATAATATTTTGTGAACAAACATACGTGATTTCGGCAGGAGATTAATTTTGCTCCTACAGTTTAGTGAATTAACTTGATGTATTTTAACAATTCAACGCTTTCTATTGCTAAATTGATATGTATAAAGTATAATGAAAAAATGTAATTTATAAAAATTTAATATTTAAAGTAGAAAGTGGGTTTACATAAATGATGAAATTATCACAGATGCCTTATGAGCGTCCTGATATGGATGCCATAAAGGCTTTTTATGAGAAACTAATAGACGATAGTAAGAATGCTAAAAGCGGTGAAGAACAGTACGCACTTCACAAAAAGTATACTGATTTTGTTGCAGATGTTAATACAGAGATCAGACTCGCTGTATTTAGACATAACATTGATACAACTGATGAGTTTTATTCAAAAGAAAATGATTATGTCGATGAGATAATGCCTCTTATTTCCAATCTGGATAATCAATATAAAAAGGTTTTATTTGAATCTCCATATCGTGAGTACCTTGAAGAAAAGATAAACAAGATCTTTTTCAAGAATATTGAACTTGCAAACAATTCAATCAGTGAAGAGATACTTCCTCTTATGCAGGAAGAGAATGCACTTATCAGTAAGTATGACAAAGTGATTGCTTCTGCAAAGATTCCTTTTGATGGAGAAGAGTACAATATATCACTTCTTCGCAAAAAGCTTACAGACGAGGATAGAGACACAAGAAAGCGTGCATGGAAAGCTCTTTCAGAGTACTTCCTTTCAGTTACTGATGAAATCGATGATATTTATGACAAGCTTGTAAAGAACAGAACAGAGCAGGCTAAAAAGCTTGGATATGATAATTACGTAGAACTTGGTTACAATCGTATGCAGAGAAATGCATACAGAAGAGCTGAAGTTGAGAATTTCAGAAAACAGATAAAGGAGTCATTTGTTCCTTTTGTATGTGAGATCCAGGAAAAGAGAAAAGCTCAGATCGGTGTAGATGAACTTAAATACTATGATAACGATGTATTCTTCAAAAATGGCAATCCAGCACCTATCGGAACACCTGAAGAAATCATGAGAGCAGGACAGGAAATGTATTCAGAGCTTTCTCCTGAGACAAAAGAGTTCTTTGATTTCATGATGGAGAATGAGCTATTTGATGTCCTTGGAAGAAAGACAAAAAAAGCCGGCGGATATATGGATTATCTTCCTAAATATAAGGCTCCATTTATCTTTGCTAATTTCAATGGTACAAGCGGAGATGTAGATGTTATAACTCATGAGTGCGGCCACGCGTTCCAAGGATTTGTTACCAGAAATGATGAGACTCCTGAAAACAACGACCTTACTATGGAGACAGCTGAGATTCATTCCATGTCAATGGAGTACTTCACATACGGCTGGATGGATAAGTTCTTTGGCGACAGATCAGATGATTATCTTAAGATGCATCTTCAGGATTCTATCACTTTCATTCCTTACGGATGTATGGTTGATGAGTTCCAGCATATTGTTTATGACAAGCCTGAGATGACTCCGGCAGAGAGAAAACAGGTTTGGAAAGAACTTGAGAAAACATACAGACCATGGCTTGATTTTGATGGCGATGAGTTCTTTGATGAAGGCGGTTTCTGGCAGAAACAGGGACATATTTTCTGGAATCCTTTCTATTACATAGATTACGTTCTTGCAAGCGTAGTGGCTATGCAGTTCAAAGTATGGATGGACAAAGACTATAAGGATGCCTGGAATCATTACTTACAGCTCTGCAAACTTTCAACCAGAGATTTTTACGAGAACGAGCTGGCTGAAGTTGGCCTTAAGAGCCCATTTAAGGATGGCACAATAGATGAGCTTGCAAGGAATATGAGAGAAAAAGTCTGATAACTCTTTATTATAGGAAGAGATAAGTTTATTTTTAAAAAACTTATGTTGCATTTTTGGTTTCGCCGATTTAAAATGGTGAAGTGTCAAAAAGACATATGTGCGCCGGTGACAAACACTGTGCGATTACATATATATTATGCGGGAGGTAGAAATATGAAAAAAAAGACACTTGCGTCTCTCCTTGCTCTTACAATGGTAGCTGGTTCATTATCAGCTTGCGGTAAGACAACAACAGAGACACCTGCAGCTCCTCAGGCAACTGAAGAGGCTTCTACAGAAGCAGCTGCAGAGACAGAAACAACAGAAGAAGCAGAAACAGAATTAGTTTCAACTGCTGATCTTCCATCATCAGTTCAGGAACTGAACGGAAAAGAGTATGGTGAGAATGCTGATTACATTTCACTTTACGACAAGTATGGCAAGCAGATCTCAATCGCTGATGTAACAGAAGATGAGACAACTGGACTTGCTTACCTCAATGTAGACGGAAAGAGCTACGAGCTCGGTCTTGATTTCCTTTCAATGGCTATGGTTTACAACACATCAACAGAGGGAACAGACTTCGCTACAGAAGATGAAGTATATGCAGAGTGGTGGAAGTATTACATCACACGTTGGAATCATATGCTTCCTGAGATTCCTCTTTACTCAAACGAGTACTATGATGTTTACAACACACAGATCAAGGGCGTAGATGAATATCCTACAAACCCATATTGGAATCCAGCTCTTGCTCTTATCGACTGGACATCAGAAAAAGAAGATAACTCAATCATCCTCGGTGATACAACAGATCTTTCTGGTAAGTTCAGATATTCTGTATTCGGAGCTAGTAACCCTGGCGCATCAGATAATGATATCTACAGACTTACAAATGGCCTTGACATCGTTGCTATGACAAAAGAAGGTGGCTATGAAGTTAACAAGACTGTTGTTGACAGCTATGAAGAAGTAGACAATGAGGATGGTTCAAGAACTTACACAGTTAAGATCAAGGACAACCTTAAATTCTCAGATGGATCTGCTGTAACAGCTAAGAACTATCTGTACTTCCCACTTGCATTCTCAACACCAGTTGCTGCAGAAGCTGCAGGTAAAGATCACAAGAGACTTCTTTATGAAGTAGGCTTTGATGCATTCAATGCATATGACGGAACAAACGAAGGTACAGACGGCGCAACAAAGGTTATGAGCGGTGTTCGTCTTATAGATGATTACACATTCTCAGTAACAATTGATGCTCAGTATCTTCCTTACTTCTATGCAAACACATACCTTGCAAGAGATTACTTCGCTCCTTCATACAAGGATCTCTGGTTTGGTGATTGTGATATAGCTGATGACGGCGAAGGCGTTTATATCACAGGCGACTTCTATGCAAAAGACGGTGACAGCTATGTAATGGCTAAGCACATTACTGAGTCAGCTAACAACACAGATACAAAGTATCCTTACACAGGTGCTTATGTTGTAAAGAGCTATGACGCAAGCGATAAGTCAGCTGTTCTTGAGAGAAATGAGTACTATGCAGGTAACTATGATGGAGCAGTTCCTTCTATCGAAAAAGTAGTTTATAAGAAGGTAATCGCAGAGACTCAGCTTGAAGACTTTAAGTCAGGCGGTATTGATCTCCTTTCAGGTATCACAGGTGGTTCTGCAACTGATGAAGCTGTAGCACTTGCTGATGGTTCAAACGGAGCTTATGCTTATACACACTATTCAAGAGCTGGTTATGGTAAACTTGGATTCAGATGTGACTATGGCCCAGTTCAGTACACAGCAGTTCGTCAGGCTATTGCATACTGCATGGACAGAGCAACATTTGCTAAGGACTTCACAGGTGGTTACGGCGGAGTTGTTGACGGACCTTACTACACAGGATCTTGGATGTATAAGGCTGCTGTAGATCAGGGAATGCTTCTTAACACATATGATACTTCTGTAGATTCAGCTATCGAAGTTCTTGAGAACGATGGTTGGGTATACAATGCAGAAGGTGGCGAGTACACAGAAGGTGTTCGTTATAAGAAGATTTCCGGCGAGTATGCTACAGATAACGACAAGAACTATCAGTCAGTTGACGGTGCATACAAGACAGTTGAAATCAATGGCGACTACTATATGCCTCTTGTACTTAACTGGTATGGTACTGTTGATAACGAGTTCTCAGATCTCCTTGTAACAGGTTTCGAGCAGAACGATAATATCGCAGCTGCAGGATTTGCTGTTCAGAAGACAACTGGTGACTTTGCACCAATGCTTGATGAGCTTGCTCAGCAGCAGATTTATGGTTACTACAGTGGTACACCTATGTACACATGCTTTAACTTTGCTACTGGATTCAACTCAGCTGTTTATGATTATTCACTTAATATGACTATTAATCCTACAACATATGACGATTATCAGGCATATTACATTAAGGATGAAGCAGATATTTATTGGAACTAATTTTCTACTAGAAGTTTCGGTAGGATTATGGTAATATAGGTAACTGACTGACAATCCACGGTTATGGGAATGAGCCCATAACCGTGGATTATTGTCGGTTTAAAGATGATTTTCGCAATATAGATTATTTGTTATTTGAATTTGAATACTCCTATCTGCAAATTGATTACAGATGGTTTATATATAGAATATTTTTAGGAGGTTTTGGCTGTGGGAAAATATATTCTTAAAAGAATAGGCTACATGTTTATTGTTCTTGTAGTTATGTCAGTTTTACTATTCCTTATATATAATCTGGTGCCAAATAACAGAGCTTATACAGACGCAAAAGCGGATATGACAGCTCAGAAAACTCGTCTTCGTAACGCTTCCGAAGAAGAGAAGGACAAGATGTTTAATGATTTGTATTTGGAATACCAGCGTAGATATGGAACGGATACCGATAATATGGCGGTGAGATACCTTAGATGGGTAGGAATTATGCCTAACTATTATGGTACTTATTCCGGACTTTTACAGGGAGATTTTGGTTACTCATATGAGTTCAAGGATGATGTTATCAATGTCGTTCAGGAACCTTTGAAAAACACCATATTTATAAATATATTTGCAACAATTCTTGCGCTTGGAATAACAATTCCTTTGGGAATTGTCTGCGCTGTACATAAGGGAAGCAAAGGTGATCAGGCTATGCAGGTAATTACCATCATAGGCTATTCGCTTCCGACTTTCGTAACAGCAATTCTTTTTGTATGGATATTCTGTTCACTTCTTGGAATATTCCCTCCTAGTGGAATGAAGACTCCGGGAAGTAACTATACAGGATGGAAGTGGTTTGTCGACAGAATGTACTACATGGCACTTCCTCTTATAACAATGACTTTCTGCTCACTTGGTTCTATGACAAGATACGTCAGAGCTTCTATGATTGATGCTCTTTCACTTGACTGCATCAGAACAGCGAGAGCTAAGGGTGTTACAGAAAAGGCAGTTATTTATTCACATGCATGGAGAAACGCTCTTATCCCTATTGTTACTCTTGTTGTTGGATGGTTCCTTGGTATTTTCGGTGGATCACTTATTTTCGAGAATACATTTGGTATCAACGGAATGGGTAAACTTATGATCGTCTCACTCCGTACACAGGACTTTGATGTAGTTATTTTGATGCAGCTTTTCTATGTTGCTATTTCTCTTATAGGCAACCTGATAATTGATATTGTATATGGACTTGTTGACCCTAGAGTCAGAGTAAGCGCCTAAGGAGCAGTGAGATTATGAAGAAAAAGAATTTTTTTGGCCGATTGAACGGCTGGGTACGCAGAGTATTTTTTGGAGGAAGCAGAGATCTTGCAAACTCCATTGATGTTGAAGAAGTAGTAAGCCCTGTAGGACAGATTGTAAGAAACTTCCTTGAGAGAAGACTTGCAGTTGGAGCTTTAATAGTAGTTATTTTAATGTTCCTTTTGGTTTTCTTTGGACCACTTTTTATGCCTAACTACTATGACTCATATACAGAAGTTACTCAGAAAAATGTTGCTCCTACAATGAGCATGATGAAAGTTCCTTCAGGACTTAAAAATGATATAAAGATGATCGACAGCTATGGTAGTTTTTCAGTAGGTCTTTCCAATTCGGGAGATGTATATGTTTGGGGAGCTACACAGCTTGGAACAACAGGTATTGATATTGGAGAAATCCCTGATGCAGTTAAGGAAGATACAATTGCTTATGTTGCAGCAGGTATTGACCATATTATTGCTATCAGTGAATCAGGTAAGGTTTACGGATGGGGCTCCAATAAGCACGGTCAGTACATAACAACTGATAAAGAGGTTCTTGAGCAGCTTGAAGAAGCTGAGGAATCAGTAAGTGAAGAGGATCAGGCTATCCTTGAAGAGGCTGGTGCTTCATCTTCTGTAGAGGGTGAAGATACTGAGGCTTTGGAAGAGACTACTGAGGAAACAGAAGTTGCAGCAACATCTGCTTCAGCAGGTGAGAATATCATTGCAATGCCAGATGAGCTTGTGAATGGAACTATTGATGTGGCTAATATCAAAAAGCTCGTTTGTGGATATCAGTGCACTGCAATCCTTATGAATGATGGCAAGCTCTATATCTGGGGTAATGCTAATGCATACCAGAATATCAGCAGCTTTGTTGATAAAGATGACCTTACTGATATTGATTTCACACTTAACTATGTAGTTGGTCTTACTGATGCAGGAACATCAATCTACACAGGAAAGCGTGGTCTCTACGATCAGTATCGTACAAATATAAATGAAGCAGCTAAGTCTTCCAAGAAGTTCCTTGGAAAGAGAAAGATTGTTTCAATCTATGCTACAAACAATCACCTTTGCGGAATGCTTAGTGACGGAAGCCTGTTCTTTACAGGAAACTTCCCAAATGATTCAGTTGCTATGCCTGCTCTTCATGACGGAGAGACCGTAGTACAGCTTGAAGCAGGAACATATCACTACACAGCTCTTACATCAGAGGGAAGAGTTCTTTCATGGGGTGGCTCAACACTTCATCAGACAGATGTTCCAAATGGACTTGATGGAAAGGTGACAAAGGTATTTGCAGGTGCTTTCCAAAGCTATGCAGTTAACGATAGCGGTAAGCTCCTTGATAAGTGGGGCCTTAAGGGATATCTCTTTGGAACAGACGGTAATGGAGCAGACATCTTCCAGCGTATCATTGCAGGTGGAAAGATGACTATGACAATCGGTGCGGTTGCAGTTATCATTTCAACTATTATCGGTATTGTGGTTGGATGCCTTTCAGGATACTTTGGCGGAACAGTGGATATCATTCTCATGCGTGTAGCAGAGATCTTTGCAGCTATCCCATTCCTTCCATTTGCACTTATTCTTTCAGCTATCATGGCACAGATGGATATTTCAGAGAATAAAAAGATATTTATTCTTATGTGTATCCTTGGTGTTCTTACATGGACAGGACTTGCAAGAATGGTAAGAGGACAGGTCCTTGTAGCACGTGAGAACGAGTATGTTACAGCAGCTAAGGCTATGGGTGTTAAAGAAGGCAGAATTGCTTTCAGACACATCCTTCCAAATATTGTTTCAATCATCTTCGTTACACTAACACTTGATTTTGCAACATGTATGCTTACAGAATCTTCTCTTAGTTATCTTGGATTTGGTGTTACATATCCAAGACCAACATGGGGTAACATGCTGAGTGGTTCAAACAATTCAACTATTATCAAGAATTACTGGTGGCAGTGGGTATTTACATCTATCTTCCTTGCAGTTACCTGTATCTGTATCAACATTGTAGGTGACACATTAAGAGATGTAATGGATCCAAAATCAGATCGTGATAAGTAAGGGAGTGTAAGAGATGGCTTTATTAGAATTAAAAGATTTACATACCTTTTTTAGAACTAAAAAGGGAATAGTTAAAGCGGTTAATGGCGTTTCTTACTCAGTTGATGAAGGAAAGACCATTGGCGTAGTAGGAGAGTCCGGTTCCGGAAAGAGCGTATCAGCAATGAGTATTCTGCAGCTCCTTGATGGTAACGGATACATCGATAGCGGTGAGATCATGTTCGATGGCAGAGATCTCACAAAGCTTTCAGAAAAAGAAATGTATAAGGTTCGTGGTAATGATATTTCGGTTATTTTCCAGGAACCAATGACAAGCTTAAATCCTGTCTTCACTATCGAAAGACAGGTAAGTGAGCCTTTCATTATCCATCAGGGTATGAATAAAAAAGAAGCAGCCGAGAAGGTCGTTGAGATGCTGGCAGATGTAAAGATTCCTAATCCTCACATTGTTGCAAAGCAGTATCCACATCAGCTTTCAGGTGGTATGAGACAGAGAGTTATGATTGCTATGGCTCTTGCCTGCAAGCCCAAGCTTCTTATTGCTGACGAGCCTACAACGGCCCTTGATGTTACAATTCAGGCCCAGATTCTTAAGCTTATGAATGATCTTAAGAGTGAATACAATACTTCAATCATCTTTATTACACACGATCTTGGTGTAATAAGACAGATTGCTGATACAGTTGCAGTTATGTACTGCGGACAGGTTGTTGAGCTTACAGACGCAGAGACAATCTTCCACGTATCAGAGTTCTCACATCCATATACTGAAGGACTTATGATTTCTATTCCAAGACTTGATACTCCTTCAAACCAGAAGCTTGATGCTATTCCGGGTGCAGTGCCTCATCCACTTAAGCTTCCAAAGGGATGTAAGTTCGCTCCTCGTTGTAAATATGCAACAGAGAAGTGCTTAAATGAAGAACCACCACTTATCAAGGTTCGTGAGGGCCAGCAGGTAAGATGTTTCTATGCTAGAAAGGAGGATCGTCATGCCACAAAATGATAAAGTCCTCTTAAAGATTACAAACTTAAAACAGTATTTCCCTGTAGCTAAAAAGGGAATGTATGTAAAAGCCAATGATGGTATTACATTGGATATTTACGAAGGTGAGACATTAGGTCTTGTTGGAGAGTCAGGCTGTGGAAAATCAACTTTTGGCCGTACACTTCTTCAGTTATATCGTCAGACCGGTGGTAAGACAATGTACTATGGAGCTTCTCTTGATGAACTTGCTCCTAAGTATGTAAAAAAGACTGTTACAAACCTTACTAAGCTAAAGAAGAAGATGGAAGAGCATCAGGCTGAGTATGAAAAGGCTCAGAAAGAGTATGATGCAGCACCTGATGATAAGAAACTTCACCTTCACACAGATCTCACAGCAAAAAAGAAGACTGCTAAGGATTCTTATCTCAATATTGTTAATCTTATCGGTGGCTTTATAGTTGCTGACGACCTTGCTCCTGTTGAGAAAATCTATACAGAGAGATATTCAGCATGTGAAAAGCTCAATAAGGATATTGAGAAGCATAAGAGTGCTAAGCTTGATGCAGATGAGCTTGAGTATGTAGTTAATAAAAAGGCTGATAAGGCAACAGATAAAGAGAAGAATAAGCTTGCTTCTCTTAAGGCAAAGGCAGATCTTATTAAAAATACAATTGATGCTGATAAAGCAGCAATAGCAGCAATTGATGAGAGAATAGAAGCTCTTCGCGCAAACTACAGAAGCAATCCTGATTTTGCAAAGCATGAAGAGAATCGAGATGAGGGTATTGATCTTGCAAGACTTTCATACAACGAAGTTCGTCTTATCAGAAATCAGCTCCAGTATATTTTCCAGGATCCGTATTCATCACTTAATCCTAGAATGACTGTTGCATCACTTATCGGTGAGGGACTTATGGCTCATAAGTTCTGCAAGGGCAACAATGAGCGTATGCAGGATGAAGTAATCAAGATCATGGAAGACTGCGGACTTGCAGGATACTTCGTACACAGATTTGCTCACCAGTTCTCAGGTGGTCAGAGACAGCGTATTGGTATTGCACGAAGCCTTGCTGTTAATCCTAAGTTTGTAGTATGTGACGAAGCTGTATCAGCTCTTGACGTTTCAATTCAGTCACAGATCCTTAACCTGTTACAGGAACTTAAGGAGAAAAAGAACCTTACATATTTGTTTATCACACATGACCTTTCTGTTGTAAAATATATTTCAGACAGAATCGGTGTTATGTATTTAGGAAACCTTGTTGAGCTTGCAACAGCTGATGACATATTTGCATCACCTGCGCATCCTTATACTAAGGCTCTTCTTGAGTCAATACCTACAACTGACAGCAAAAAGGATCTGGTAGTTCTCGAAGGAGATATACCTAGCCCTGTTAACCCTCCTAAGGGATGTAAGTTCCACACAAGATGTAAGTATTGCACAGAAATTTGTGAACATGTTGTTCCTGAGTGGGAAGAGATATCTCCAAATCACTTTGTAGCATGCCATCATAAGCTTGTGTAATTTTGAAAGGTTACTTTGAATGGGATGGAATAGAAAAGTTGACAGAATATTTAAGGCAAGAGAAGAAAATAAAAAAAGTGAAGAGATGCCTGATATATACGCGGATGAGTATTATGATCCGAAAGAGGACAGAATTCCTTACGAAGTAGGAGATAACCTGGAAAAAGGAGATCTTTTTGCTATGATAGTGTCGGCTTGGATTGTTATCATGCCGATAGCTTTAGGGATTCTTCTTCTTATCGTATTACTTGCATGGTTCCTTCTTGGACTCTAAAATAATAAACTTTTCATTAAATAGGCACAAAAGTGTTAACTTTTGTGCCTATTTTACGATATAATAATAGAAAAGCAGATGGGATCTGCTTTCAAATTATTATACTATTTTAGAAAGGAGGAAAAATGTGTATGACAGCTACATGTGATGCCAGAATGGAAGTTATGGACTGCATTAGAAAGGATTGTGAGAACGAATATTATCCAGATCCCGAGAAAGTTGCCCATATTACCGGTTTACCTTTGGGGGTTGTGTTTGATCTGTTAATCGAACTTAAAAACCAGGGTTGTCTTGGAAAGAGATGATCTTCACCAATTTAATGGAGAATACCATGGAAGAACAGCAAATTTAAAGGTCCTGTGCAATTAAAGCATAGGACCTTTAATATTTTTTTATTATTATCAAAGCATTTCTACAGGCTCATGCGTAAAGTCAGCTTTTCCTTCTTCGTAAAGAGCTTTTACAAAGTCTATAGCTCTCTGACCTGATTCCTCTATAGGCACGTTTTGACTGTATATGTACTTTAAGTTATCACCGGTTGTAAGTAAGAAGTCTATTTCTGTTCCGCTTATCTTTCCATCACCAAAATCCAATGGCTTTACTTCCACAGAGCTTACTTCTTTTATAATTCCTGAACCAAAAAGAACTCTCATTAAGAAAACCTCCTTTATGTAAGTGATATTATAGTCTATATTTTATCACTAAAATGATGTAATTGCGATACTCTTTGGCTATTTTGCCTATTTGTGCTATACTAAAACTTGTGTTACAAAATTTGTAATATATTCTTGAAAGGAAGATGACAGAGCCATTTTGGCGCTTAATATATAGAAATGAATACTATAAAAAAGTTACTTACATCAGTTGCACTTACAGCAACATCATTTTCACTTCTTACAGGCTGTTCTTCAGCTGATAAAACTGCTATACAGGATACTGCTGATAAATTTCTTGAAATAGTTAAAAGCGGTACAAACGAGGATATTGAGAAATATGCCAGTGCCGAAGTTTCAGAAAGCGAATTTGTTAAGACCTTCGATAGTGAATATCTTAAACAGAACTTTATGGACGGTTTTGTAAGCAGCGAGATAGATGATGCTACGATGGAAAGAGTTGAATCATTCTGTTCACTCTTTTCCGATATGATTACAGATTACAAAATATCAGAAGTTTCTGTTGATAAAAGCGGCGTGGGAACAGTTGTAGCGATGATCGATACTTCTTTTCCTATTGATGTGATTGACAACTCGGAAGCTCTTGAGCTTATTGAAGAGCAGGCTCAGTCCTACTATGCTGAGAATGAAGAGCAGATAGTGGCAATGTATGAGGAAAAGACAGAAGAAGAGGTTGAGGCATATATTTATAACGATATGATCATCAAGATCATTGATGTTTATGAAGCACTTATTAAAGAGGCTTCGCCCGAAACCTATGCGATAACACTTACAGTTGAGAAAAATGCTGAGACAGACAGCTATTATGTGACAGGTGTTACATCTTACGATGAAGCGTCAGAATCTACTACACAGGCTGCTACAGAGACTGCGACTACTGTTGAGGCAACATCATCAGCCACCGGTTCTTCTGAGGAAGCAGATGCTTCTTCCAGTTCAGTATCAGAATAAAGAATAATGCATGAAATAAAAAGGCTACGCATTTTAATGCGTAGCCTTTTTCTATAAATGAATTTACATTAGTCTGTTTGCATGTCTTTAAGCTTATTAGCCTGCTGGAATATTTCGCCCAAAATCTTTTTGAAACCTTCGAATTTTTCTACAGCCATATCAGATGAGCGAACTCCTTCGTTGGAGAGAGAAGCAACTTCCTGGCTTGTAGCTGACAGGTTGGAGATACTGTCATTGATCTCAGTAGTAGAAGATGCAATCTGCTTCATTCCTTCACCAATCTCGGCGAATCTGTCAAGCATCTCTGTAACATTTTCATTGATACTATTGAAGTTCTCTCCAACAGACTCTATCATTGCATTCTGTTCTGATACGGATGCAACTGTATCATCAATACTTGCCATAGCTTTCTGAACATCTTCATTAAGCTCATTTATGATATTTGTAATCTTTGTAGAAGCTGTATTTGTTTCATCGGCAAGCTCTCGCACGTCGTTAGCAACTACTGCAAAGCCTTTTCCTGCTTCACCGGCCCTTGCAGCCTCTATGCTGGCATTAAGTGCAAGAAGGTTAGTCTGTTTGGAAATAGACATAATAGAGCCAACAATCTTTTGTACTTCTTCAACCTTATTGATAACTGCCTGAGTAGCATCAACTGTAACCTGGCTTTGTTTTGAAACATCTTCAGATTTGATCTTAAGATCTTCAATAACTTTTACGCCGTCCTTTACGGCTTCCTGAGTACTTTCTGAAGCTACAGTCATTTCTTTTCTATGCTGCTCCGTAGTATTTGTTTCTTCCTGAATTTCCTGAACTCGTTCAGCCTGTTGTGTTACGGCCTGAGCTGTACTTTCCATACTTGAAGCAATGTCCTTCATGCCTTCGTGCTGTGTTTCGATTATATTCTGCAAAGAGACCATATCTTCCTGAGAAGAATTAAATAGGTCAGTAATAGTATTGGCAATTTCTGCCATTGCATTTCCTGTCTCGAGCGTCTTTTCGGCATTCTTTGTTATCTTTTCATTATTTTCATCGTTGAACTTTGTTAAAAGAGTTACTGTAGCAATACAAGCTACAAAAGCAAGAGCCAGTGTGATGAAGGCAGGAACATGAACCATATCCAGAGAACCTTTTGAAACATAGGCCTTTATGCATGTAATAAAGAATGAAATGGTTATAGCCGAGATTCCAGCTTTACAGAGCCTTATATTTAAGTAGACAATGCTGCAGAAAAGTATCGGAAGACCAAATGCAAAATATGAAATGCTGTCTTCTGCGATAAGTAAAACAAAATAGAAGATCGTTGCACCACCCATTATGAGAATGCAGCCAAGTTTCTGTGTGGCGAACTTAAATTCACCAATACAGATCATTACACCACCGAGTACGACATTGGCAAAAATGGATATTTTACCAACTGTTAAACCGGTTGAGAAAGTATTGATTATTGTAAGTATAAGTCCACTTAATAGTATAACTACACAAACAGAAAAAGAAGTACTGTTAGCACGGCGAAATTGTTCTGGGCTCATATGTTATTTTCCTTTCTTAACTACATTGTGTTTTATGAAAACCATATTAATTCTACCATAGCAGGCTAGAATATAAACTATTTAACGTATTAAAAAGTTATTAAAAAAAGATAAAAGCGAATGTTATAAAGTGATTTTTTATAGATGTTTATACTTTTTTAAGAACACATAAAAACAATATATTGTAAAATATAGTTAGCGTTCAGTATACACTTGAAAACATTGGCGCGAAAAAATGTATGATTCAGAAGAGGTGTGTCTATGAAAAAAATGAGCCTGAAAGTTAAAATGTTACTTTGTATTTTGCCTGTTATGGCAATCGCCATGATCATCTTAACTTATGTGGCTACCAAGGAACTGTCTACCAATCTTCAGACAGCGAATACTGAAGCCATGAACAATAATGTTGAGGCAAATGCAAATAGTCTTGATGGAAAACTGGAGATCATAAGAACTACAGCTGTAACTGTTGCAGAAATGGTTTCTACATCTTATCAGTTTGTTCAGATGGATAACTATAAGGGAACATTATCTAAGATTATTAATGATAATGATTCTATCCTTGGTGCAGGATTGTGGTTTGAGCCAAATACATTTGATCCGGCTGAAAAATATATCGGCCCATATTGGTACAGAGATGGAAGTACAATAGTTGAAACCTGGGATTATAGTAATGCAGAGTATGATTATTTTAATCAGGAATATTATTTGAATGCAAAAGCTCTTTCGCAGGGACAGGCCGTTATAACAGATCCATATTATGATCCTACAAGTGGAAAGATCATGTCCAGTTGTTCTGCTCCAATATATGATGGGAATACATATGTTGGATGTGTAACTGTTGATATGGAGCTTACTGATATTTCAGAGTTTGTATCAAATATCAAAGTAGGTTCAACAGGAAGTGCTATACTTCTTTCTTCTGATGGTACTTATATATATACGGACGACAACCAAAAGGTAATGGATGGCGTAAAGATGCAGGAGGACCCTGATGCAAATATAGCAGCAGGAGGTCAGATGATCCTTTCAAATTCCGGCGAAGAGCCACATATGGGAGTTATGAGAGTTGGTGGAAAAACAATCCTCTTAACCTATATGGATGTTGCAAAAGTTAATTGGAAGATGATCATCAGAATGGATCTTGAAGAAATTGAAGCACCATCAAAAAATGCTACAAGAGTTCTTACAGTAATCATGATCATTGCTCTTATTATAAGTGCTGTTATTATAACAATCTTTGTTATGAGTATTGCTAAGAGTATCAACAGCGTTAAACAGTTTGCAAACATTCTTGCAAGTGGAGATTTTACAGTTGATAAAATCGTATCTAACAGAGGTGATGAACTCGGTCAGATGAGTGATTCCCTCAACGATATGTTTGAGAATAACAAGGAAGTTATTTCTAGAATTTCAGATGGATCAGTACAGGTGAGCGAGACATCAACAGGCCTCGCCAATATGGCTAATGAGCTCTCCGGCCAGTTTAATGATATCCAGACCAATATGTCAGGTGTTAACGATGCAATGATGTCGTCAGGAGCTGCTACAGAGCAGGTAAATGCATCTGTTGAAGAAGTTAATGCATCGGTTCAGCAGCTTGCATCTGAAACAGAAAAGACAAGCGAAGATGCTGTTGATATCAAGAAAAAAGCAGGTGAGATCGAGCAGCAGAGCAAAGCTGCATATGATAATGCTTTACGTATTGCAGAGCAGCGCGAGGCTGACCTTGCGGATGCCAATGAAAAAGCTAAAGTTGTTGATGAAATCGGAACACTTGCAGATACAATTGCTGAAATTGCTGATCAGATCAATCTTCTTTCACTTAATGCCAGCATAGAGGCTGCAAGAGCAGGAGATGCAGGTAAAGGATTTGCAGTTGTAGCTTCTGAGATCAATAAGCTTGCAAGCAGCACTTCAGAAGCGGTAGAACAGATCAGAGAGACAATAGACGGAGTACAGGAAGCATTCGGAACACTTTCAAGTTCATCCGGAGAACTCCTTGGATTTATCAAAGAAACAGTTGCTCCTGACTATGATAAATTTGTTAATATGGCAAAACAGTATGGTGATGATGCAGGAGCATTTGGCGATTCTTCAGAAAAGATCGCAGGAATGGTTGAGAATATCAGAGCAGCTATGGAAGAGGTATCTAAAGCTATTCAGAATATCGCAGAGTCCACTCAGGATACAGCTGATCTGTCAAGCAGAGTAAATGATTCTGTAATGGCTGCAGCTGATGTGGTATCCAATGTAAATGATATGTCCAGCAAGCAGGAAGAGATTGCGGATACTCTCGGAGAGATTGTTGGCAAATTTAAACTTAAATAATTTTCCCCTCCCCAAAAAAAGAACTCCCAAATCCGGGAGTTCTTTTTTTGCCTTTATCAGAGAATGTCGCGTCTTTTAATGTATTGTGGTTGAAGTTCTGTGCTAATGATATTCTTGGCATTTACAATCTTAGCCCACTTATCTACAACGGCATTTTCGATGCGTATGTTGTCTGAAATCTCAGAATAGGCCATGATGATTGAGTTTTTGATAGTAACGCCTTTTCCTATTACTGCACCACGTCCAATGATCGAGTTCTCAACTGTTCCTTCAATGAGACAACCATTACTGATAAAAGAATTTGTGACTTTAGCTGTCTCAAAATACTGAGTAGGGCAGGAGTCTGTAGTTCTGGTATATATTGGCCAGTCTGCCTTGAACAGGTCACTTGCTATACTGTAGTCCAAAAGTTCCATTGATGCGTGGTAATAATCATCAAGGCTTGTAAGACTTGCGAAGTAGCCCTTGTGCTGGTAAGCTCTGACATCCATCTGTTTGCAGTAGAGATTGATGATATCAGGAAGAGTGTAGATTGATGACATCCAGCTTGCATCCTGTACAAGTTCAATAAATGTCTCTTTTCTCATACAATAGGTATCCATGAGGATATTCTTGTTGCTGGCTGTTCCGAGATTCTTCTCGATTGCCTGAACACCCTTTTGCTTATTTAGAACTACTGTGTGACAGCCTTTGAAGTAGTTCCTGGCGTTCTCTACCTTGTGGTATAGAACAGTTATCTCAGCTCCGGATGCTATGTGGCTTTCAAGGAGCTGACGGTAGTCCTGCTTGTAAACCATATAGCTTGGAGCAACAATAACATACTCTTCGTGCATACGCTGGATGTAGTCAAGGTTTGCCTTGTAAGCAGAAATGTCGTTGTTATAGATTGAACGTGAAGAGGTATTTTCTGAAAAAAGAAGCTGTATCTTACCTCTTTTACTGTTTATGTTGTAATGTCTTCCTGATCCGATGTGCTCGCAAAGAGACCTCGGTTTAGATTGCAGGTAGACCTGGATCCTGTTGATGTCAGAATTACTCATGTTGGAAATTGGAAAATCCACAACCCTGAATCTTCCAAGGAATGAGAATGATCCGATAGGACGGTAGTCCTGAAGTCCATCAACATATATTGTATTATCTGCGGAGGATACAATTCCAAATGCTTTAGCCATTATTTGTTACCTCCTTTCACATTCTTTGCAACAAGCGTTATATTTTCGCTGGTCTTTGAACCGACCTTTGCTTTTTTTCCAACCTTAACATTCTCAGCGACAAGCGCTCTGGTAACTACAGCTCCCTCTTCAACTATTGCACCAGGCATCAGCACGCTGTCTATTACCTTGGCACCTTTTTTTACAACAGCGTTGGTGAAAAGAACTGAATTTGAAACTGAACCTTCAACCTGAACGCCCTGTGTAATGTAAGCTTTTTTAACCTTTGCCTCTTTGCCGATATACTGAGGAAGAGTTGAGATATCCTCTGTATATATGAGCCATGAAGAATCGTTTAGATTCAGTTCATTCTTGGGATCGAGAAGATCCATGTTTGCTTCCCAAAGCGAATCGATAGTACCAACGTCTTTCCAGTAGCCGCTGAATTCATAAGCAAAAAGACCTCTGTGCTCATTGAGCATTCTTGGAATGATGTCTTTTCCAAAATCGTGGTCGGATTCAGGATTTTTCATATCTTCAACGAGCATTTTTCTAAGAAGCTTCCAACTGAAAATGTATATACCCATAGAAGCCAGATTGCTCTTTGGCTTTGCAGGTTTTTCCTCAAATTCGATTATTCGTCCCTTGCCGTCTGTGTTCATGATGCCGAAACGGCTGGCTTCTTTCATAGGAACGCCACGCACTGCAATAGTAGCATCCGCATTCATTTCCTTGTGGTATGCCAGCATTTTTGCATAATTCATTTTGTAAATGTGATCGCCGGAGAGAATGAGTAGATATTCCGGATTGTAAGCATCGATAAAATCAATGTTCTGAGAGATTGCATCTGCGGTTCCTCTGTAGACATCAAGGCCTTCATCAGCTTTTTCACGAGGCGTGAGAACGTATACACCGCTGTCTTTGGAGTCGAGACCCCAACGACCATCCTGTGCTACATAACTGTTTAGCAGTACAGATTCATACTGTGTTAAAACTCCGACAACGTCGATGCCACTGTTAGCACAATTACTGAGTGGAAAGTCAATGATGCGGTATTTTCCGCCGTAATAGACAGCCGGTTTGGCTACTTTTGTAGTCAGATCTTTTAATCTGCTTCCGCGACCACCGGCAAGAATCATAGCCAGCATTTCATTCTGACTCATATAAAATCCCCCCTATTCTGTAGATTTATAGAATTACCCTCATAATTATGATATAATACAGTGCGAAAAAAAGATAGACAAAAATATACATAAGGTGAGGATTTATAGGTGCTTTCAGTTATTATTCCAGCTTACAACGAAGAAGAGATCATCCCTAAAACAGTCAGTACTATTGATGGGATTTTAAATGACGCCAATATAGCGCATGAGCTTTTGTTTATAAATGATGGTTCTAAGGACAGAACCTGGGAGATCATTGAGGAGGCTGCTTCTCAGAATAAGAACGTCAAGGGAGTATGTTTTTCAAGGAACTTTGGAAAAGAATCTGCTGTTTTTGCAGGATTATCACAGGCAACAGGCGATTGTTGTGTAGTTATTGACTGTGATCTTCAGCATCCACCGGAAAAGATTGTTGAGATGTACAGACTTTGGGAACAGGGCTATGAAATAGTTGAGGGCGTAAAAACAAGCCGTGGCACAGAGAGTGCACTTCATAAGTTTGCTGCCAAGAGCTTTTATGCGATCATGAGTGATGCGGTTGGATTTGATATGTCCAGAGCATCTGATTTTAAGCTTCTTGACAGAAAGGCTATCAATGTTCTTCTCAACATGAGAGAAAAAAATGCTTTCTTTAGAGCTCTTTCATCATGGATAGGGTTTAAGAGCACGGAAGTAGAGTATGACGTCAGAGAAAGAGAGGCCGGAACGTCCAAGTGGAGCACAAGGTCACTTATTAAATATGCTGTTACAAACATTTCTTCTTTCACCTCTGCTCCTATGCAGATAGTGACAATACTTGGTTTTTTGGTTTTCTTTGTAGGACTTGCATTTAGCGTAGAAGCTCTTGTTCAGTACTTTTTGGGCAATGCCAGAGCCGGTTTTACTACAGTAATTATTCTTCAGTGCTTTACATCTTCAGTCATCATGATGGGACTTGGAGTAATTGGTTTTTACATTTCCAAGATTTATGAGGAAGTAAAGGGAAGACCTAAGTTCATTATTGATAAGACAACCTACGAGAAATAAACGTAATTTTATAAAAATATAATTGGTATATTCCAAATGATGGGGTACAATATTAGTGAGTGGGAGATTGTTATGCGCACGTGAAAGGAGCGGATAATGCTTGCTACATTAATTCCTTTATTTGACGATAAAATGTCGGTTTGTGCCTATTCAGTTTTCGCGAGAAAAGAAAACCACTTCCTGAATCCGGGATTTGAAGGAGGCGCCAGATATGACGGCGCAGGCACCATCCATGAGCTTGAAGTTGTAAGCAGCATGGGCGTTGCCACACTTTCCGGTGGAAAGGAAGTATTTGTCCCCATTAATCAGTTTTCTATTTTCTCTGAGATTTCTCTTCAGTGTACTGTGCCTGCTGAAAAGGTAGTTCTTTTGATGGATAATACGATCCTTCCGGAGGAACAGTTTGTCAGAAGGGTAAAAGAGCTGAAGAGTCAGGGGTACAAGCTTGCTATGCGTAAGCTTCCGATTGCAAGTTTTGAACCCTACAGAGAAATCTTAAGTAAGTGCGATTACATTCTGCTTAATCATGCAAAAATACATATTGATAAAGCCAAGCTCTATTTCAGCTCGGTTTATCCAAATATAAAGCTCTGCGCCGTTAATGTTGATACTCAGGAAGAATATGATGAGCTTACAAAAGACGGTGGATATGACCTTTATGAGGGCGGATTTTTCAGAATGCCCGTAAAGGAATCAGAGACAGAAGTCAGTCCTTTGAAGGCAACTTATATAGAGCTTTTAAATGTTGTAAATAACCCTGACTTTGATCTTACAGAAGCTGCTGATGTCATCGGAAAGGACCCTGCGCTTGTTATTTCTCTTTTGGAGATTGTAAACAGGATGGCTCTTAATTCGGAGATCACATCTATCAGGCATGCAGCTGCGATGATGGGCCAAAAAGAGCTAAAGCGTTGGATAAATACAGCGGTTACTAAGGAACTCTGTTCTGATAAGCCGTCGGAGATCACTAGACTTGTTATGATAAGGGCTAAATTTGCTGAGAACCTCTCTGAAAGCTTTGAGCTTTCCATTATGGCTCCGGAACTCTTTATCATGGGTCTTTTCTCAGCGCTTGATATTATGCTTGATAAGCCTATGCAGGAAGCACTTGATATGGTTGTTGTTCCTAAAAATGTAAGAGCAGCTCTTTTGGATGGAGAGGGCGATTATGCCAAGATCTTGCATTTTATTAAGTCATATGAGGATGCTGACTGGACGGAAGTTTCAAGAATAATGGTTCTTGAAAACCTGGATATGGACAAGATCTATGAGGCATACCTTGGAGCACTGCGCTGGTACAGAGATCTCATTCCTGCAAATTAAAAAAGAATAATAAAAAAGCTTGCTACATGTGCAGCAAGCTTTTTTTATTTGTTTTATGCGTTTGTTGACTGATCAATGCTATCAGCGGTAAAAACCGGATTAGGATTTACCGGAGGAACATTAACAGGAGCTGACTGAGTATTTGCTGTAGCAAATTCAGGTGTTACAGTTGCAGCATTTTCTACAGCAGGCTGAATGTTTTCAGGAAATACTACAGGAGCAACTGATCCGACTGAATCTACTGTAGGAGCAGCCATCTGAACCTCAGGACTAAGTGGTTTGTCTTCTTTTGACATCTTTTTTACCATCTTGATCGCGTTAACTGTCATGAATATCTCAAGAAGGATAAATACAAGGAGCATTCCATCATATTCAAGTGAACAGCTGAAATCATAGAAACCATGAAGGAAAATAGGAACGAGAAGAGCTTTTCTTAGATTGAGCTTTTTGCCGTTTTCATCGCCTCTAAGTTCACAGCCCTTGGCAATACCGTAGTAGATACCCATGAAGATTCCGAAGATGCAGTGGCCAGGAACAGCAGTGATAGCACGCATTATAGCAGTTGAAAAACCGCCCTGGATAACGTAGAGAATATTTTCGAGTGTCGCAAAACCTAGTGAAGCACAAACAGAATAAACTATTCCATCGAATGAGAAGTTGAACTCTTTGTTTTTCCAGGTAGCCTTTTTAAGTACGAAATATTTTCCGGCTTCCTCTGCAAGAGCAACAACGCAGAACATTTCAAAAAATGTGTAAAGTGCATTTGGTGTGTAGAAGAAGAATGACAGAATATACAATCCTATCTCTTCTAAGATCATGGCGCTGATTGTTGTAAGAGCACCAAGTCCGAAAACTTTGGCCATAAGTGAAAATGGCTCTTTCTCGATGTTATCAGCTTTGTAGATAACAACGAGCAGAACGATTGCAGGAAGTACTGCAAGTAAAGCTAGTGTTGACATTTAATTTTTCCCCTTTTTTCATGCTTTTTTCCATAATTAATAAAAATTAATTACTTGGATAAGTTATTATATTTCAAGACAAATGTCAACTGAATTGTGGTAGGGAATAAATGCAGATTCTTGATTTCATGATATATGAAGGTATAATCTTGAGTATGATGAAAAAACAATTCTTTTTACCTATGTTAATAATTATGCTCCTTCTAAATGGCTGTAGCTTAACGCAAATAATAGAAGATGAAGGCAGTGCAGATTTAAGCTTTGAGCAGCTTTATAGCAGCCTTGAAGCAGAAGAGGACTCCTCTATTGAGGATATTGATAAAGAAACAGCTCTGGAAGAAGATAGCAGTACTGATCATTTGGATTCTTCAGTTGCAGCATCAACGGAAGTAGGGGGAGGTATACTTTCAGACCCTTCAGATATAAACCTTCGTGATACAGATGGAAATGGCAAGAATTATCTTTTTACCTATGATGGTGAAGATTTTTCAGTAGTCTATACCACGGATAATTGGAAAATTTACGATTCTTACAAGATAAATAATACTGAAGATATGACTATTATATGTGAGGCACTTATTAGTGTTCATCAGATTCATGGCAGTGATATGGAGTCATACAGAACAGCCGAGGATATGGCATATGAATGGCTTCAGCACAATATTGCCTATCAGTTTTTGTCAGATGACAGTTCATGGAAAGTCCATGCACAGAACGTCGACCTTGACCCAAAAGACCAGGGTAAGAGTTTTTCTGAAATATATGAGGATAGAACCGGTAAGGAATTTAATTTGAAGGACTTTTTGCAGTCGCCGTGACCTTATAATTCGTATTTTGATTTCTTTCGGCGGATCTCATCCATATAGGCCGCACTGATAATACCGGTAGGAAGAGCAATGACAGCCATGCCAACAAGGGCAGATATCATGGTTATGACTCTTCCTGCAGTGGTGACAGGAGAAATATCGCCATAGCCAATGGTTGTGATTGATATTGTTGCCCAGTACAGAGCATCAAGGAAATTGTTGAAAAGAGCTGATTCAAGCTGGAAGATCAGCATAGCCGAAATGAATATGTAGATTACAATAAGGATGAGAACTGCTCCAAGTTGTTTTCTTACCTTCCTTAACATATTTGAGATAACGACCATTGTTTTGGAATAGCGAACCAGCTTTATGACTCTGAAAGCCCTAAAAAGCCTAAGGAGCTTTAAAGACGTGTTTACAGGCCAGATAACATATAGGATTGGGATAAGAGACAGAAAATCAAATATGGCAAGTGGAGTAAAAAGATAAGCTATGTAAGCGCTGATGCTCTTGTATCCCATTTTGTAATCAGCGGTATAGAGCCTGGCGCAGTAATCTATCAAAAGAACTAAAAAAGTAAGAATATCTATATATACTGTATAGACATTTTCTGTTTTGAGCGTAAGAGGAATAAGGCTTACGATAACTGAAGTGGTCATCAGCATGTCGTATGCTTTGGACGAAGAGTCTCCGGTATGGGAAGCCTCAAGGACTTCATACATTCTTCTTTTAGAATCTTCCATTTTCGCAGCTCCTTATTTAGCAAAAATAGCCATTATCCCTAAAAAGATCAGAATGATCGAAAAAATCTGGCACAAGGCGACAAATATTCTCGATTTTTGAACTCGTTTATCTTCGATAAGACCTGAATCATGGATCAGGGTTTCTTTTTCCTTTTTATTAGTCATTTACTATATTCCACCTAATTTGTTAGAAATGTAATTATCAGTGATATATAATAATGTTATCGTAAATATGATAAGCTATCAAGAATTTAATTTTCTTTTAATTTACTATTGATAAAAAACATCAAGTGTATTATTATTTATACATGATTAATGCATAAAAATACAGAAACGGTTATTAAAATGCATATTTCAATCTTTTATATGCATACAGGAGGGAAAATTATGAAAAAGAAAATTATTTCTTTAGTTATGGCATCAATGATGGCAATCCTTGCAGTAGGATGCGGTTCTTCATCATCTACAACAAATGAGAGCACAGGAACTGCCAAGTCTGATATTTCTACAGTTACAGCAGGAAAGCTCACAGTAGCTACTTCACCTGACTTTGCTCCATATGAGTTCTATGCAGTAGATGAGAGCGGAACTCCACAGCTTGCAGGTTTTGATATTGCACTTGCTCAGTACATTGCAGATTATCTTGGACTTGAGCTTGAGATTGTTCCAGTTGATTTTGATGGTGTTTTGATGGAACTTCAGACTAAGGCAGTTGACCTTGGTGTTGCAGGCCTTTCACCTGATCCAAAGCGTGAATCAATCATGGATTTCTCAGATATCTATTATGAAGGTGGACAGTCATTTGTTTGCACACAGGCCAACAAAGACAAGTTTACAAGCCTTGCTGATGTAAATGCTGCAGGCCTTGAGATCGGCGCACAGACAGGTTCAATCCAGGTTGACCTTGCTCAGACAAACAGCCCTGATGCAGATATCATCCAGCTCACAAAGGTTACAGATATCGTAGCAGAACTAATCGCAGGTAAGCTTGATGGCGCATACATTGAGACTGCTGTTGCTGAGAGCTATGCCAAGAATTATCCTGATCTTTGCGTAGTACTTGATGTTCCTTATGATGGAGCTGAAGGGTCTGCAATCGGTGTATCAAAGGGTAATGATGCTCTTAAGGCAGCTGTAAATGAGGCAATAAAGAGCGCTATTGAGAGTGGTAAGATGGATGAATTCGTTGCAACTGCAAATGAGCAGGCAAGTGGCGAGATAATCGAGGGACTTCTCGATAACTAATAAATTATAAAATATGTGTGGGCAGGACATAAAAATGTTTTGCCCACGCAAAAGTAAGGATGGATATGGATAGTTTTATTAAAGCGGAAAATTTTTCTAAGATTTCACCCTATGCCAGCCTGTTCTGGCAGGGTATGGTAGTCACTGTAATGCTTTCATTATTTACAGTGGCTATTGGTTTTGTATTGGCACTTATTTTATCAGGCATGAGAATGTCACATTTTTACCCATTTGCATTTTTGGGGCTTGATAAAGAAGGACACCAGAGGGAAAAGGGATTTCTTCCTGCCATTAGCAGGTTCAACCCTCTTAGTTTTCTTGCAACTGCATATGTTGAGATTTTGAGATCTACTCCTGTTATCGTTCAGGTAGCGATCATCTATTATGGAGTTTTTGGATCTCTTATAACACTTCCAAGCTTCACATTTTTTGGATTTATCAAGTTTGAGAGATTTTTCCCCGGTGTTGTAGCTCTTGGGATGAACTCAGGTGCATATCTTTGCGAGATAATGAGATCAGGAATTCAGTCAATTGACGGTGGACAGACTGAGGCTGCAAGATCTCTTGGTATGAGCCAGATGCAAAACATGAGATATATCATTTTGCCGCAGGCTATCAAGAATATTCTTCCTGCAATTGCAAATGAATTTGTAGTAATTATAAAAGAGTCAGCTATTACCTATACAATCGGTGTTCAGGACATCATGTCAGCTGTTAACGCCGTAAGGGGCGCTACTTTCATAATTATAGAGCCTTTGCTTGTAGCAACAGCAATTTATTTCTGCCTGTGCTTCCCAACAAGTAAGCTCATAGCATATTTTGAAAGGAGAATGAGCCGTGGCGACAGAAGATAAACTTATTCAGGTAATAGACCTTGAAAAACATTATAATGGTGGAGCTATCAAAGCTCTTGATGGAGTAACTGTAGATATAGACAGAGGTGATGTGATGGTGGTTATCGGACCATCAGGAAGTGGTAAATCAACATTCCTTCGTTCACTGAATCTTTTGGAAGAGCCTACAGGCGGCGCTATCATTTTTGACGATGTTGATATAACCAAGAAAAAATATAAAGACGAATCCGGCAAATGGGTTAAGGTGGACATGGATCTTCACAGGCAGAAGATGGGAATGGTATTCCAGCATTTCAATCTTTTCCCTCATATGACTATCATGGATAACATGATCCTTGCTCCTATAAAGGTAAAAAAAGTTCCGGAAGAGGAAGCTAAAAAGAAGGCTTTAGAGCTATTAAAAAGAGTTGGACTTGAAGATAGAGCAGGCGCTTATCCGATTCAGCTTTCAGGTGGTCAGAAACAGCGTATCGCTATCGTAAGAGCTCTTATGATGGAACCGGAGGTTATGCTTTTTGACGAGCCTACATCAGCTCTTGACCCTGAGATGGTCGGTGAAGTTCTTGATGTTATGAAGCAGCTTGCGTCAGAGGGAATGACAATGGTTGTTGTTACTCATGAGATGGGATTTGCAAGAGAAGTAGGAAACAGAGTTCTTTTCATGGCTGATGGAAAACTTCTTGAACAGGGCACACCTGCTGAGATCTTTGAGCATCCTAAGCACCCAAGGCTTCAGGAGTTTTTGGGAAAAGTGCTGTAAATTTGAATAATTAATTACCGGATGTATGGGACCTGATGATGGATAAAAATAAAAAAATTGCAGTAGAAGAAATAGAGCAAAAAGAAAAACTTATATATGATGTGGCCGATAAAATATGGGATTATGCAGAACTTTCTCTAAATGAGTATAAGTCCTGCGATCTGTATTGTAAGGTCATGGAAGATGAAGGATTTGAGGTCAGAAAAGGCTTGAGCGGTATCGCAACGGCCTTTATGGCCTCTTTTGGCAATGGAAAACCTGTAATAGGGCTATTGGCAGAATATGATGCTCTTTCAGGAATTCCCAAATGTAATGTTGAAAATAAAGAGCATCTTGATGCCCCAAAGCTTGAAAGCAGCATAACATCGGATAGCTCAGCCCATGGATGCGGACATAATCTTTTGGGTGCAGGAGCCATGGCAGCGGCTATTGGGATAAAGAAATATCTTAAGGAATCAGGCCGTGAGGGAACTGTTATTTTATATGGGTGCCCCGGAGAAGAGGGCTGCGCATCGAAGGCCTTTTTTGCCAGGGATGGCCTATGGAATAATATAGATGCGGCACTTACATGGCATCCTTCAGATTGCAATGAGGTTGTTACAGGCTCGTCCAATTCCTGTATTCAGGTGAAGTACACATTTAAGGGAGTATCTTCTCACGCATCTGCAGCGCCTGAAAAGGGGAGAAGCGCTCTTGATGCTGTGGAGCTGATGAATATCGGCGTTCAGTTTTTAAGAGAACACATGAGTGATAAGGCGAGAGTTCATTATGCCATAACAGATGCAGGTGGAATGAGTCCTAACGTCGTTCAGGCACGAGCTCAGGTACTTTATATGGTGCGTTCCAACCATGTAAAAGAGGCTCTGGAACTTCAAGAGCGAGTAGACAAGATCGCAGAGGGTGCGGCTCTTATGACTGATACAACAGTTGAGAGAATCTTTATAGATGGCATGTCCGATACAGTTACCAATAGATGTCTGGAGAAGGTAGCATATAAGAATTTTGCAGAATTGGGAGTTCCGGTTCACACTGATTGGGAGCTGAATCTGGCAAAAGAGATAGCTCTAACCTATGAAGGCAGTGACAAAAATCCCGGTATTGGTTCTTCTTTTGACGAGGAATATGCAAAAAAGGCAGCTTCACTTAGGAAAGAAAACGGCTCTTATATGAATGACTTTTTACTGCCGCACTACATGGGAGATGCTTTTGAAGCATCATCAACTGATGTGGGAGATGTGAGCTACAATTGTCCTACTGTGCAGATACATGTTGCCTCCTGGCCTAATGGGTGCCCGGGGCATAGCTGGCAGAATGTCGCATGTGGCGGCACTTCCATTGGAAAGAAGGCACTTCTTCACGCAGGAAAGGTGCTGGCGGCCACAGCGATAGATCTTTTTGAAAATGAAGACATATTAAAGGAAAGCCTTTCAGAATTAAAAGAGAGGACCAAAGATGGCTATAACTGCCCAATACCCAAAGGGGCTATAGCAAAGATTTGATGTAAATGGATTTCCACACGTGGCAGAGGATCCGTGCCGCTACGTGTGGATTTTTTGTGGCCTTTTTGCGAAAAACATATTGACTTATACATTGATTTTTAGATAGAATCATTCGGTATATGTTTTAAAGATAGGGATAAGAGTTATGCAGAGTTTTTTGAGTAAGATTAAGGATTTTAATAACAAGCACAGGAAGATTGCTCCATTACTGATATGGATTGAGATTGTTTTGATATTTCTTGCAAGTATTATAAAGAATATTTGCAGGCACTATAAAATTCTTTTGACAGCAGCTGTTGTTCTGGTTGTAATAGGAATTTCGGCCAGACATCTGACAAGTGTTGAATCTAAGGCTCCTGAGGCAGAACCAGTAGTAGCTGTTTCTGAGGAAGTGTCAGTTGTAGAGGAGGCTTTGCAGGAAGCTACGGTTGAAGCTTCAGACGCAGCATCTGGCGAAGCGAGTCTGATAAATGTAGATTCAGCAGTTAGTGAAACAAGCTTAGAAAATGCTGATGCAGCAGCTTCATTAGAGAGCACAGCTTCTTTATATGTGGATAGTGGTATTTCAGAGTTTATTAAAGCACATACAGAGGCTGTTGGTTGGATAAAGTTTGAGGATGATCTTATAAGTTATCCTATCATGCAGGCAGAGGACAATTCCAAATATGCCATAAAGGATGCTGATGGAAATGATTCAGAGACAGGAGCTATTTTCCTTGACTACAGATCATCAGCTGATTTCTCGGATTCAAATACTATAATCTATGGTCACAACATGCGGGACAGAAGCATGTTTGGTGCGCTTAAGAATTATAAAGAGAACCTTGGCTTTTTGGATGATCACAAATATTTCCAGATCATAACTCCAGGGGGAACTGGCAGATATATGCTCTTTGCTTTCATGGATGTTCCCAAGAATTCTTACATCTACGATGTTTGTGGTGATAACACATCCAGAATGCGTGAGTTCCTTGATACGATAGAGTATAAGACCTACATTGACACAGGAATAGAGCCAACTGTTGAGGATAAGATAATCACTCTTTCAACCTGCACTCAGAAAGATAACCTGTTCTTTGTAATGTTCGCTGTTAAAGTAGATGAGTAATAGTTGTAAACAGCATACTTTTAGAGATTGTCTTCTCCCCATTTTTTCAGTTCGAGGAGGATGGGGATAAGGCTTCTTGCCTTGTCAGTGAGGGTGTATTCAACTCTGACAGGCATCTCGTTATACATTTTTCTTTCTACGAGACCATCTTTTTCAAGCTCTTTCAAAGAATTGGCAAGCATTGTATTGGTAATGCCTGCAATAGAGCGGCTTAGCTCGCCATATCTGACGGTTTCGTTGTTATCGATGACACATAGGATCATGATTTTCCATTTTCCACCGACTATGTTTATAACTTTTTTTAATCCACAGCCTTCGCCTGCAATACTGTTGCACAAAGGCTCTTTTTTTGCGTCTTTTCTCATAGTATGTTTTTCCTTACCAGATACATATAATCTGCGTACTTGATATATTTTTTATACCTAATACAATATAAGCATTGGCTGAAAAAAACAAGTAATTTTTTTATGAAAAAGAAAGGAAAGTAGGAGATGAGAAAGGCTGTTAATGACATTAACAGATGTGTTGCCTGCGGAGTTTGTGCTAAAGAGTGTCCCAGGGATGCAATCAGCATATTCAAAGGCTGCTACGCAGTGATCGATCATGACAAATGTGTGGGCTGTGGAATATGTGAGGGCGCTTGTCCTGCAGGTTCTGTAAAAGTTATGGAGGTTTCTAATGGCAAAAAATAAGAAGAAACATTGGTATGATTATCTTTGGATATGGACAATTATTTATTTTGCACTGGGCTTTTTCAATATTCTTTTTGCGTGGCTTGGTATGATTGATTTCATACTCCCGTTGATATTTGCAATAGCTGGTGGAAATAAGTGGTTTTGCAATCATATGTGCGGAAGAGGCCAGCTGTTCTGGGTTCTTGGAAGAAATTTAAAGTGTTCAAGAAGAAAACAGGCTCCTGCATGGATTTCATCGACGTGGTTTAGATATGGATTTTTGGCCTTC
The DNA here is from genome assembly GCF_000420825.1 of Butyrivibrio sp. AE2015. Taxonomy (GTDB): domain Bacteria; phylum Bacillota; class Clostridia; order Lachnospirales; family Lachnospiraceae; genus Butyrivibrio. The sequence continues at coordinate 27,779 of NZ_ATVR01000012.1, read as the reverse complement.
TTTTTGACAATGTTTGGCACAATGGTATTTCAGACATATCTGGTATTTTCAGGGGCGGGATCTTTGCGTAAGGCAATAAAACTGTTCTGGACCTTTAAAGTGCCGTGGAAATGGGCTTATAATGGATCTATATTCCCTGATTGGGTAGCGCAGTTTGGCTTTGGATTTTATAGCCTGATGCTTACATCAACGCTTATTGGGCTTATTGTTATGGCATTGTATAAAGAGAGAACCTGGTGTTCATTTTGTCCAATGGGAACAATGACACAGGGAATCTGTAAGATTAAGGAGAAGAGAGGATAAAGATTATGACTATAGAGGAAAGAGCAGCGAAAGCTGTAGAAATGAAAACATCCGGAATGTACAACTGTGCGCAATCAGTAGCTGTGGCACTTGCTGATGAGACAAAGCTTACTGATGAGCAGCTTTGCCAGTTAACCGCAGGATTTTGTGCAGGAATGGGAAACATGGAGGCTACCTGCGGAGCACTTATAGGTGCCGGAATGATAACAGGCCTGAAAACTGAAGGAAAAGGAACCCTTGCCAAAACAAGACAGCTCCAGGAAGAGTTCGGAAGAAGATGCGGTGCCATAAAGTGCAGAGATCTTAAGACCGTTACAGATGGAAAGCCACTTTGCCCTTGCGAAGAGTGCGTAAGAAATGCAGTGATGGTCTACGGCGAAGTGGTCCTAGGGGACGGGGTTAGTGGTCCATTTTGAACTTAAATTAGAACAGTAAAAAATCCTTTGTGACAGTGTGCTTATAAAAAATACACCGGACAAAGGATTTTTTTAGCTGTTAAGCTCCAATTCTTTTCTGATTTTCATCATTATATCCAAGCAAAATATTTGGATTCTTTTGACTTATGATATTATAGACTTCATTTATCATATTTTGATTAAAGTCATTGGTAGGAAGCGACAGGATAGATACTGCTCCAAAAGTTTTGTTATACACGGTTATCCCTGAGTTGACAGTTTTTCCATACTGGGTCATATTGCTTGGATACATCCATGTTACGTCATGATAGTTAATAAACAAGCTGTCATTTTCCTTTTTGCTGTTATCTTTATATGCTGAAAATGAGTGAAGAAGCACAATGTAATTCTCGGTGAGATACAGGTTCTGAGGATATTTGCGAACTCCCGGAGCTTCAAGCTCTTTTTCCATCTGTGCATAAGAAGCATCTGAAAGATAACTTAATTTTTTAAGCATCAGCCCTGATTTTACAATGTAATCAATTCCAAAGTATAAAAGGAAAAGAGCAATAATACCAAAAAAGATCGCGGTAGTTTCTATTTTTTCTATAGGAAAACCGCTGCCATTATAATCATTTTGAACATGAAGCATGTATTTGCCGTAAGTAGCGTCATATTCATCAGAGTTAATAGCAAAGTAGTCCTTTAGCTTTCCTTTTATTTCGTTTGAAGGAGCTTCAAGGTAACCGACAAGCTTGTAACTTCCTGTGCTTTTAACTGAAGTATCAGCTTCAGTATATTGTTCGTTGTCCATTATAGCGATGAAGCTGTGTTCATTTTCTACAAGATAATAATTGTTATCATTGTAGGAATAAATCATAGAAGGGCTTTTGGTTATTACAAGTTCTGCAGCATCGTTGCTTTTGACATTATCGATGCCATCAGTGTTTGTCATATCGAAGCGATTTACTGAACCGTTTGTTATAGCCGAATAGTGCTGGTTATATAAAAGCATTCCGCCGGGAATTGCGATGCATACAATGATTGCAACCAGGCAAAAAGCAGCTTTTTTGATCATCGAGTTATAGCTTTTCCTGATAATTGAATCAGTCATTCTTTTTCTGGCTTCAGATTTTGTGACAAGTGGAGTCATGGGCTGAGAATAATCGGCACCCCCGTATTCTAGCGAGTAGATGGTCCGTCCCCTAGGACCATTACTGCTATTGCTTAGCCTGTTAACATTCGGGGGTAGCAGCAGATTTGTTGAATCGGCTGAAAATGATTTAGTGGTGGTGCTGGACTATTATGTCAGTGATTATTGACAGTATAAATGTCAAAAGATAGTAGCATATCATAATCGAATATGGATCCCAACCGGAGCAAAGGATCTTCAAAAGGCTTCCTACGCCCCAATTCCAGATATAAATATATAGACTAATTCTTCCTAAATAAAAACATATATCGTATAGTTTAGTTCTTTTATTTCTCGAAAATGAAAGGATAAGGATAGCGCCGGCAATAAATGCACAGACTGAATGAAAGAGCGTAATATATCCTACCGATGCGGCTAATACTACAAGCAATAAACAGCCGTTTCCCACAAATGGAAAAAGCTTTTTTAATAAAATAGGAAGTTTTATTTCCGAAATGAATGTGGATGTTTCAAATAGAAAACAGCCTGAATAGAGACACACAAAAGCTCGTAAAAGGTCTTCGCCTGCGCAACTAACAAAGCTTAAAGGGGTAAACACCCTAGGTATTATAATCCCGTAATAGATACCAATACCGATTCCTGAAACCATTGCATGAAACAGTCTGTTTTTTGACTGCATGAGAAATGATACTACAGGCAGGGTGATTAGCATAGAAGAAAGATACCACAAAGGAGTTACAAGCGGTCTTTGGTAAAATTCAGTAAGGAAAAGAACATCTAGTGGAAAACTCACTAGATTTTTTATTTTCGTCAGAGTATCTATTTCACGAGAACAAATAAGTAATACGTATTGAAAAACAGTTGCAATAGCACATGGCATAAAAAACCTGCGGAATTTTCTAATAGAATATGTTAGTGCCGTCTTTACTTTTTGATCTGTTGTGATATCTTCATAAGAATTGTACATGAAATGACGGGCGGTAAAGAAACCCGTAAACAAAAAGAATAACTCCACAAAAATGTCACCATCATGGAATATATAATAATTGCTGTCAATTCCAGTAGTATACAGATGATGGGTCATTATGATGACCGATGCAATAAAACGCCATAGTTCTATGGTGCAATTCTTTGAATTTGATTTATAGACGTCCATAATTTGCCTCTTGTGTAACCAAATAGTTGCATTTTGCCAGAATTATGCCATCATTCGGTAACATTGTCAATGGAGGATAGTTTATGCATTGGCAGAGAGAAGTATATAGACGATATGAAAAAGGATGGCCCTAGGGGACGGGGTTAGTGGGCCATTTTGCAGATTCTTTTGACTGTTGTCTCCGAAATATCCATAATTCGTGCGATCTGTTTGATCGTTAGATGTTCTTTTTTTAGAGCGCGAACATACTCGTTTCTTTTCGATTTTTCAAGTGTGACCACATCAGATGCTGTAGGGAGATGAGTCACCGACTTAAATATAGTCAAAGCTTTTTCGTCTGTCAGAAAATGAGTTATTTCAAGATGGTCATTTTTAAACAATGTATTTTCTGGTGAATCAGTTTCTTTTGCAAAATAATGAAGTAATGAATCCTTTGAGCCAGCGATATTATAGGCATAAGCCACGTTGACCAAAGAATTTTTAGCGCCATAAAAGGCCCTTACGCTACTCCAAAGGTATTCTGATGCATAACGACACGCGTTTGCTTTGACCGGATTATTGTGAATATAGATAAGTGCAGATAGGAAAGCTCGCTCGTTTTCAATTGCCGAACTGTGGAAACGTTCTTGGAAAAGATGACCGCTGCGAAAATATTTATTGTTGTACCAACGAACGAATCTACTTCCGAGGCTTTGAAAAAAACTGGATAGCTTGTCGTCGGGGAGATGAATTAGTAAGTGGATATGGTTATCCATTAGGCAATAGGCATAAATATCAATATCATATTTCTTTTTACAGTCTGATAAAATAAAAAGGAATTTTTGATAATCGGAATCTTCTTCGAATATGATATGCTGATTAACAGAACGAAGTATGATATGATATATGCCAGTTGAACTCAGAATTCTGGGCTTTCTTGGCATAAAATAACTCCTGTAAGATATTAAAATATAGATTGTCAAAACAATTGACTTTAGAAGTATATACTCACCGAAAGGAAATTACAATATGAATTTGAAAAATGGACCACTAACCCCGTCCCCTAGGGCCATTCGCGTTCTTTTCGTCTGCCATGGGAATATTTGTCGCTCGCCGATTGGGGAGTTCATTATGAAGGATATTGTCAGTAAGCAAGGCCTTTCTGACAAGTTTCACATAGAATCATCTGCAACACATACGGATGAGATTTGGAATGGAGTTGGAAGCCCGGTGTATCCTCCGGCCAGAGCTAAGCTAAGAGAGCATGGTATAGGGACTGATGACAATGATCTTGGAGTAAGTCAAAAAAGAGCAAGGCTTACCTCAAGGGCGGATTACGACAGGTTCGATTTTATAATTGGCATGGATAGCGCCAATATACGCGATCTCAATCGTATATTTGGCGGTGATCCTGATAAAAAGATATATAAAATGCTGGACTTTACTGACAGAGATGGAGATGTGGCTGATCCTTGGTACACGGGCAATTTTGATGCTACCTGGAGAGACTGCAGTGATGGGTGCCATGGACTGTTCAGGCAGATAATGATAAGTCCTGAATTTTCAGAAGTGTTGGCAGATGATAACGATAGCAATTATGAAGAATATGGAGATGGCACCGGAGATTTTGGCCTTATCCACGATGACTTTCCAAGAGGATAAATAACCGACAAAAATTGCCTGCATAATTATGTATATTGCAGAACGTAATTATGATAAAATGATATTGTATCATTTACCCAAAAATGGGAGTCAGAACATACCAGGCTAAGATTCCCATGTTTTTACATTAGGAGGTTTCGTTATGAAATTTTACAGATGTGAACATTGTGGCAACATTATTACAAAACTAAATGATTCAGGAGTTCCTGTGGTTTGTTGCGGAGAGCCTATGAAAGAGCTTGTTCCGGGAGCTACAGACGGTGCAATGGAAAAGCATGTTCCTGCAGTTACAGTAAATGGCAACACTGTTACTGTTGTTGTTGGCGAGGTAGAGCACCCAATGCTTGCTGAGCATTACATCCAGTTCATCTGCTTAGAGACAGACAAGGGCTGCATGATAAAGAAGCTTAACCCCGGCGAGAAGCCTTGCGCGCAGTTTGTTCTGGCAGAGGGCGAGAAGGCAGTTGCTGCGTATGAATACTGCAACCTCCATGGACTTTGGGTAAAAGAAATCTGATATTGATCACACGAAGTGCTGTCACTTTAAATTCAAGGTGACAGCATTTTTTTGCTTATTTCTACAATAAAAAAGTTCTTGTGCTAAACACTTTAAGATGGTAAAGTAGAAAAGATAATTAAAAATAGTTTTTGGAGGAGTGAAATGGCACAGAGAACAGATATTCACAAAGTACTGATCATCGGCTCGGGACCAATTGTCATCGGGCAGGCCTGTGAGTTTGATTATTCAGGAACGCAGGCTTTAAAAGCGCTTCGCAGTCTGGGGTATGAAATAGTACTGGTTAATTCGAATCCGGCAACGATCATGACTGATCCTGAAATGGCGGATAAGACTTATATTGAACCACTTAATGTGGAACGTGTTACAGCAGTTATTGAAAAAGAAAGACCGGATGCTCTACTACCTAATCTTGGTGGTCAGTCCGGACTTAATCTGTGTTCTGAGCTTTATAAAGCAGGTACCCTTGATAAATTTAATGTAAAAGTTATAGGTGTTCAGGTTGACGCTATTGAACGTGGCGAAGACAGAACAGAGTTTAAAAAGACCATGGATATGCTCGGCATCGAGATGGCTCGCTCAAAGGCTTGTTATAGTGTAGAAGAGGCCCTTGAAGAAGCTGACGTGCTTGGCTATCCTGTTGTTCTTCGTCCTGCTTATACAATGGGTGGCGCAGGAGGCGGCCTTGTTTACAACAAGGAGGAACTTCAGACTGTCTGCTCCCGTGGTCTTCAGGCTTCAATCATTCATCAGGTTCTCGTTGAGGAGTCAATCCTTGGCTGGGAAGAGCTTGAGCTTGAGGTAGTAAGAGACAAAGACAATAACATGATCACTGTATGTTTCATTGAAAACGTTGATCCTGTCGGCGTTCATACAGGTGATTCTTTTTGCACAGCTCCTATGCTCACAATAAGTGAGGATCTTCAAAAAGAGCTGCAGCGTCAGGCTTATAAAATCGTTGAACACATCGGAGTCATCGGTGGTACCAATGTTCAGTTTGCTCACGACCCTAAAACAGGTCGTATCGTCGTTATCGAGATCAATCCACGTACATCACGTTCATCTGCCCTTGCCAGCAAGGCTACAGGATTCCCTATTGCCCTTGTTTCAGCCAAGCTTGCAACAGGACTTACTCTTTCAGAACTTCCTGATTCTAAATTCGGAACTCTTGATAAATATGTTCCGGGTGGCGACTATGTTGTTGTTAAGTTCGCCCGCTGGGCATTTGAGAAATTCCATGGAGTTGAGGATAAACTCGGAACTCAGATGAGAGCTGTTGGCGAAGTCATGAGTATTGGTAAAAACTTTAAAGAGGCCTTCCAAAAGGCTATCAGATCTTTGGAAAAAGACCGCTATGGTCTTGGCGCTATAGAGAAGTTCGAAAAAATGCCAAAAGAAGAGCTTCTCCGCATGCTCAAAGATGCTTCTTCTGAGAGATATTTCCTTATATATGAAGCTATGAAAAAAGGTGTATCAGTAGATGAGATACACGATATCACCAAAGTAAAGCACTACTTCCTTAATGAGATGAAAGATCTTGTGGAAGAGGAGATGGAGCTTACGTCAAAATACACTTCTAAAGTTCCGGAAGCCCTTGATCTTATTAAGGCAAAAGAGGACGGTTTCTCCGATAAATACCTTTCAAAGCTTCTTGGTGTTACAGAAGATGACATCAGAAACGAAAGAGAAAAAGCCGGACTTTGCGAGACTTGGGAAGGCGTTCATGTATACGGCACTGACGGAAGTGCATATTACTATTCAACATATCAGCATGAAGATGAGGGAAGCGTTGTGGAGAGCGCCCCTGATTCAGACAATAAAAAGATAATGATCCTTGGCGGTGGCCCTAACAGGATCGGGCAGGGTATTGAATTTGACTACTGCTGTGTTCACGCTGCTATGGCCCTTAAGAAACTTGGCTTTGAGACTATCATTGTCAATTGCAACCCTGAGACAGTTTCAACAGACTATGACACATCAGATAAACTCTATTTTGAGCCACTTACCCTTGAGGATGTACTTCAGATTTATAGAAAAGAAAAGCCTATCGGCGTAATTGCTCAGTTTGGCGGCCAGACACCTCTTAACCTTGCAGCCAAGCTAAAAGAAGAAGGTGTTAACATCCTTGGTACAACACCTGAAGTAATTGACCTTGCTGAGGACAGAGACCAGTTCCGTATGATGATGGATAAGCTGGGCATCCCTATGGCAGAGTCAGGAATGGCATCCGATGTAGAAACGGCAAAAGAAATTGCTGCAAAGATCGGTTATCCTGTAATGGTTCGCCCATCTTTTGTTCTTGGCGGACGCGGAATGGAAATAGTAAGAGATGAAGAGAGCATGGAAGGCTACATGAAGGCAGCTGTAGGTGTAACACCTGACAGACCGATCCTTATCGACAGATTCCTCCACAATGCCCTTGAATGTGAGGCTGATGCCATAAGTGATGGCAGCGAGGCTTTTGTACCTGCAGTTATGGAACATATTGAACTTGCAGGTATTCACTCAGGAGATTCAGCCTGCATAGTGCCATCCAAGCATATTTCAGAAAAGCACCTTAAGACTATCGAGGAATATACAAGGAAGATCGCTGTCGAGATGAATGTAGTGGGACTTATGAACATGCAGTATGCCATCGAAGATGACACTGTCTACGTTCTTGAAGCCAATCCACGTGCATCAAGAACAGTTCCTCTTGTTTCCAAGGTTTGCGGTATCAAGATGGTTCCTGTTGCAACAGATATCATTACTGCATCTATAACAGGACGCCCTTCACCGGTAAAAGAGCTGATTCAGGAAAAAGAGAAAAAGCAAGAACCACCATATTACGGTGTCAAAGAGGCTGTATTCCCATTTAATATGTTCCCTGAGGTTGATCCTGTCCTTGGACCTGAAATGAGGTCAACAGGTGAAGTACTTGGACTAGCCAAGACTCCCGGAGAAGCTTTCTTTAAGGCTTCAGAAGCCGCAAATGCTGCCCTTCCATTAGAAGGAGCTGTGCTCATATCTCTTAATACAGAAGATAAGCCTGCTGCAGCTGAACTTGCAAAGAGCTTTGCTGCAGATGGATTCAAGATCTATGCTACAGGTAAGACATATGACACAATCACTGAGGCTGGAATCAGTGCTACCAGGATAATGAAGAATTATGAAGGTGGAAGGCCTAACGTTGAAGATGTCATCAAAAACGGCGAGGTACAGCTTATTATCAATACTCCTATTGGTAAATACACTGAACATGATGATGCATATTTAAGAAAAGCAGCAATAAAAGCCCGTATTCCATACATTACTACTGTTGCAGCAGGCAAGGCGGCAGCAGAAGGAATACATGAAGTTAAGGTAAAAGGATGCGGAAGCATAAATTCTCTTCAGGATTACCATAAACAGCTTTAATTGTAGAAACCTGCAGTAAAATGCAGGTTTCTTGTTTATTTGAAATGTATATATAACGAAAACGTGATAAAATATAGCGTATAAATATGTTTGTTGGGAGGTCGGTATGTATAAAGATGGTAAGATCTGGGTGGCAAATAATGAGAATGGGGAAAAGGTATTTCTTTTGCCTAAAATGGCTAACAGGCATGGCCTTATAGCCGGAGCAACAGGTACAGGAAAGACAGTTACTCTAAAAGTCCTGGCAGAAGGTTTCAGTGACATGGGCGTTCCGGTTTTTCTGGCTGATGTAAAGGGTGATCTTTCCGGAATGGTCAGCGAAGGCCGGGATTCAGAGGACATGCAGGCAAGGATCAGGAGATTTGGCCTTGATGAAGCCGGTTTTACTTATACAAAATATCCTGCAACATTCTGGGATGTTTTTGGCAAGGAGGGAATCCCTCTTCGCACAACAGTTTCAGAAATGGGACCGCTTCTTTTATCCAGGATCCTTGGACTTAATGATCTTCAGAGGGATATATTGTCAATAGCTTTTAAGATTGCAGATGACAATGACCTTCTCCTTGTAGATACCAAGGACCTTAAGGCGATGCTCAACTATATTTCTGAAAACAATAAAGAGTTCGCCGCAGACTATGGCAATATCAGCAAAGTTTCAATTGCAGCGATCGTGAGAGCTATTGTTTCTCTTGAAATTGAAGGCGCTGACAAGTTCTTTTTCGAGCCTGCGCTTAATATTAGAGACTTCTTTACAACAGGTGAAGGCGGAAAGGGTATGATAAATATCCTGGACAGCACAAGCCTTATAAACAACGGTACTTTGTACGCAACATTCCTTTTGTGGATGCTTTCTGAGCTTTTCGAGACACTTCCTGAAGTGGGAGACCTTGATAAGCCTAAAATGGTATTCTTCTTTGATGAAGCACACCTTCTTTTTGCAGATACACCAAAGCTTTTGATGGATAAGATCGAGCAGGTTGTTAAGCTCATCAGATCAAAAGGTGTTGGAATATACTTTGTAACACAGAATCCTCGTGATATTCCGGATGGGGTTCTTGCTCAGCTTGGAAATAAGATACAGCATGCACTTCGCGCCTATACTCCTTCTGATATGAAGGCAGTCAAGGCAGCAGCTGATTCCTTCAGGGAGAATCCTGCATTTAAGACAGCTGATGTTATTCAGGAGCTTGGAACAGGAGAGGCAGTATGTTCTCTTCTTGATGAAGATGGTACGCCTACTGTTGTAGAGAAGGTATCGATCCTTCCACCACAGTCATTGATGGGCGGTATTGATGATTCTTTGAGAGAAAAAGAGATAAAGCAGAGCGTTCTGTACAGTAAATATTATGAAGCTGAAGACCCGGATTCTGCCTATGAATTCCTTGAAAGAAAGGGCATTGCGGATGCTGAAGCAAAAGCCAAGCTAAAGGCTGAGGAAGAGGCAGCCAAGGCAAAGGCCAAAGAGGAAGCCGCAGCAGCTAAGGCAAAAGAAAAAGAAGAAGCTGCAGAGGCAAGAAAGAAAAAGCAGGCAGCAAAATCAGTTGGAAATGCTGTTGCAGGAACTGTAGGTCGAGAGGTTGGAAAGACCTTCGGTGGCAAGTTTGGTAAGTTTGGAAAAACTCTTGGAGGAAATTTGGGAGCGAGCCTTGGAAGAGGCATTCTTTCAACACTGTTTAAGGCTTGAACTTAAAAAATAATCTGGAAGCCGGCTTCTGTGATACAATAGAAGCTGGTTTCTTTATTTTGCAGATTCTTTTTACCAAAAAGAAAAGAGCCTTTAAAAGGCTCTGAATTTTGGGAGGAGGGGTTGCCAGGTGGGGAACCAGACAACCCGTGTATGAAAAAAAGTATTGTTGGGGGTTCAGAAGTTTTGTCCTTCTGATAGATTATATAGTACAGGGTAAGTGTTTCCAAAATGTGTACGAACTATTAAAGAAATATAATCTATTATAAAAAATAAATTGGAGTAAAAGAAAAAATGTCAAAAAACAAACGTAAAAACGCATATCGTCAAAACAAGAAAGAGGATAAAAACAGCGCTTTCGGGCATTTGATGATATCTATCATCATTTTGGGAGTTGTTGTTTTATTGTTCATAAATGTAGCTCTCCCTATTATAAAAGAGGGAACAAAAAAGATTGTTGCTGAGAAAACTGTTGACCTCATAGAGGATAATATTGATAAGATCGCAGCAGATCATCCGGAGGTAAAAGAGGCTCTGGAGTCTCTTTCTGAAGAGGATAGAGAAACAGTGACTGAAATAATAGCGGATCATATTGATACAGAAACTGCCGGAGAAGTTATGGAATATGTAAATGAAGGCGACAAAGATGGTCTTATGGAATATGCAGTTGAGAATCTTTCACCTGAAGAAATCAGTAAATTAGCAGAGATTTACAGCAGATATTCGAATTGATAAACATAATTTTAATGATAGTACTTCGCCTTTTCTCCACAAAAAGTTCACAAAAAAGATTATTTTATTCACTTTTTGAACACAATTTTAGTTTATATTGTTAATTAAGGTTAGTGATGAAACAGTTCTCTAAGCCGTTTAGAGACAATCACTATCTCCCCCTCATAAGAAAATCGCAGGCACTCACGTCCCCCCGTGGGTGTTTTTGCGTTATACGGAAAAAGTGGCCCCTAGGGACGGGGTTCGTGGCTCATTTTTTCTTGAAGTCTTGACTTCTTGTTTCATGGCTACATTTTTTCTATGAAATATCATTTCAAAATCCCCCAAAATTAATATTTTTACGTCTAGTATTTTCTTTACATGATGCTACGATTACCTTAAGTAAGTATATTTTTTGCTTCACATGATGAGAAAAGGAGGTCGATATGAGCAGCATTTCATCTGTGAGTGGATACGGTAGTTACTCTCCATATTCCACTATTGCGGCAGGCGGAACTTATCAGAGTGCTTCTCAGGGAGCTTCAGAGTTGGCAATTCAGGAAAAAACCAAGTCACAGGTAAATGGTCTTGATGCAGGTAGCGAGAACCTTACATCTGCGAAATCTGTTTTGAACATTGAGGATGGAGCAATGGATGGAATAACTGATTATCTTCAGTCCATCAGAGAGCTTTCTCTTCAGGCAATGAATGGAACTTTATCAGACGATGACAAGCAGGCAATTCAGAATCAGATTGAACAGTACAAGCAGGGAATAGAAGATATAGCAGGAAGTACACAGTACAACGAAAAGAATCTTCTTGATGGTTCAAGCGGGGATCTTAGTGTCGCTACAGACAACAACGGGTCCGAGACTACGGTTTCAACTTACAATTCAACTTTGGAAGCCCTTGGAATAGCAGACTATGATGTTACAGGAGATTTTGACATAAGTGCGATAGACAGTGCTCTTGAAAAGGTTTCAAGTTCAAGATCCAATGTAGGAGCACAGACAAATGGAGTCGATTATGCTCTGTCATACAACTCACATGCAGCACTTGAACTTAATGGATATCAGATGGATAAAGAAGAGGATAATTCTATAAAGGCTTATCAGCAACTCAAGACCCAGCAGGCGCTGGATTCTTACCAGATGACGCTCCAGAAAAGACAAATGGAAGATAATGAAAGACAAAACCTGATGCTTTTCGCCTGAGCAACTGATTAATTCTAATCGGTTAAAACTAAATTTAATTTAATTAATAAATCTACGTAATTATGATATAATAATTACGTAGATTTTTTTCGTTGTGAAAAATTTAATTAAAAAAAATCAAAAAAACAAACTTTACCAAATGTGCGCACACCACGGACATATGTATTTTACTCAAAGATGATTGATGTTTATTAATCAATTAGAGTGAAATTAACCTGATTAGCTTGACATAAAGTAAGCACTCCTATAACATAAGTGCAGTTGCATGATTATATGCGTGTATACAATCTTGTCGATGAGTGCAATGGCGCACAATAATAAGGCGTCATTGCAATTTTTATAGCATGGTTGATGTAGTGCGTTGAAGCGTCAACGCTTTGCACCATTAATGGCAACTAGATAAACAAATAAAACAGGTAGGTGGAAATTTAGAATGAACACAAAGACACTAATGTACATTGTTAAGAGAGTCATCCTTGCAATTGTTACAGTCTGGGTAGTTATCACAGTTACGTTTTTCGTAATGCATGCAGTTCCAGGCGGACCATTCACAGGTGAGAAAGCTGTTACCGAATCGGTAAAGGCAGCGATGGAGGCCAAATATGGCCTGGATAAGCCGCTTGGAGTCCAGTATCTTACGTATTTGAAAGATATCGTTACAAAGTTTGATTTTGGCCCATCATTAAAACAGAGAGGTCGTAACGTTAATGACATTATCTTTGACGGTATGAAGACATCAGCCAAGCTTGGTATTATAGCAGCTATTATAGCTCTTATCTGCGGCGTGATCCTTGGATCTGTTGCAGCTCTTAGAAGAAACAAGCTGATTGACAGGATAATAATGATAATTACGACAGCATTTGTGTCTATGCCATCATTTATCATGGGTTCACTTCTTCTTATTCTTTTTGCAATAAAGCTTAAAGTGTTCCCGGCAAACGGTGCTTCACAAAATGGACTTGTTCTTCCGGTCGTAACACTTTCCCTTTATCCAATGGCTTATATCACAAGGCTTACAAGGTCATCGATGCTTGAGGTTCTTGGTCAGGACTACATCAGAACAGCCAAGGCAAAAGGTGTTTCAGGAATGAAGATAATTTTCGGACATGCCCTTAAGAATTCTCTTATTCCTGTAATCACATACTTTGGACCTATGCTTGCAGGAATCGTTACAGGTTCACTTGTAGTTGAGCAGATCTTTGCAGTTCCCGGGATTGGAAGAGCATTTGTAAACAGTATTACAGGTCGTGATTATCCACTGGTTATGGGAACAACGATCGTTCTTGCGACACTTATCGTAATCATGAACCTTGTGGGAGATATCATGTACAAGGTTGTAGATCCGAGGATTACATTAGAATAAAAGCATTATTTCAATAAATTGTTAGGAGATTTTCCAGATGGACATTTCAAAGCTTAGTGCGCAGGTTAACATGGACGATTTCATTCCTGCTACAGAAGAAGAAAAAGAATACATGGTTCAGATGCGTCCTTCATCAACATTCTTTAAGGATAGCGTTAAGAGACTTTTAAAGAATAAAGTTGCAACAGTTTGCTTCTTTATAATAGTGATCATTACACTGGCAGCTATTTTCATCCCAATGTTCTGGCCATACTCATATGATCAGATGCTTGGTATGACACCGGGTAAGCCGGTAGATAATTCCTTCAATGATCTTAGACCTTTTGAGTACGGAAGATCAGAGATCAGAAGAATGGAAGCAGGAGAGACAGTTATTCCTCATATCTTTGGAACTGACTCTCAGGGAAGAGATTACTTCATCCGTGTTGTTTACGGAACAAGAATTTCTTTAGCAGTTGGATTTTTTGCCAGCATTATCGTTCTTATCATTGGTATGACGATTGGCTCAGTTGCCGGATACGCAGGAGGAAAGGTCGACCTGATAATCATGAGAATAGTTGATATCATCTATTCTCTTCCTGATATGCTCATGGTCATCCTTCTTTCATCAGTACTTAAGGTAGTTATGGAAGGCGCCCTGGATGGAACGGTGCTTGCCAAGATCGGTTCAAACATCATCAGTTTGTTTATAGTGTTTGGTGTTCTTTACTGGGTTTCAATGGCAAGACTCATAAGAGGTCAGATCCTTTCACTTCGTGAGCAGGAATATGTTCTTGCATCACAGGCTGCAGGAGCAAGAGGAAAATGGATCATCTTAAAGCACCTTATTCCTAACTGCTTCTCAGTAATCATTATTTCAACAGCTCTTCAGATTCCAAGTGCTATTTTCACTGAGAGTTATCTCTCATTCCTTGGACTTGGTGTAAATGCACCTATGCCTTCACTTGGTTCTCTGGCTTCAGATGCACTTAACGGTATTTCATCATATCCATACAGACTTGTAATACCTGCACTTGTTATTTCACTTATAGTTCTTTCACTTAACCTTTTTGGTGATGGCCTTCGTGATGCATTTGATCCAAAGTTGGAAAAGTAATCACCTGACGAGGTTCTGTTGAACCTAAGATCAGAAATACAATAAATAATCGGGAGTATAAATTGATGAGATTACTTGAAGTAAGAGACCTTCATACCTCATTCTTCACAGACGCCGGAGAGGTAAAGGCAGTTAATGGAATATCTTTTAACCTGGACAGAGGAAAGGTCCTGGGAATTGTAGGAGAGTCTGGTTCCGGTAAATCAGTTACTGCATATTCAATCATGCAGATACTTGCAGGAACAGGAAAAATAGTTTCCGGTTCGATCAAACTTGATGGACAGGAGCTTGTAGGATCCGGTGAAAAAGTCATGAAGACTGTACGCGGAAATAAGGTGTCGATCATTTTCCAGGATCCAATGACATCACTCAATCCTACTTATACAATCGGACATCAGCTGATGGAGGCAATTCTCCTTCATACAGACAGAAATAAAGAGCAGGCAAAAGAGCGTGCAATAGAAATGCTCAGACTCGTTAATGTAAATGAGCCTGAAAAGAGAATGAATCAGTATCCATATGAGTTTTCAGGCGGTATGAGACAGCGTGTAATGATAGCTATGGCGCTTGCCTGCGAGCCGGATATTCTTATTGCGGATGAGCCTACAACAGCTTTGGACGTTACGATCCAGGCTCAGATCCTTGATCTTATGAAGTCACTTCAGAAGGAACTTGGAATGGCAATCATAATGATCACACATGACCTTGGGGTAGTAGCTCAGATGTGTGATGAAGTAATTGTTATGTATGCCGGTTCAATATGTGAGCAGGGTACAGCGGATGAGATCTTCTATAATCCATGCCACGAGTATACAAAAGGACTTCTTCGTTCAATCCCTACAGAGGGCAAAGAGGGCAAGAAACTTGAACCTATTGCAGGTACTCCTATTGACCTTCTCAATATGCCTAAGGGATGCCCATTTGCACCCAGATGCGATGCGGCTATGAAGATATGTTTGCGCGAAAGAGCAGAGCGCATGCAGATCAATGATGATCATGCTGCCGGTTGCTGGATGAACGTTAAGAAGCAGATGGAAGGCAGGGTTAACTGATGAGTGAAGTATCAAATAAAAAGAATCTTGTAGAAATAAAACATCTTAAAGAATATTTCAATGTAAATGTAGGATTCTTTAAGACTAAGCCTCTCAAGGCAGTAGATGATGTCTCTTTTACCATAAAAAAAGGTGAGACACTTGGACTTGTAGGAGAATCAGGATGTGGAAAGACGACAGTAGGACGTACGATCTTGAACCTCTATAAGCCAACAGCCGGAGAAATCTGGTATGACGGAAAGCAGATCAAGACTAAGGATGACATAAAAGAGTTTAGAAAGAAAGCCACAATGGTTTTCCAGGATCCTTATTCATCACTTAATCCTAGAATGACAGTGTCCGACATTATCGGAGAGCCTCTTGATATCCACGGCCTTTACAAGACCAAGGAAGAGAGAAGAGAGCGTATCCTTGAGCTTATGAGCTATGTAGGACTTAACTCTGAGCACGCATCAAGATATGCCCACGAGTTTTCAGGCGGACAGCGTCAGCGTATCGGTATCGCAAGATCCCTTGCTGTAAATCCGGAATTTATCGTGTGCGATGAGCCGGTTTCAGCCCTTGATGTTTCTATTCAGGCTCAGGTCATAAACATGTTTGATGAGCTTCAGGACAAATTGGGACTTACATATCTTTTCATTGCTCATGACCTTTTGGTTGTAAGACATATCAGTGACAGAATTGCGGTTATGTACCTTGGAAAAATGGTAGAACTTGCTGATGCTGAGGAAATTTATAACAATCCGCTGCATCCATACAGCAAGTCCCTTCTTTCATCGGTACCTGTACCGGATCCAAAGATAGCTAGGGCCAATAAGAGAATTGTTCTTTCTGGCGATATTCCAAGCCCTCTGAATGCTCCTTCGGGATGTCCATTCAGAACAAGATGTCCATATGCAAAGGAAGACTGCGCAATGAGCATGCCTGAGTTTAAAGAGGTTTCATCAGGACATTTTGTAGCCTGCCATCATATTGAAGATGTTGCAAAATAACAAAATAATGTAGTTTTTCATTAAAAGATAGAAGATGCGATCCAGCATTTTTTATAAAAAAACTTATTATCTTACAAGGAGGATAATTATGAAAAAGAAGTTATTATCAGTATTACTTGCTTCATCAATGGTACTGAGCCTTGCAGCTTGTGGTGCATCATCAGAGACAGCTCCACAGAGCACAGATACTCAGCAGCCACAGAGCACAGAAACAACAGCTTCTGATGCTAATGCTTCAACAGAAGCTGCTCCAGCAGCTGATGCAGGAACAAACAAGGGTGTAATAAATGTTTGTCTTGCTTCTGAACCTGCAACACTTGATCCAGCACTTAACTCTGCAGTTGATGGTGCAACAATGATCAACCACCTTTTCTCAGGTCTTGCTAAGTGGGGACTTGATGCAAACGGAAACCTTGAGCTTCAGCCAGACTGTGCAGAAGCACTTGTAGATGGTGTTGAGAATGAGGATGGAACAGTTACTTATACTTACACACTTCGTGATGGTCTTACATGGTCAGATGGACAGCCTGTAACAGCTGGTGATTTCGTATTTGCATGGAACCGTGCAGCAAGCCAGGCTCTTGCAGCAGACTACGGCTACATGTTCGAAGTTGTTGACGGATATGCTGATATTTGGGCTGACGGCGCAACAGGAGAAGAAAAGCTTAATGTAAAAGCTATCGATGATAAGACTCTTGAAGTTACACTTGCTAACCAAATCGCATATTGGAATGAGCTTCTTGCATTCCCAACATATATGCCTGTTCGTGAGGATGTTGTTGCTAACGAGTCATGGGCTACAGATCCTTCTACATATGTAAACAATGGTGCTTACACAATGACATCATGGGAGCACAACTCAGTTATCACTCTTACAAAGAATGAGAACTTTGTAGATGCTGCTAACGTAACAATGAACGAGATTAACTTCTATCTTTCAGATGATGCTAACAACCAGCTCGCTAACTTTGAGAATGGTGACTGGGAGTTCATCGATGATGTTCCTACAAACGAGATCGCTTCTCTTAAAGAGAACTATCCTACACAGTTTGTAACAGCAGGTCAGCTTGGAACATACTATGTATGCTGGAACATCAATGAAGAGATTCTTCCTTCAACAAGTACTCTTACAGGTGCTGAAAAAGCAAATGCTGAGAATGAAGTTCGTAATGCACTTGCACTTCTCATCGACAGAAACTACATTGTAAACGATATAGCACAGGGTGGACAGGTTCCTGCTTCTTCATTCGTTGCTATGGGTCTTACAGATGCTGATGGATCTCAGTTCTATGAGAATGCCGGACCAGATTCAAGCTTCACAGGTTACTACGATGTAACAGATGCAGCTTACGAAGCAAACTGGACTTCAGCACTTGAAACACTTAAGAAGTACTACACATTTGATGAGTCTACACAGCAGTTCACAGACTTCCCAACACTTACATACCTCTACAACACATCAGAGGGACACAAGGCAATCGGTGAAGCTATTCAGTCAACATTTGCTGGTGTAGGTATCACACTTAACCTTGAGAACCAGGAGTGGGCTACATTCCTTGATACACGTAAAGCTGGTAACTATTCAATCGCTCGTAACGGTTGGCTTGGTGATTACAACGATCCTATTTCATTCCTTGATATGTGGACAACAGCTTCAGGTAACAACGATGTTCAGTTCGGTAAGGGCGACAACGCTAAGGTTGCTGCATACTCAATCGATCTTACAGACCTTGGATATGACACAAAGGTTGAGAACGGAACTTGGGCTGAGACATATGATGTAGTTATCGCTGACATCAAGAAGTGCACAGATGCTAACACTCGTTATGCACTTATGCACAGAGCAGAAGACCTTCTTATGTCAACAGGTTGCATCTGCCCAATCTACTACTACACAGATCTTTACATGATCTCTGACAAGGTAAACGGCTTCTTCTCAAGCCCACTTGGATACAAGTATTTCATGTATTGCACAGTAGCAGAATAATGGATTGATATAAATATGTAAAAAAATAAGCGCGGAAGATGCGGGAAAAATAATGCATCTTCCGCGTTTTTTTTCTTGCTTATTGTTTTAGTTGTTGTATTATATTTCTTGGTGATTTTTAGTTTATTTATTCAGGTGAGGAGATTATGGAAAACGAAAAATTAAAACCCATGTTATTTACGGCCCTTAAGGGCTACAATGGCAAGCAGTTTGCAACTGATCTTGTTGCGGGAATCATTGTTGCTATCATAGCACTTCCCCTTTCAATTGCACTTGCTCTTGCTTCAGGTGTTGGACCACAGGAAGGTCTGTACACAGCGATCGTTGCCGGATTTATTATTTCATTCCTTGGCGGCAGCAGAGTTCAGATCGCAGGACCGACAGCTGCATTTGCTACTATCGTAGCCGGTATCGTAGCAACAAAGGGAATGGATGGTCTTGCTCTTGCAACTATTTTTGCTGGTATTTTACTTGTTCTGATGGGAGTATTTAAGCTTGGCTCCCTTATCAAATTTATTCCTTATACAATTACAACTGGATTTACAGCAGGTATTGCAGTAACAATTGCAATAGGTCAGGTAAAAGACTTTTTGGGACTTACATATCC
Source organism: Butyrivibrio sp. AE2015 (assembly GCF_000420825.1). Taxonomy (GTDB): domain Bacteria; phylum Bacillota; class Clostridia; order Lachnospirales; family Lachnospiraceae; genus Butyrivibrio. Next base: position 8,512 of record NZ_ATVR01000012.1, on the reverse strand, counting down.
TGCTGGAACAGCTACTGTTGAGACTGTTGATAAGGTGGAAGCAATCGTAAAAAATATTGGAACCTTTAATTGTCAGGCACTTCTTGTAGGACTTCTTTGCCTTGCTATCCAGATCGTATGGCCTAAGGTTAATCAGAAGATCCCCGGATCTCTTATAGCAGTTATCGTTGGTATCCTTATTGTTAAGTTTGGTGGACTTCATGTTAATACAATCGGTGATCTTTATGAGATAAGTGGGAAACTTCCTACTCCTCATATACCGGAATTTAGCTTTAAGACAATTCAGTCTGTAGCAGGAGATGGATTCACAATAGCAATCCTCGCTGCAATAGAATCTCTTTTGTCATGTGTTGTTGCAGACAGCATGATCGATTCTAAGCACAGATCCAATATGGAACTTGTTGCTCAGGGTGTTGGTAACATTGGTTCAGCTTTATTTGGTGGTATACCTGCGACAGGCGCTATTGCCAGAACAGCTGCTAACATTAAAAACGGTGGAAGAACTCCTATTGCAGGTATGGTTCACGCAATCTGCCTTGTTTTGGTACTTGTTATTCTCATGCCACTTGCTGCACTTATTCCTATGCCAACCATTGCATCAATTCTTTTCATGGTTGCTTACAATATGTGCCAGTACAAGACCTTTGCTCATCTGTGCAAAACAGCTCCAAAGAGCGATATCATAGTTCTTGTAACAACATTTGTTCTTACTGTAGTATTTGATCTTGTTGTAGCTATTGAAGTTGGTATGGTTGCAGCTTGTGTTCTTTTCATGAAGAGAATGAGCGAAGAGTCAAGAGTTCGCGGATGGAAGTATTTTGATCCTGAAGATGATCCTGATGGACCGGAGCTTAAGGATATTCCAAAGCACGTAAGAGTATATGAAATCTCAGGACCTATGTTCTTTGGTGATGCTGAACAGATTGCAGAGATCAGCTTCAAGGATTTCACAAGAGCACTTGTTATCCGTATGCGTGGTGTACCTGCTATCGATGCAACAGCTATGCATTCACTTGAGCAGCTATACGACAGATGTAAGAAAAACAATGTCCAGCTTGTCTTTTCACATGTTAATGAGCAGCCTATGAACACTATGGAAAAAGATGGTTTCGTAGAACTTGTCGGAAGAGAAAACTTCCTTCCTCATATAGATGATGCTTTAAAGAGAGCAGCTGAGATTTGATGGAAACTGAATAGAACAACAGGCAATGGTTTGTAAATGGAAATAATCACCATTTACAAACCATTTTTTTTGTCACTTTTTTGGTCGAAAAATAGATAAAACCACATTGTAATATCAGATACACAAGTCTACAATGAATGTATGATGTATACATGATACATCTTATTGGAGGCGGGGTATGAAAAAAACAATTTCTATTCCTTACTACACGTCCACTATGGACATTCATGTGGAGGAGGAGAATCTTAAAGCTGTTATCACAGCAAAAATGCACGAATTTAAAACTGAAAAAACAGAGGTAGAGCTTGTAAAAGAAGCTTTAGAGCATCCGATCGGAGTGGCGCCACTTTGCGAACTTGCCAAAGGTAAAAAGAAAGTTGTTCTGGTAACAAGTGACCACACGAGAGCTGTGCCTAGTAAAATAACACTTCCATTAGAGCTTGCAGAGATCAGAAAGGGAAGCCCTGATGCTGATATCACGATACTTATTGCCACAGGTCTTCACAGGGCAACCACTGAGGAAGAACAGCGCAGAATGTTTGGCGATGAGATAGTAGATAACGAGAAGATCGCCATCAATAATGCATTTGAGCCGGCTGACTTTGCTGATATGGGAACACTTCCATCAGGCGCGGAATTCCATGTTAATAAGCTTGCTACAGAGTGTGACCTTCTTATCTGTGAAGGCTTTATTGAGCCTCATTTCTTTGCCGGATTTTCCGGTGGCAGAAAGAGTATTTTGCCAGGAATCTGTTCACAGGAAACTGTAAACATGAATCATTCCTATCAGGCAATAGCCAGTAAGTATGCAAAAACCGGGGTACTTGAGCATAATCCTATACATGAGGATATGTTGTGTGCCGCAAGAAGAGTGAACGTGCAGTTTATCTTAAATGTTGCACTTAACGCTGAGAAAAAAGTTATTGCTGCCTGGGCCGGTGACCTTGAGGCCGCACATGCACAGGGAGTTAAGTTTATAAGAGAGTGGTCACAGTGCCCTAGTATTACCGGAGATATAGTTGTTACAAGTAATGGAGGATATCCGCTTGATCAGAATCTGTATCAGAGCCCTAAGGCAGTTGCCACAGCGGAAGCCTGTGCCGGAGAAGACGGCGTGATCATAATGTGCTGCAGCTGCGCTGATGGCATGGGTGGAACACATTTTGAAAAGCTGATCCAGATGGGAACACCGGAGGAAATCGATGCTTATCTATCAAAGATTCCTGCTAAGGATACGATCCCTGAGCAGTGGTGCCCTCAGATCTATGCAAGGATCCTTCATAAACACAAGATGATCCTTGTTACAACATATCTTGATCCTGAGACTGTTAAAAAGTGCAACATGATACCAGCAAAAACTCCTGATGAAGCACTTGAGATAGCTTATGGAATAAAAGGAAAAGATGCCAGTGTAGTTGTGATCCCTGACGGGGTAAGTGTACTTGCTGTTGCACCTGAAAATTGAGAAGGAGGGAGTATGGGGGAAGTAAAAATCGCTCTTAAAGTAAATGACCTCGATAACGTCGCCACCATTTTTGCAGAAAATATAACTGATGGGACAGAAGTTGAGATCAGAGATAAAAAGGGCCAAAAGACAAATGTAAAAGTAATTGGAAATGTTCCTTATGGCCATAAGATTGCCGTAAAAGATATAAAGAAAGGCGAGCAGATAACAAAGTACGGCGAGGAAATTGGAGTAGCCACTCATGATATAAAGTTTGGCGAGTATGTACACGTTCACAACCTTGATAGCATGAGGGGAAGAGGAGATCTTGAGAAAAAGGGGGATAAGTCATGACAACTTGGAATGGTTATCGAAGAAAAGATGGCTCAGTTGGCTCTAGAAATTATGTGGCTGTTATCCCATCTGTAACCTGCGCAAATGATGTAGCAAATGCCATCTGCAGGGAAGTTCAGGGAACTGTTACCTACATGCATCATCAGGGATGCTGTCAGCTTCCACCTGACCTTGACAGGGTTACAGATACACTTATCAGTTTGGGAAAAAGCCCCAACGTCGGAGCAGTGCTGATTGTAAGCCTTGGTTGTGAGGGAACAGATCATGCAAGAATGTATGAGGAGCTTTCAGCCACAGGTAAGCCAACAGAAATAATTCACATTCAGGCCCTTGGCGGAGTTTCAAAGGCTATACGAGAGGGTACTGACATAGCAAGAAGACTTGTAATAGAGATCTCAGGTCAGCAAAGGGAGAAGGCTGACGTATCAGAAATAGTAATGGCAATTAAATGCGGCGCTTCTGATACCACCAGCGGAATGGCATCAAACTGTGTTATCGGATATGTAGCTGATAAGCTTGTTGACCTTGGGGCAACAGTAGTCTTTGGCGAGACTACAGAGTTCCTTGGTGGAGAACATCTTTTAGCTAAAAGAGCTGTCAACAAACAAGTGGCAGACAAAATATACCAGATTGTTACTGAAATGGAGGACAGAGCAAAGAGTATAGGCTGTGATATGAGAAGGGGACAGCCTACACCGGGGAATATTGCTGGAGGTCTTTCAAGTATAGAGGAAAAGAGTCTTGGAGCTATTGTGAAGAGCGGCACAAGACCAATTCAGGGTGTTTTGGAGTATCCGGAGCACATCACTGATCAGAAAGGACTTTGGATAAAAAATACACCTGGAAGAGAACCAGAAATCCTTACCGGCATGGCTGCAACGGGTGCTCAGTTCATGTGCTTTTCAACAGGACGCGGAGCACCACAGGGGTTCCCTAGCATGCCTGTAATAAAGATCTGTGGCAATCCAAATACTTATGAAAATATGAAGGACGATATGGACCTCAATGCCGGTCTTATCATAACGGGAGAAAAAACTATAGAACAGGTAGGGGAAGAGGCCTTTGATAAATTATTGCGGGTACTGAACGGAGAGATGACAAAAAATGAGGCGATTCAGTATTTCAGCGCAATAGACATTCACTGTCTCGGACCTGTTATATAAAATTCACAAAAAGTGAAAGGGGGTTTCTTTTATGAATCCAGTATTAGCAATGCTTATCGGTATTGTTGTGATGATGGTTCTCATCATCTGCACACGTCTTCATCCCTTCCCGGCGATGATCGTGTCTGCTATCTTTATTGCAATCCTTTCAGGAAACGCACTTCTTGTTGGAACAGGAAATGAAGGTGGCAATCTTTTATCAGTTGCAGTAAGTACTGTAACTGGCGGTTTTGGAAGCACCATGACATCTATTGGTATCGTTATTGGCTTTGGTACAATAATGGGTATCTTTATGGAAAAGAGTGGAGCAGCCAAGAGAATGGCACTTACAATATTAAAACTTGTAGGTGTAAAAAATGCAGACGTTGTTCTTGGACTTACAGGATTTGTTGTTTCTATCCCTGTATTTTGTGACAGCGGATTCGTAATTCTTTCTTCTCTTGCAAAAGAGTTCTCAAGACTTACCAAGAAATCAATGGTATGGCTTGGTGGTATCCTTGGAATGGGCCTTTACATTACTCATTTCATGGTTCCTCCGACACCTGGACCACTTGCTGTTATCAGCACATTCCAGCAGAATGGCATAAACATCGATCTTGGTCTTTTCATTATTGCAGGACTTCTTTTCTCAATTCCTCTTTTCATCGTATCAGTATTCTTATTCCGCTGGTTCGGTGAAAAGTACAAGGATAAATTTGTTGTTCCATCTGAGATTGACAGATCAAAATATACAGAAGATCAGCTTAAGGTTCTCGACAGGATCGAAGCTAAGTTAAATGCAGGAAAAGATCTTGAAAATGCAGATTTTGCAGAGCTTCTTTCAACAGAAAAGCTCCCTGGAGCATTTATTTCATTTACAATTCTTCTTTTACCTGTAGTACTTATTCTTTTAAATACATTGGTAGGACAGACAGCACTTAAGGCCACAATGGTCGGACAGATCGTACAGTTCCTTGGAACACCAATCATCGCCCTTTTCATCTCTCTCTGCATTGGTGCATTTGGACTGGCAAAAGACCTTGATAACAAGACTGTAATTGCTATGATGGGAGAAGCTTGTAAGGACGCTGGCCCTATAGTATTTATCACAGCAGCCGGTGGTGCTTTAGGTGCTGTTGTTAAAGCAACAGGTGCAGCTCAGATAATGGCTAACGGAATTGTAGCTATGGGTATTCCGGCAATCCTTGTTCCACTCCTCATTGGAACGATCATGAGATTCCCACAGGGCTCAGGAACAGTTGCTATGATCACAGGTTCAGCAATCGTAGCACCTATGATGGCTACACTTGGAATCAATCCATATCTTGCAGCTTTGGCAGTCTGCCTTACAGCTATGATGCCTTCCTTCCTTAATGACTCTTACTTCCATGTAGTAACCAACTTCTCAGGAATGGATATTAAGACATCACTTAAGACGTGGACAGTATCAACAATAGCAATACCGATCTTTGGATCGATTCTTATAATCATTCTTAGCTTGTTCATTCATTAAGACTATATGCGAAAGATCCGGTCCAAATATACAGACTTTTGGACCGGATTATTTCTTTTAACAGCTCGAAATTTGGTATAATTCTGATGATAAGTTTTTTTATCAGAAATCGTATTATATGGGGAAAAACGCATGCCAACAAAAAAACTGCAGGTAAATACAATAAGTCATCAGGTATATTCTATTATTAAAAAAGCTATTGTCTCAGGGGAGTATGCACCGGGGTTCTGGCTTCAGGAAGTGGAGCTTTCCAAGGAACTTGGAGTTAGCAGGAGCCCTGTTCGCGAGGCCTTAAAGCAATTATCTGCAGATGGGCTTGTAAAAGAAATTCCAAATAAGGGGACATTTGTAAGAGAGTTTACACAAAAAGAGATAATTGAGATATATGAGATCAGAGAACTTTTAGAGTCCTACGCTATATTGAACCTTCCAAAAGAGCTTACAAAAGAGCAGCAAAAGAAGCTTACGGATTATAAAAAGGATTTCAAAAAGTATCATAAAGATGATGATCTTGACATGTATATTGAAGTTGATTCCAAATTTCACAGATTTATCATTGAGTGCTGTGATAACAGTATTCTGATGGAGCTTTACAGAAAAGTCAGAAATATGAATATGCTATTTAGAATATTCTCTTTATCTACAAGAGAACGTTTTGATGAGTCTCAAAAAGAGCACTCAGATATAATTGATAAACTAATAAGTGGTGATTATAAAGGCGCAGACAGGATAAATAAAACTCATCTGACATATGCAAAGGATACAGCTTTGGAGCACTTGCTTGGAGAAAGTTCTAAAGAAGATGAGGATGAATAAAACATGCTACATAAGTATCAATGGGGGTAAAACATGGGTATAAGAGAAGATGCAAAAGAAATAATCGATGCTTCAATCGCGAGTGCACTACCCGATAATGCGGTAAAAAAAGCTCTTAAGAAGTTACCTGCGTGTTATGGGAAAATATATCTCGTCGCAATAGGTAAAGCTGCCTGGCAGATGACCAAGGCTGCAAAAGATGAACTTGGCGATAAAATAATAGACGGAGTCTGTATTACAAAATATGATCATGTTAAGGAACAGATAGCCGGAATCAGATGCTTTGAGGCAGGACACCCTGTTCTTGATGAAAACTCTGTAGCTTCAACAAAAGAAGCAGAAAAGCTTGTATCAGGTCTTTCAAAAGATGATTTTGTTATTTTCCTTGTTTCAGGTGGCGGTTCAGCGCTGTTTGAAGATCCCAAGGTGTCTCTTTCTGAACTTCAGGATATCAATAAGCAGCTTCTCTCATCAGGAGCAAGTATCACAGAGATAAACACTATAAGAAAGAGACTCTCAAATGTTAAGGGCGGCCGTTTTGCAAAAATGTGTGAGCCGGCAACAGTCTTTTCGATTATTCTTTCAGATATAATCGGCGATCCTCTTGATATGATCGCATCAGGGCCGGCGTACCCTGACTCAGCAACGACTGAGGATGCAATTGGAATCATAAATAAATATAGCCTTAAAGTGACAGGAGATGTGAAAGCTCTTTTAACTGAGGAGACACCAAAAGAGCTGTCTAATGTTACAACTATAGTTACAGGAAGTGTTAAGCAGCTTTGTGCTTCAGCTTCCATAAAGGCCAAGGAACTTGGATATGAACCTATTGTCCTGACTGCATGTCTTGACTGTGAAGCAAAGGCAGCAGGGCAGTTTATTTCTGCCATTGCAAGAGAACACTCAGGAGATGGAAAAAAGCTTGCCTATATCATGGGCGGTGAGACAGTAGTAAAACTTACAGGAAAAGGCCTTGGCGGCAGAAATCAGGAGCTTGCCCTGGCTTGTGCAGAAGGCATAGGCGGCCTTAAGAATGTATGTGCATTTTCTGTTGGAAGTGACGGAACAGACGGGCCAACAGACGCCGCAGGCGGCATTGTGGATGGAAACACAAAAGAAGCTCTTTTGACAAAAGAAATAACAATATCTGATGTTCTTGCCAATAATGATTCATATAATGCATTAAAGCTCGTAGATGGTCTTGTTATAACAGGCCCCACCGGGACAAACGTTAATGATGTTGCAGTATTGCTCATAGGAGTTTAAGGCAATGATAATGCTATAAAAGAATATCGTTGTAGATTAACGGGAGGATTACTGCGCAACATGTTTGGGCGCACAGTAATCCTCTTTATTTGTATATGCGTAAGTGATTGGACGGTTCTAATGACTTGTTTTTATAAGTCATTAGAACCGTCCCTGTTTTCTATGTATAGGCTTAAGAAATTGGTAATTGATTGGTAAGTAATTGGCAGCGTCCGCCACCATTGACTGAGTCTGAGAAAAACGCCCTGTAGGCTCTGCCGACGGTGAGGATGATGGGAACAGTAGATTTTCACGCACCGTCGGATTCAACATTGTAGCGTTTTCCTCAGAACCCGTCAATGGCAAGCACCTACGGTGTGGCTGGGTTTTAATGCCTCAGGCTCTGAATCCGAGAACAGTAGGAGTGGCTACTTTAAAGTGCTTCGGCCTCCGAATTCAAGAACTGCAGGGAGATAATTTAAGGTGCCTCGCGCACCGAAATCAAAAACAACAGAAGTGGCGACATTCAAGAATGCGTAGTGCTAGGAACAGTAGATGTTGATACTTCTAGAACGTATAAGGATTTATTCCCTCGGCTCCCAATGTTATGAGAGCGAGCTGCTGTTTTGGGCATATAGCTCTTTTTCAATAGCTCAGCCACCTGCAATTTAAAATAAACTACTACCCATGTCAAGGACAGTATTTGAAATTTACACCCATTTTTTAGACCAGCATCTTCTTTGGATATTCTCCGGTTTTTATGTATCTGTAGTATTCATTTGGTGATAGTTTATTAAGACTAAGTTTATATCGGT
>NZ_ATVR01000011.1 GCF_000420825.1 Butyrivibrio sp. AE2015 | reverse complement strand
AGCTGAGATAACAAATGGCTTAAATAAAGCATTTTTAGAAGGAGATATATAAAAATGAAACTAGGCATAGTAGGTTTACCAAACGTAGGTAAGTCAACACTTTTTAATTCACTTACAAATGCAGGAGCGCTTGCAGCTAATTATCCTTTTGCAACAATTGATCCTAACGTTGGAGTTGTTGCAGTTCCTGACAAGAGACTTAAGCTTTTGGGGGATCTTTATCATTCCAAGAAGGTTACACCTGCAACAATCGAGTTTGTTGATATAGCAGGACTTGTAAAGGGTGCATCAAAGGGTGAAGGACTTGGAAACCAGTTCCTTGCAAATATTCGTGAGACAGATGCTATCGTGCACGTTGTAAGATGCTTTGAGGACCCTAATGTGGTTCATGTAGATGGATCAGTTGATCCTGCAAGAGATATAGAGACGATTAACCTTGAGCTTATTTTTGCAGATCTTGAGGTTCTTGAGAGAAGAATAGCAAAGGTTGCTAAGACTGCACGTATGGATAAGACTGCAGCAAAAGAGCTGGATCTTTTAAATAAGATAAAGGCAACTCTTGAAGAAAATAAGATGGCAAGAGAACTTGAGATTGATGATGAAGACGAACTTGCACTTATGAATGGCTATGATCTTCTCACATGGAAGCCTGTTATCTATGCTGCAAATGTTAAAGATGAGGATCTCGCCGATGATGGAGCTTCTAATAAATATGTTGCAGCTGTAAGAGAACTTGCTTCAAAGTCAGGTAGCGAGGTATTTGTTATCAGTGCTCAGATCGAAGCTGAAATTTCAGAACTTGAAGCTGATGAGAAGGCAGAGTTCCTTGAGAGCATGGGACTTACAGAGTCTGGACTTGATAAGCTTATTGCAGCAAGCTACAAGACACTTGGTCTTATGAGCTTCCTTACATCAGGTGAAGATGAGACAAGAGCATGGACAATCAAGATTGGAACAAAGGCTCCTCAGGCAGCAGGTAAGATCCATACAGATTTTGAGAGAGGATTTATCAAGGCTGAAGTTATCAACTACGAGGATCTTCTTAGAGAGGGTTCACTTGCAGCAGCAAGAGAAAAAGGTCTTGTCCGCATGGAAGGAAAAGAGTACGTGGTTCAGGATGGAGATGTTATCCTGTTTAGGTTTAACGTATAAAAAGTGGAGGATGTTATGCCGGATATAATGGGGAAGATGGATATTGCGTTTCCACACTTAAATATCTATTTGGAGAATGTCCCAAAGAGTTTTACTGTTTTTGGCTTTAGTATTGCTTTATATGGAGTGATCATAGGATTGGGCTTTTTTCTGGCACTTATTCTTATTTCAAAAGTTGCCGGGGCAACAGGCCAGAATCCTGATACATACTGGGATGTGGCAACTTTTATAATTGCTTTTTCAATTATTGGAGCCAGAATATATTATGTGTTTTTTGCCTGGGATTACTATAAAGATAATCCTATCAGTGTGTTTAACATCAGAAATGGCGGCCTTGCAATATATGGTGGCGTGATAGCGGGATTCCTTACGGCGTTTATTTATTGCAGGATCAAAAAAGTTAATTTCTTTTTGCTCACAGATACTATCATGCCCGGGCTTTTACTTGGTCAGGTAATGGGAAGATGGGGCAATTTTACTAACAGAGAAGCTTTTGGTGAATATACAGATAATCTTTTTGCCATGAGACTTCCTGTGGAAGCTGTAAGAAGCGGAGAGATAACTGAGCTTATGAAGGCTCACATGGTGGAAGGAACAAACTATATTCAGGTGAGTCCGACATTTCTTTATGAAAGTATGTGGAACCTGTGCCTTCTTATGATAGTGCTTTTGTATATCAAACATAAGAAGTTCGATGGTGAGATAGTTCTTTTATATCTTGGTGGCTATGGCCTTGGAAGATTCTGGATAGAAGGACTTAGAACTGACCAGCTCATAATGCATACCACAGGACTTCCGGTGTCACAGATGCTTGCCCTATGTCTTGTTGTATTTTCAGTGACGGCTATGATCATTAAACGTCTTAAAATGCGCGAAAAGTAATAAACAGAATATTTTTTTCAATGAAAAATGTCTTCTTGAATTTTTGATTCAGGAGGGCATTTTTTTTCATGGATTTTTAATAGACAGTAAGAAAAAAGTGTTCTATAATGTGTTTAGGTGGTAAAAAGTGGCAAAAAGTGGTTAAAAGTGGTAGAAAAGTGGTAAATTAAGTGGGAGCAGCATTTAAAGGCGAATATAGTCATTCCATAGATGCTAAGGGAAGACTCATAATACCTGCTAAATTCCGCGAGCTTTTGGGTGATCAATTTGTGGTTACCAAGGGCTTTGACGGATGCCTTTTTGTGTTCGCAGAAGAGGGATGGAATCAGTTTGAAGAAAAACTACAGTCCCTGCCCATGGATAAACCTGAAGCCAGAATGCTTGGCCGTTTCTTCATCGCAGGAGCAATTGATGCGGAAGTCGACAAGCAGGGAAGAATTCTTTTGCCAGCGAATCTCCTGCAGCATGCGGGAATAGAAAAAGAAGCTGTTATAGCAGGTGTAGGTAATCGAGCTGAAATCTGGAGTAAGGCAGAATGGGAGAAGGCAAGCACCTTCGATGACATCAATGGAATTGCAGCTAAGATGAGTGAGTACGGTTTAAGCATTTAAGCTGAACTTAGAAGCTTTTCGAGTATGGTGCATGGCTCAACAATAGTAAGGAAAAAGTATGGAATTCAAACATTATTCAGTACTCCTTGATGAGTGCCTGGACAATTTGAATATTAAGCCTGATGGAATTTATCTTGATGGAACTCTTGGTGGTGCAGGACATTCTTCACATATTGCTGAGAGACTGACAGATGGAGGACATCTGTACGGCACGGATCAGGATGAAGACGCTATCTGTGCAGCAACAAAGAGGCTTGAACCTTATGAATCCAGAGTCACTATCATCAGAGATAACTATGAAAATGCTGTGGAGAGGCTGAAGGCTCTTGGAGTTACCGGAGTTGACGGCATCCTGCTTGATCTTGGAGTGTCATCTTACCAGCTTGATAACGCTGAAAGAGGTTTTACCTATAAAGAAGATGTTCCTCTCGATATGAGAATGGACCAGAGACAGACACTGACAGCCAGAGATATTATCAATGACTATTCTGAGATGGAACTTTTCCACATCATAAGAGATTTTGGAGAAGATAAATTTGCCAAGAATATTGCAAAGCATATCTGTATAGAAAGAGCTAAATCTCCAATAGAAACAACGGGACAGCTCAATGACATCATTAAGGCGGCTATACCTGCCAAGATGAGAGAAAAGGGAGGCCATCCTTCCAAGAGAACTTATCAGGCTATTAGAATAGCCCTTAACAGAGAGTTGGATGTTTTGCAGAACTCTTTGGATGGATTTATTGATTTCCTTAATCCCGGAGGAAGGCTCTGCGTTATTACTTTCCATTCATTGGAAGACAGAATAACCAAGAATAACTTCAGAAGAAATGAGAATCCTTGCACATGCCCGCCTAATTTCCCGGTCTGTGTATGTGGCAAGACATCAAAAGGTAAGGTAATAACTAGAAAGCCTATTTTACCAAGTGAAAAAGAACTTGCTGAGAATAAACGTTCTCAGAGTGCGAAACTTAGAGTGTTTGAAAAGATCAAGTAAATTATTGAACTGCAATAGCAGTAAGAAGGGAGGCTAACATGGCAAATGAATATATTCGCGGAAATACCGTAAAAAAGATCAATGAACAACCAAATGAGAAAAAAGACCGCTTCCATGTGCAGGAGCCTCAAAAGAAAAATAGAAGGCGCCACCACATGAGTCTTGGATACCTTGTGTTTTTATCAATGGCAATGGTGCTTATGGTGGGAACGCTTGCGTGGTACATCAATCTGCAGTCACAGATCAAGAACAGCGTTAAACATGTAGCTCAGCTTGAAAGCCAGCTCAATGCATTAAAACAGGATAACGATGAGGCTTACAACAGAGCTAACGGCAATGTTGACCTTGATGAGGTAAAAAGAATAGCGATTCAGGAATACGGAATGACGTATGCCAGTGAGGGACAGATCATAACATATTCTGATGGCGGTGGAAATGACTATGTACGCCAGATTGCGCCTATCCCGCATGAATAACTTCTTAAAATAATTTGCCCCTGGTACAAAATATGACTATAATTGAAAGGGTGTAATTGGAAGGATTTTATGTTTAGATGAAAAGGCGTAAGGAAAAAAATAAGCAGAAGTTTACTATAGGAATGAGAAAAAAGCTGGTGGTGCTATTTGTATTGGTACTACTGGCTTTCGTTGGGTTAGGGGTCAGACTTATCCTTATAACCAAGAATAACGGTGAGGAGTATCAGAAACAGGTTCTTTCTCAGCAGCAATATGATTCGACGACTATTCCTTTTAGAAGAGGCGAGATCCTGGATGCCAACAATACTATTCTTGCCTACAGTGAGAAAGTATACAATGTTATCCTTGATGCAAAGATTCTTTTAAGGGATTCCAAATATCTTGATCCTACGATAAAAGCGCTTGTAAGATGCTTTGGGCTTGATGGAGGCGATATAAGAAATTACCTTTCAGAGCATCCATCATCTCAGTATTATATTTTGGCCAAAAAACTTACTTACTCAGAGATAAGTGAGTTCCAGGGACTTATTACTCCCGGCTCTGAAACCTACGATGAAAATATTCAGGGCATATGGTTCGAGGAAAGCTACATTCGTAAATATCCAAACGGTTCTCTTGCCAGTGACATAATAGGCTTTACTTCAAGTGACAACACCGGTATGTATGGACTTGAGGAGTATTACAACAATACTCTTAGTGGAACCCCGGGAAGAGAATACGGATATCTTGACGATGATTCCAATCTTGAGAGAACAACTATTTCAGCTACAGACGGTGATAGCATCGTCACAACTATTGATGGTAATCTTCAAACAATAGTTGAGAAACATTTATACGAGTTCAATGAGCAGTATAAAAACAACGCCAGAGAAGGCAACGGAGCCAATAACGTAGGGTGTATCATCATGGATATCCATACTGGTGAGATCCTTGCTATGGCAAGTTATCCAAACTTTGACCTGAACAACCCCAGAGATACAGCGGCCCTTATCGGAATGCCTGCGGTTGATGAAAAGGGAAACAAAGTAAAGGGCGAATCAGTCTATGACTCCGGTGTGTACATCACTGAGGAAATGCTTCAAAACTTTACTGATGAACAGCTCTATCAGAACTACAATGCTTTGTGGAAAAATTTCTGCATTGCAGATACATACGAGCCCGGATCTGTTGCCAAGCCATTCACTGTAGCTACAGGACTTGAGAGCGGTTCTATAACAGGTAACGAAGTCTATAACTGCCTTGGTAAGCTTGAAGTCGGCGGTTGGGAAATCAAGTGTCATAATACCTATGGTGACGGAGCTGTTTCAGTATCAAGAGGAATTGAGATTTCCTGTAACGTGGCTATGATGTATGTAGCACAGGCTATTGGAGTAAATACTTTTACCAAATTCCAAAAAGATTTCGGATTTGGACTTAAGACTAATATCGATCTTGCAGGAGAAGCCAGAACTGAGGGCCTTACCTACAGCGCTTCCAATATGACGTCTACTGACCTTGCTACAAACTCTTTTGGACAGGGCTTTAACGTAGATATGATCGAAATGATAACAGCCTTTAGCTCACTGATAAATGGTGGTTATTACTATGAACCTCATGTTGTTAAAAAAGTTGTGAGTAGCAGCGGAGCTACAATTAAGAATATTGAACCGAGAATTTTAAGACAGACAATATCACAGAGCACATCTGATAAGATAATTGAGTATTGTAATCAGGTTGTTGCTGGCGCAGAAGGTACAGGTAAAACTGCAAGGCCTGCAGGATACATGATCGGCGGCAAGACCGGAACAGCTCAGACCCTTCCCCGTGGAAACCATCAGTACGTAGTTTCATTTATGGGATATGCACCTGCATCTGACCCTGATATAGCAATCTATGTTGTTGTGGACAGACCAAACGTGCTTTATCAGGATGATGCCAAGTTTGCGACCAGAATAGTAAGAGCTATTCTTACAGAGGCTCTTCCTTATCTCAACTATCCTATGACAGAGGAACTTTCTGAAAAAGAAAAAGCGGAACTTGAGACTCTTCGTGAGCAACTTGTTACAACAGCAGTTGCGGAAGAAGAGCAGGAGGAAAATCCGGAGGAAGTTACAGAAGAGGCAGGTGAAACTGAGGAGGAAACTACTGAGGCACCTGAGGAAAAAGAAAGAACTTCAATCTGGGAGTCATTTGACAAAGATCCTACTACGGGCTATTATGTAGACCCAAGTAACGGAAATCTTATAGATCCGGACAGCGGAAGCGTAGTTGGCGGAGATGAGCTTCCTGATTTTGAGGGAGTACCGGAAGAGGCCGCTTCGGCAAGCAGTAGTAATTAAAATTTGAGGATGTAATTATGGAAAACTATTTAACCAGAACACTGATACCTGTTCTTGTATCATTTCTTGTAGCAGTTATTATCGGACCTTCAGTAATAGGTATGTTAAAAAAGCTTAAGGCAGGTCAGACAGAGCGTGAAGAGGGACTTGAGTCCCATCAGAAAAAGACCGGAACTCCAACAATGGGAGGAATCATATTCCTTATTCCTTTCTTTATTATAGGAGTTTTGTACGGCGCAGCGCATAAGGAAGTTATTCCGGTGCTTATTCTCACCTTTGGTTTTGGACTTATTGGTTTTATTGATGATTATATCAAAGTAGTAAAAAAGCATAATCTGGGGCTTCGTGCATGGCAGAAGATTGTGGGACAGCTCATTATTGTAGTTGTATTTGCCCTCTATGTAGAGAAATTTACTGATCTTTCCCTTGCAATGAAGGTTCCATTCACAAATATAATGCTTGATTTTGGATTCTGGAATATTCCAATCCTATTCTTTATTGCACTTGGAACAGCCAACGGAACAAACTTTACAGACGGAGTTGATGGCCTTTGCGCATCGGTAACAGCAGTTGTAGCAGGATTTTTTGCGGTAGCTGGAATGGTGACAGGAGCAACAGGGGCTGAGGTTATGTCTTCAGCTATGATGGGAGCTCTTTTAGGCTATCTTGTATATAACGTATATCCCGGAAAAGTAATGATGGGAGATACAGGATCCCTTGCCATAGGCGGATTTGTTACCGGAATAGCGTACGTTATGCATATGCCTATATTCATTGTGATAGTGGGCTTTATTTACGCGTTGGAAGTTGTTTCGGTTATTATGCAGGTTTCATATTTTAAGATAACACACGGCAAAAGAATTTTCAGAATGGCCCCTATTCATCATCATTTTGAAAAAGGTGGCTGGTCTGAGACTAAGGTTGTGAATGTGTTTACTACAGTGACAATACTCATGTGCCTTATTGCTTATGCCGGTTTGAGATAACTAATGATATACGAAGGAATGTAAAATGAAAGCAGCAGATATTATTGGAAAAAAAGTACTAGTAATTGGTTCAGGTCTCTCCGGAGTCGGATCAGTAAGACTCCTTCATCAGGTTGGTGCAGTGCCGATCGTATTGGAAGAGAATACAAAGGTAACTGAAGAAGATATCAGAAAAAAACTCCACGAAGAGGATAGGGATAATACACAGATCATCATTGGAAATATTGAAGATGAAATATTGGATGAACTCTCTCTGACTGTTCCAAGTCCTGCAGTACCTCTTGATGCACCTACAGTTATGAGAATTAAAGAGAAAAATATACCTATCTGGAGTGAGATTGAGCTGGCTTACAATTTTTCTAAAGGTAAGCTGGTTGCAATAACAGGAACAAATGGTAAGACTACCACTACAACTCTTGTGGGCGATATTATGAAGGCTCATTTTGCAGATACATACGTAGTTGGAAATATAGGCGTATCCTACGCTGAAAGCGCACTTAAGATGACTGAAGACTCTGTTACTACAGGTGAGATCAGTTCTTTTCAGCTTGAGGCTGTTGATAATTTCCATGCAAATGTATCAGCAATCCTTAATATTACACCGGATCATCTCAACAGACATCATACAATGGAATGCTATGCTTCCATGAAGGAAAATATCACAAACAGACAGACAAAGGATGATACCTGTGTCCTTAATTATGACAACGAATATACAAGAGATTTTGGAAATAGATGTCCATCTAAGGTGATCTTTTTCTCAACAAAAGAAAAGCTCTCTGACGGATTCTTCCTTGATGGCGATGAGATCTTTATGAGTACAGCAGGCAATGCAACCAGGATTATGAACATTCATGATATGAATCTGGTTGGACTTTGTAATGTTGAAAATGTTATGGCAGCCATAGCAATAGCTCTTTCTATGGGTGTTCCGCTTGCTACAATTCTTAACGTTGTTCGTAACTTCAAGGCAGTAGAGCATAGAATTGAGTTTGTTGCTACAAAGAATGGCGTTGACTATTACAATGATTCCAAGGGAACCAATCCTGACGCAGCTATTCAGGGCATAAGGGCCATGAGCAAGCCAACAATCCTTATCGGCGGGGGCTATGATAAGGGCAGTGAATATGACGAGTGGATTGAGAACTTTGGAGATAAGGTAAAACTTCTGGTCCTTATTGGCCAGACCAGAGAAAAGATTGCAGAGTGCGCTAAAAAGCATGGATTTACCAATTACTGTTTTAAAGACAGTTTTGAAGAGGCACTTAAGTTCTGTACAGAAAGTGCTGATGAGGGTGATGCGGTTCTTTTATCACCTGCATGCGCAAGCTGGGATATGTTCCCAAATTATGAGACCAGGGGAAAGAAATTCAAGGAATACGTAAATGCGCTGTAATGTGCTCTTTTACGGTATTTGTTATGTTATGAGGGATTAAAGTGGAGAGAGTCAAGACACTTAGAAAGCCAAAAGTTGAATCATATATAGACTATAGTCTGGTTTTCATAGTTCTGTTTTTGCTGGCTTTTGGACTGGTTATGCTTTATTCAACAAGTTCCTACGAAGCCAATCTGGACTATGGAGACTCAGCCTATTACTTTAAACATCAGCTCGGACCAACGATCATTGGACTTGGAGCTATGATTTTCATGTCCTATTTTCCATACGGGATCCTGAAGAAATTTGCTTTTCCAATCTATGCGCTCGCAGCCGGATTATTGTTTCTTCTTATCCCTTTTGGAAAAACCATCAACGGCGCAAAGAGATGGATATATATTGCAGGTATCTCGATTCAGCCAGCCGAGATTGCCAAATTTGCCGTAATTGTTTTTTCTGCGACACTTGTTATTTCTCTAAAAAAGAAACTGCTTGATCCAAAAGGCTTTGGGACAATGCTTGCGTTTCCGGCGTTTCTTTCGCTTTTGGTATATGGAATCACCAAAAACCTAAGTTCTGCGATCATTATCATGGGCATTGCTGTAGTAATGCTTTTTGTGTCTACACCCGGATATAAGAGGTATGTTATCGCAGCTCTTTCTGTGTTGGCTTTGGCCACTGTAATTGTTCTTATTGTTGCTAATTCAGCAGATTCAAGTGGAATGAACTACAGATTCAAAAGAATACTTGTATGGCTTGATCCCGCTGCTTACGCCAGCGGTAAGGGATTCCAGACTATTCAGGCTCTTTATGCTATTGGCTCAGGCGGGATATTTGGTAAAGGTCTTGGCGAGAGCATGCAAAAAATGGGCTTTATCCCAGAGGCTCAGAACGATATGATCTTTTCCATTATCTGCGAAGAACTGGGACTTTTTGGAGCAATCGCGGTAATGCTCATGTTCCTTCTTCTTATCTGGAGATTGATGGTAATAGCCAATAATGCCCCTGATATGTTTGGAGCACTGCTTGTTATCGGCGTTATGGGTCATATTGCTATTCAGGTTATCCTTAATATCGCGGTTGTAACCAATACCATACCTAATACCGGGATCACACTTCCATTTATTAGTTACGGTGGTTCCGCGGTTATCGTTCAGCTTGCAGAAATTGGCATGGCGCTTAATGTGGCCAGAAATATAGGAAGATGATATAGATGGCAAAGAAAAAGCGTAGAAAACCCAGACCAAGAAAAAAGAATAATATAGATATCAGAAGTTTTTTTGAAAAGATCACAGACTCCTTAAGATATAACAGGAGTCTTTATATTATCATCAGTATAGTCGTAATTGTTTTGATCGTAGGACTTCTGGCATTCACTTACATAAGGGATAATTACACCATTACAAACGTTTATGTAACAGGCAATACACATTACACAAACGAAGAAGTTATCGATATGGTAATGACAGATAAACTCTGTCACAATTCACTGTATCTTTCACTAAAATACAGGAACAAGTCAATAGAAGGTGTCCCTTTTGTAGAAAAAATGAGTGTTGAGATAGTATCCCCTGACACTGTAAGAATAAATGTATACGAAAAAGCGGTTGCAGGATATATTTCGTATTTGGGCCATTATATTTATTTTGACAGAGATGGAATAGTGGTTGAAAGCTCATTGGAGGCCAGTGATGACGTTCCTGAGGTTTTAGGACTTAGCTTTTCATATGTTGTACTATACGAAAAACTGCCAATAGATAACGAGGAGGTTTTTGAGGAAATCCTTGATATCACACAGCTTTTGTCCAAGTACAACTTAAAGGCAAACAAGATCTTTTTTGACAGCGAGTATAATCTTTACCTGTATTTTGAGGGAATTGAAGTAAGTATAGGCACAAAAGACTATATAGATGAAAAAATAATACAACTTCAGTACATTTTACCTAAACTTGAAGGTAAAACAGGTTTGCTCGAAATGAAAGATTATGACGAAGATACAAAAAACGTGACTTTTCAGGAAAAAAAGCAGTAATTTGTTGTACAAAAACAATAATTTAAAGGAAAAAAACAGGTTGATAATTGAACAAAAAAATCGTATCATAGCTATTAGGAGTCTATGGATTATGAAGGAGGAGTTGTTTTGCTGGAGATAAAGTCAAACGAAGCAGAAAATGCCTGCAAGATAATTGTCGTTGGGGTCGGCGGTGCAGGAAATAATGCTGTAAATAGAATGGTAGACGAAAACATTACCGGTGTTGAGTTCATCGGTATAAATACAGATAAACAGGCACTTCAGTTATGCAAAGCCCCTAAGCTTTTACAGATCGGAGAGAAGCTTACAAAGGGTCTTGGTGCCGGTGCAAAGCCTGAGATTGGCCAGAAAGCTGCTGAGGAGAGCGCAGAAGAGATTTCTGCTGCACTTAAGGGCGCTGATATGGTATTCGTTACTTGTGGTATGGGTGGCGGAACAGGAACAGGTGCTGCTCCAGTTGTTGCAAAACTTGCCAAAGAGATGGGTATTCTTACTGTTGGTGTGGTTACAAAACCTTTCAGTTTCGAGGCTCGTGTTCGTATGCAGAACGCTATGCTCGGAATATCTAATATCAGGACTAATGTAGATACACTTATTGTTATCCCTAACGATAAACTTCTTCAGATTGTTGACAGACGTACAACTATGCCTGATGCCCTTAAGAAAGCTGATGAAGTACTTCAGCAGGCAGTTCAGGGTGTTACTGATCTTATCAATGTACCTGCAGTTATCAACCTCGATTTCGCAGATGTACAGACTGTTATGAAGGATAAAGGTATTGCTCATATCGGTATTGGTACTGGTAAGGGTGATGATAAGGCAGCGGATGCTGTTAAGATGGCGGTTGAGAGTCCACTTCTTGAGACTAAGGTTAACGGAGCTACAGATGTTATCATCAATATCTCTGGTGATATCAGTCTTACAGATGCTCAGGAGGCTTCTGATTATGTTCGTGGACTTGCCGGCGATGATGTAAATGTTATCTTTGGTGCAATGTATGATGAGAATAAGACTGATACTTGCACAGTTACAGTTATCGCTACAGGAATTGATGATAAGCTTGTGGCAGCTAAGCCAGCTGCAGCTAGACCGGTTCAGCAGGCAACACCTGTAACACCAGTTTCAATTCCACAGCCTACAGTTAACGTAGCACATGCTACAACTGTTACACCATCTTCAGTAGTAACTCCTATCCAGCCTTCAGTAGAGACAATTGGTATTTCTCGAGAGAACAGTGCTGCAGCTCCTAAGCCAAATCTTGGTATCAACAGACCTACAGATATCAAGAGCACAGTAGAGCCAAAGTCACTTAAAATTCCTGATTTCTTACAGAGAAAGTAAAAATTAACGAAATAGTATTAAAAAGCCTTTTGCAAATTATGCAAAAGGCTTTTATTTTTGCCTGAACAATGCTACAATAGTTTGTGTAGTTGTTTGATTTTTTCACCAATATGTAGTGGACATGTCAAATCGGAAAATGGAGGAAAAGTTATGAAGTGCCCATTCTGTGGGAAAGATGATACCAGAGTAATTGATTCAAGACCGGCTGACGATAATACGTCAATTAGGAGAAGAAGGGTCTGTGATTCCTGTAGCAAGCGTTTTACTACATATGAAAAAGTTGAGACAATACCTCTTATTGTTATCAAGAAGGGCGATGTGAGAGAACCATATGACAGAGCCAAGATAGAGGCAGGAGTATTCAGAGCGTGTCATAAGAGGCCTGTAAGTGCTGAGCAGATCACTAAAATGGTTGATGCGGTAGAGACAGAGATCTTTAATATGGAGCAGAAGGAAATCCCCAGCAGATCCATAGGTGAGATTGTTATGGATAAGATGAAAAATCTTGATCCTGTAGCTTATGTCAGATTTGCATCTGTTTATAGAGAGTTTAAGGATGTGAACACATTTATGGATGAATTGAAGTCAGTCCTCAAGAAGGAAGCAGAGGGGACTATAACAGACAGCACAGACAAGAACACACCTCTTTTAAAGAAAGAATAAAAAGTAGAATAAAAAGTACAAGTAATAGCCTTGACAACTTATTGTCAAGGCTATATATTTACATACGTATTGCTGCGTTGCTTTATAACATGCGCATACGTGGCGAAAAAACAATTTCATAGGAGGAAGATTTTAGCATGATTAGAGGAGATGTTATGAGAAAGGGAGTATCATCACTTCTGATGATCGTGTTAACAACACTGACTGTTGCATTGAGTGGATGCTCAAGTGACAAGGCAGGGGAATCTGCTTCTTTGGACCAGAGCGCAGGGGCGAGCACTGAAACAGTGACTGGCACAGCTGATACAGCGTCTGAAGCGGTTGCAGATGATCTTTCTAAGCTTATCGTAGGTATACCTCAGGATATAAGCGATCTTGACCCTCATTACGCAACGGGGGCTGGAATCAAAGAGGTATTATTTAACGTCTTTGAAGGCCTTGTAAAGCCTGACGCTAGCGGTAATCTTATCCCAGCTGTAGCAAGTGAAGTTAACATTTCTGATGACAACAAGGTTTACACATTTACACTTCGCGATGGAATCAAGTTCCATGATGGAAGTCTGGTTACAGTGGAGGATATCAAGTATTCTATCGACCGCAACAGGGGCGCTGATGGAAGCGAGCCACTTGTTTCTTCATTTTCCAATATTGAAAGTGTAAATATTATTGATGACAGCCATGTAGAGATTGTTCTTACAACTCCAAACTCAGAGTTTTTACCACTTCTTACAGTGGCTATCATTCCAGAGAGCAATACAGATCCTGCTACTAATCCAATTGGTACAGGCCCTTACAAGTATGTTTCAAGCTCACCACAGGAGAACTTCATCGTTACAAGATTTGATGACTATTGGGGCGATAAGGCATACATTAAGGATGTAGTATTCAAAGTTGAGGCTAACTCAGATGCGATCGTACTTGATCTTGAAGGCGGATCACTTGATATGGTTGCCCGTCTTACAAGCGCTCAGGTAGCTCAGCTTTCAGATAAGTTTGATATTTACGAAGGCACAATGAACCTGGTTCAGGCTATGTACCTTAACAACGCAGTAAAGCCTTTTGATGATGTTAAGGTAAGACAGGCTCTGTGCTATGCAATAAGCCCTCAGGAGATTATGGATTTTGTTTCTGATGGCGCCGGAACAGAGATCGGTAGTGCTATGTATCCTTCATTTACAAAGTACTATGATCCAGCTCTTAATGATACTTATAATCAGGATGTAGAGAAAGCGAAAGCTCTTTTGGCTGAGGCTGGTTACCCTGATGGATTTACATTTACAATTACAGTTCCATCAAACTATGCGCAGCACGTTGATACTGCACAGGTTATTGCTGAGGAACTTAAGGCTATTGGTGTTACAGCCAATATTCAGGAAGTTGAATGGAATACATGGCTCAGTGATGTTTATTCTGACAAGAACTATGAGGCAACAGTTGTAGGCTTTGATGCTTCTACTCTTTCTGCTTCAGCTCTTCTTGCAAGATATTGCTCAGATTCAAGCAAGAACATGTTCAACTTCAAGAGCGATGCATATGATGCAGCTTATGCAAATGCAGTAGCAACTTCTGATGATGCTGAAAAGACCAAGTACTATAAAGAGTGCCTTAAGATTCTTTCAGAAGAAGCAGCTAATGTATATATTCAGGACCTTCCTGAGTTTGTTGCTCTTAATAAGAAATTCACAGGATATGAATTTTATCCTCTTTATGTACAGGATATAGCTAAAATCAGACCTGCACAGTAAAGAAAAGTAAGATATAGCGAGGAATGCGATATGAAATATATCATCAAAAAGTTTTTTTCAATGATTGTGACTTTGGTGGTGGTTTCGTTTTGCGTATTCCTCGCTTTTAACGTTATTCCGGGTGATCCGGCCCTTAGAAAACTGGGAACAGAAGCCTCACAGGAGCTTATTGAACAGACGAGACAACAGATGGGACTTAATGATCCACTTCTGGTCAGGTACGCCAGATGGTTTACCTCCTTTCTTCATGGAGATATGGGAACTTCCTATAACTACAATGTTCCGGTTGCGGGTATGATCATTGATAAGATCCCGATTACTCTGACAATGGCTATTATGTCATTTCTGCTTACGATTTTGGTTTCAATTCCTCTTGGAATCGCAACAGCTAAACATGAAAATGGTCTTTTGGACAAGACGATTACCATAACAAATCAGATAATTATGGCTATTCCACCTTTCTTTTCCGGAATCCTGATCACTTTCATATTTGGAATGATCTTTAAGCTGTTTACTCCGGGTGGATTCGTATCTTATACAGAAAATACGTCTAAATTTATCAGGTATCTGATTTTCCCTTCAGTTGCCATCGCACTTCCTAAGATCGCAATGACAGTTAAGATGCTGAGGTCGAGCCTTCTTGATGAGGCTGAAAAAGATTATACGAGAACGGCTTATAGCAGAGGAAATAATACAAGTGGTGTGCTTTACAGGCATGTACTTAAAAATGCCATGATACCGGTTATCACATTCTTTGGAATGCTTCTTGCAGACATGGTGGCAGGCAGTATCGTTATTGAACAGGTATTTAGCATTCCCGGAATCAGCAGGATTTTGCTGGCAAGTATCAGCAACAGGGATTATCCCGTTGTACAGGCGATCATTATGGGAATTTCAGCCATAGTTATCGTGATAAATCTTTTTGTAGATATAATTTACAGAATAATCGATCCAAGAATTGAGATAGCAGAGTGATGAAGGATTTCTTAAAAAAGCTGAAAAAAAATCCCTACATGATAGCGGGATTAATAATAACAGGGCTAATAGTACTCCTTGTAGTAGTGGGAATATTCTGGATGCCCTATGAACCTACCAAGATGAGTGCAACAGAAAAGCTTCAGGGTATTTCTTTTAAGCACCTTATGGGAACTGATAACATGGGACGTGATGTGTTCAGCAGAGTTATGTATGGAAGCAGGATCACGCTCCTTATAGCAATTGGAACCGTTTTGATAGGTGCAGGTGTGGGAACCATAATAGGCGCACTTACAGGATACTACGGAGGAGCCTTCGATGAAGTTATCATGAGGGTTATAGATGCTCTTTTTGCCTTCCCAAGTATTCTCCTTGCACTTGTTATTGTCAGTGTATTTGGAACCGGATGGTCACAGCTTCTTTTATCCCTTGGAATTGCCTTTGTACCTAGCTTTGCAAGGATAGTAAGAGGCGAGGTCTTAAGAGTAAAGAGCATGGACTACATAGAGAGTGCCAAGCTTCAGGGAGTGTCAGATATCAGAATGATATTTGTTCACATACTTCCTAATATTAAAAATGTTTTAGCTTCTTCAATCCTTATTGGATTTAACAATGCAGTTCTTGCCGAAGCAGGTCTTAGCTACCTTGGAGTAGGCTCACAGCCTCCTTTTGCAAGCCTTGGTAAAATGCTTTCAGATGCGCAGCAGTACATGTTTACAGTGCCCAGCATATGCTTATGCCCGGGAATTGTAATTGTACTTATGGTTTTAGGATTTTCCTTTTTGGGAGAAGGTATCAGAAGATGGAAATAATACTGGATGTAACAGATCTTCATATAGAATTTCATGATCATGAGCTTCCTGAAACAGTAGTAGAGGACTTTGATCTGATGCTTGGCAAAGGGGAAATTGTGGGCATTGTAGGTGAGTCAGGTTCGGGAAAAAGCATGAGTGCCCTGGCAATTGCAGGTCTTTTGAACAGGCATTCCATGGAAAAAACAGGAAAGATAATGTTTAACGGCGACAATCTTCTTACCTGTAACAGAAATAGGCTAAGGACCTATCAGGGCGATGAGATTTCAATCATTTTCCAGGAGCCGATGACTTCTCTCAATCCGGTTAAAAAAATTGGTTGGCAGGTGGAGGAACCTCTTTTTATCCATCATCCCAAGATAAGTAAGGCTGATAGGAAAAAGAGAGCTATTGCGATGCTTGAATCTGTTGGACTGGAAAATGCAAGCGAGGTTTACAATATGTATCCTCATGAGCTCTCAGGCGGAATGAGACAGAGAGTTATGATCGCAGCTGCAATGATAGGCAATCCGCAGATCCTGATTGCTGATGAGCCGACTACAGCGCTGGATGTCACTGTGCAGGCTCAGATTGTAGAGCTCCTCAAAAAGCTTAACAGAGAAATGGGAACATCGATTATTTTTATTTCTCATGATCTTAGTCTTGTCAGACAGCTTTGTCAGCGAGTTATTGTTATGCAGAAGGGCGTGATCGTGGAAACAGGAAATACAGAAAATGTATTTAGAAACCCCAGGGACCCATATACTAAAAAACTCATAGCTGCCATACCCAAAATTGATCTTGGAGATTGAAAGGTCTGCGAATATGGAAGAATCAAAGGTACTTAAGGTAGAAAACCTTAATGTATATTATAAAAACAGAAAAAGAAAGCCTTTTTCAGGGCAGAGGAAGATTCATACTCTCTATGATGTCAGTTTTGAGATGGAAGAGGGTGAGGTTCTTGCTATAGCAGGTGAGAGCGGTTGCGGAAAATCAACTCTTGCAAGGGCGATAGTAGGTATCAATAAGGATTATACCGGCACTTTGTGGCAGAAATATGATGGACCTCAGATGGTGTTTCAGGATCCATACAGCTCGCTTAATCCGGCCAAAAAGATAGGATGGCTTTTGGAAGAACCGTTAAAGGTAGATAAAAAGCGCAAGTGGACGAGTGAGGAGCGCAAAAAGAGAGTCGAAGAAATCATGGGGGAGATAGAGCTTCCTTTGGAGATGCTTGACAGGTACCCTTCTCAATTGTCAGGGGGACAAAGACAGAGAATATGTATCGGGATAGCGCTTATGAGATCGCCGAGGCTGTTGATTGCTGATGAGCCTGTATCGGCTCTTGATGTTACGATCCAGGCCCAGATAATGGAACTATTGCAGAACCTTCATAAGAGGCTCGGAATTTCCATTATATTCATTTCCCACGATCTTAGAGTCGTATATCAGATAAGTGATCATGTGATGATCATGAAATCAGGAAGAGTCGTGGAATATGGAAAGACCCGCGATGTTTATAAGAATCCTCAGGATGAATATACTGTCCAGCTTCTTAAAGCTGCAGGAATCCGTCAGTAAGTGGCAATTTATTTATAAAATATAAAAAGGATTAAATTAATCTTAAATAACGTTCTGACCGTCTAAAATGTTATTTTATTCCCATATAATGGTATTAAGAGATTCAGAAAAGTATCCGATATTCTTTTTGAAGTGATTGTGGGAATAATTACAGGAAAGGAGGCAGGACGTTATGGCATTAAATAGATTAGGAAATGGCCTTTCAGGTTACAATGCATATAATATCCCGCCAGCCAGCGACAGGAGCGCGCAGATTGCTCCGGTAAAAGAAGCACAGGATACCAGCGTAGATCTCGGCGAACCTAAACAGCAAGAGAAAAAGATGGATCTTACTGTTGAGGTACCTAAAAGAGATAATGCATCTATTGAAAATGTTGCTATTTCTTTAGGAGTGTATGATGGCATTTCAGTTGATCTCTTTGGCGGAGACGGAATTGCATCAAATGATATGAAACAGGCAATTTCAGGAATGAAAAAAGATCATATCCTTCATGAGTATCAGTATTTTGTAGGAAACAAGGATATGACCGGCAAGGCTGCCAATGTTATTTCAGGAACAGAGGATGGACTTGTTATTAAACTTAACTGATATATTGGGAATGTTGAAGCTACCGCTTGCGGTAGCTTTTTTTCGTTACTCTGATTCTCTTGCGTTACAGGTGAATTAAAGGTAAAATTTACTGAATAAGATAACCACGCGGGGTGAGAGTTATGAACTACACAGATGGATATACAAGAACATGCGGACTCATTGGTAATCCTGTAAAACATACAATGTCACCGCTGATACATAATTCACTTGCTTCTATGACAGGGATAAACATGGTCTATGTTCCCTTTGAGGTAAAGGAAAAAGAGCTTAAGAATGCCATAAAAGGAGCTGTGGCTCTTGATATTCAGGGCATGAATGTCACTATACCTTATAAGACGGATGTTATTCCATTTCTTGAAGATGTTGATCCGCTTGCAAAGGCCATTGGAGCAGTTAATACTCTTGTAAGGACGGAAAATGGCGGCTTTAAGGGATATAACACAGACATGACGGGTCTTTATCATGCAATGCAGGATGAAGGAATAGAGCTAAAGGATCAGACAGTGGTTATTCTTGGCGCCGGTGGTGTCGCCAGACCGACAGCTTTTTTATGTGCCAATAAAGGGGCAAAAAAGGTATATATACTAAACAGAACCTTTGAAAAGGCTGTAGATGTGGCAGATGAAGTAAACCTTGCACTTGAGCTTAATGATAGCGATGAGAAGGTAGTACCGATGCTTCTTGGAGATTATCGTAAGGTTTTGGAATCAGAAGATAGCTTTATTGCTATCCAGTGTACTTCAGTAGGTCTTTTCCCGGATGTTAACAGCGCTGTAATAGAGGATGAAGAGTTTTATAAGAAGGTATCTTCAGCAATGGATCTTGTGTATAGACCCCTTCAGACAAAGTTCTTGAAGCTTGCAAAAGAGGCGGGAGCCAGGACATTTTCGGGGCTTAAAATGCTTCTTTACCAGGGAATTGATGCTTATGAACTCTGGAATGAGGATAAGGGTATTAAGATAACAAAAGATCAGGCGGATGAGATCTACAGATCTATGATGCTTGAAGTTGTTGGAGCGTCCAATATTGTGCTTGAAGGCTTTATGGGAAGCGGAAAGAGCACTGTTTCCGAGCTTTTGTCTGAAGAACTGATGCTGGAGCTCATTGATACAGATGAAGTCATTGAAGACACTGAGGGAAGAACTATAAACGAGATCTTTGAGACAGAAGGTGAGGCTTCTTTTAGAGAAATGGAGACTGATCTTTTGGAGGCTATAGATTCTGATCACTGGAGAGAGTTTGTTATCTCCCTGGGAGGCGGAATGCCTGTAAAAGAGGAAAACAGAGAGCTTTTAAGGAAAATTGGAAAGGTTGTATACTTAAGGGCAAAGCCTGAAACAATTTTTGAGAGAGTAAAGGATGATGATAAAAGACCTCTTTTAAAAACCGAGGATCCTCTAGCAAAGATAAAAGATCTTTTAGAAGAGCGTGCAGCATTCTATGAAGATGTTGCTGATATGATAATTGATACAGATGGTAAGACTCCTTTAGAGATTACAAAAGAGATAATAGATAAACTGGGTTTATAAGGAATGAACAAAAGAAATTATTCAAAAGAGCTTGAGGGAAAGATAGAGTATTTTCAGAAAAACGGTGAATATCCAAAGCTCTTATTACACGCCTGCTGTGCTCCGTGTTCTTCATATTGCCTTGAGTATTTGAGGGAGTATTTTGACATAACTGTTTTTTTCTACAATCCCAATATTACTTCTGAGAATGAGTACTCGAAGCGCGTTATTGAGGAAAAGAGACTTATAGCCGAATACAACAGACAGGTTGAGGAAAAAGACTTTGATGGGATGAATTCTGATGAGAAAGCCCGAAAGATTAAGATTCTGGAAGGCTTTTACGACCCAAAAGAGTTTTATGAAGTTACAAAAGGTATGGAGCATTTAAAAGAGGGCGGAGAAAGGTGCAGAAAGTGCTTTGAACTGCGACTTGATGAAACAGCGAGAGTGGCAAAAGAAAAAGGCTTTGATTATTTTACTACTACACTTACGATCAGTCCTTTGAAAAATGCGGAAGTTTTGAATGAAGTGGGAGAAAATGCGGCGCAAAAGGCCGGAAGCAGATTTTTGCCATCGGATTTTAAAAAGAAAAACGGATACAAGCGTTCAATTGAGCTATCCCATAAATTTGATCTGTACAGACAGGATTTTTGTGGATGCAGTTATTCAAAGGCTCAAAGGGAGCAGGAAAAACGGGAAAGAGATGGGGAGTAATGGATACAGGTATAAATGAAAATGATTTACCGGATTCACTGGTGCTTCACGATCCGATAACTGGAGAACCTATTCAAAAACAATATGATGATAGTCAGATTGTACTTGACCCGCTAACGGAACAGCAGCTTGCCAATCAGGAGCGATTGTACCAAAACAGGCAAATGCAGAAATGGCAGCAGACTTATGGAAAGTACTATGATTATCCTGCTGCAAAGAACTCTGCTGATAATCATGAAGTACCTATGGAGTCAGGCTATAAAATACTGTGCTTTCTGTCTCTTTTGGGATTTATAATCTCCAGGTTTGGCGGCTTTGGCTTGCTGACGAGTCTGGGCTTTTTTGGTGTCCTGAATATTATCATGGTTCCATTGCTTCTATGGTTTGTAGGAGTTATTGGATTCATCTTGATGATAGTTGCAAGAGTCAAAAACAAAAAAAGCATATTTGGTAAGATCGTCATGTGGTTATACATCATTGACTTTGTTTTGAAGGGACTCTTTGTACTCCTTATGGTTTTGGATGCAGCGGGATTTTTTTGGCTTTTTTAACCATTGATAGAACAGCTTTATTCTGTTAAAATTCATTAGTCTGATTTTAAATTATGATTATTTTTTTATTATAGAAAGAAGGGTAAGTTTTGGAAAAAGTACTTGAACTCATATCAAAAGAAGTTTCTGATGCTTTTGAAGCAGCAGGATATGACAGGGAACTTGGAAAGGTAACTATTTCTAATAGACCTGATCTGTGCGAATACCAGTGTAATGGTGCAATGGCCGGTGCCAAAAAATATGGCAAGGCTCCTTTTGTGATCTCTGATGCTGTAGCCGAAAAGCTCCAGGGAAATGAAATGTTTGAAAAAGTAGAGTCTGTTAAACCGGGCTTTCTTAACATCACTGTAAGCGGAGATTTTGTAAGAGGCTACATTGTAAGAATGCTCCATGAGAAGCACATGGGAGTAACTCTTCCGGGACATGAGCCTACATTTATGCTTGATTACGGCGGACCAAACGTTGCAAAGCCTCTTCATGTAGGACACCTTCGCTCAGCAGTTATTGGTGAGAGTATTAAGAGAATTTTGAAATACAACGGTTACAAGGTAATAGGCGATATTCACCTTGGTGACTGGGGACTTCAGATGGGACTTGTTATCACAGGTCTCAAGGAGAGAAAACCTGATCTTTGCTATTTTGATCCTGATTATGAAGGTGCATATCCTAAGGAAGCTCCTTTCACTGTCAGTGAACTTGAAGAGATATATCCTGCAGCCAGCAAGAAGTCAAAAGAGGATGAGGCATTTAAGGCCGCAGCTATGGAGGCTACAAAGCTTTTACAGGATGGTTACAAGCCATACAGAGCTCTTTGGCACCATATTTTGAACGTATCTGTTGCCGATCTTAAACAGAACTATAAAAAACTTAATGTAAACTTTGATCTCTGGAGAGGTGAGTCTGACGTTCATGATGTTATTCCGGGAATGGTAGACTACATGAAGCAGCACGAGTATGCATACCTCAGCCAGGGAGCACTTGTTGTTGATGTTGCAAAAGAGACTGATACTAAAGAGGTTCCTCCATGCATGATCCTTAAGTCTGATGGAGCTTCTCTTTACAATACAACTGATCTTGCTACTATCAAGCAGCGTATGGAAGAGTTCCATCCACAGGGACTTATCTATGTGGTTGATAAAAGACAGGAGCTTTATTTTGAGCAGGTATTCCGCTGCGCAAGAAAGACAAAACTTGTTATGCCTGAGACAGAGCTTCATTTTGTAGGCTTTGGTACAATGAATGGAAGCGATGGCAAGCCATTTAAGACAAGAGATGGCGGAGTTATGCGTCTTGAAAATCTCATAGCTGAGATTGATGAGAAGATGTACACAAGGATCAAGGAAGGAAACCTGGATATTTCTGATGAAGAAGCTCGTGATACAGCTCACAAGGTTGCTCTTTCAGCGATCAAGTATGGCGATCTTTCTAACCAGCCATCCAAGGATTATATCTTCGATGTTGAGAAGTTTACTTCATTTGAGGGAGATACAGGCCCATATATCCTTTACACTATCGTCCGTATCAAGTCTATTCTTAAAAAGTACGAGGCAGAAGGAAAGAGTGCTAAGGAAGCTAAGCTTGATAAGCCTGACAGCGATGATATGAAGAACCTTATGCTTCAGCTTACAAGATTTGCAGATGCAGCAGAAAGTGCTGCAAGAGACCTTGCTCCAAATAGGATCTGTGCATATATTTATGACCTTTCAAATGCATTTAACAGTTTCTATCATGGAACAAAGATCCTTGCTGAAACAGATGAGAACAAGAAGGAAAGCTACATTGCACTCCTTGTCATCACTCTTAAGGTCCTCGAAACAGGTATCGATCTTTTAGGCTTCGACGCACCTGAGCGCATGTGAGCGATATAAGGATTGCGTTTTTTTAGAGGAATAACATGAATAATAACCATATGTTCAGCAACAGAAAGCTTCTTCTGTTGCTGATTCCTATTATAGCTGAACAATTCTTAAACTCCCTTATGGGAATGGCTGATTCCATGATGGTCAGTAACGTTGGAGCAGCAGCTCTTTCGGGAGTTTCACTTGTAGACTCCATCAATAACCTTGTGGTGCAGGCTTTTAATGCCATGGCTACAGGTGGCGTCATTATCTGCTCCACATATATTGGACAGAAGGACATAAAAAGAGCTTCAGAAGCTGCAAGGCAGGTTATCTTAGTATCTACATTTATTTCTGTTCTTTTGATGATCCTTGGTCTTATCTTCAGAATGCCATTGTTAAAGCTCATATTTGGAACTGTTGAGGCTGATGTAATGGAAGCGGCAGGTGTTTATTTCTTCCTTACAATTCTGTCTTACCCCGGAGTTGCGTTGGCAGCTGCTGGTAGTGCGATATTCAGGGCACAGGCCAATACAAGGCTTCCAATGAATGTAGCTATAGTATCCAACATCCTTAACGTAACAGGTAATGCACTTTTAATCTGGGGCTTTGGACTTGGCGTATATGGCGCAGCTCTTGCGACTATGTTGTCCAGAATTTTTTCAGCGGTAGTTCTTTTGATATTTCTAAGAAATAAAGACTTGGAGATCAGCATAAGAGATTATCTGTCGATCAGGCCTGATAAAGACAAGATTCACAGAGTTCTTGCCATGGGCATTCCTAATGGCATAGAGAATTCTATGTTCCAGTTTGGTAAGCTGGCAATACAGTCTTCCGTATCTATTTTGGGAACAACAGCTATTGCTGCTCAGTCTATGACCAATATATTTGAAAATGTAAATGGCGTTGCCGGAATAGGCGTAGGAATAGGACTTATGACGATAGTTGGTCAGTGCCTTGGTGCAGGCAGGAAGGATGAGGCTATTTACTATACCAAGAAGATGATCCTTTGGGGCTACATAGCTATTTTGAGCAGCTGTCTTTTTGCTTATGCGATCGCAAGACCAGTGACTTACCTTGCGGGAATGACTCCTGAAAGTGCAAGCCTATGTATATACATGCTTGGATGGATCACGATCGCCAAGCCTGTTTTGTGGTCACCATCCTTTGTTATCCCATATGCTTTAAGAGCTGCGGGAGATGTTAAGTTTTCGATGATAGTAGCAACACTTACCATGTGGCTTTGCAGAGTTACACTTGCTACATTCCTTATCAGGGTTGTGGGAGTTGGTGCTATTGGTGTATGGATTGGAATGTTTGCTGACTGGGCTATAAGAGGTGTTATTTTTACCATAAGATTCAGGCGTGGAAACTGGATACACAAGGTTGTTGCATGATCCGAGAATTATGTATTCAAGATTTTATACAATTTTAATTCTATTTGATAATGAATAGAAATATAATTAAGATAGTCACTTTTTCGATAGCAATTTTGGGTAAAATCGCATGAAGAGAAAGAACTATCTTTTTTATTTGAGGTATATATTAGCTGCAATGGGTGTGGTTTGCCTTATTGCAGCTTTTGGCATGCTTGGACAACATATGCAGCAAAATGCATTCAGGCGTCTGCCGCAGATTCCTTCAGAAGTAAAGCATAAGGTGTTAGTTCTTAGTTCTTACGAACCTACGTATTTTACATTTGAAGATCAGGAAATGGGCCTTAAAGAGGGATTATATCCCAACGGAATAGAATTTGACACGGTTTATATGAATACAAAGAAATTTGGTACCGAGCAAGACATTGAAACTTTTCATGATTACTTCAAGGATAGGTTCCTCAGGGATAAAACATATGAGGGTGTTCTTGTTGGTGATGATGATGCCCTTAAATTTGCGCTAAAGTATCAAACGGAACTCTTTAAAGGAATGCCCCTTGTATTTTATGGAATAAATGATCTGCAGTTTGCCGAGGAGGCAAGCCACAATCCTATGGCAGCTGGATTTTATGAAAAAGACTATCTGCAGGAGACTATGGAAACTGCAATGGAAAGCCTCCCTGACAGAAAAACTCTCGTTGCTCTTCATGATGAATCTGCGGCGGGAGTAGCAGATATGAATATTTTTTATTCATTAGCAGATAAGTATCCTGATTATACATTTATAGATATAGACAGTTCCGCCCTTTCTCAGGAGGAGCTCATACGAAGTCTCCAGAATCTGCCTAAAAACTCAATATTGTTTTATATGACTTGTTATAGTGACAAGTACGGAAACAATTATTCTATGCTCAACAGAACAAGAACTGTTGTCAACAATGTGACTGTTCCTATATTCAGAAATTATTCCGGCGGCAGAGATGCGGGAGTTTTGGGTGGAACCTTTATGGATTTTAGGGTTCAGACAAAAAATGCTGCGCAGATCATGTGTGATGTTTTAAATCATGATGTAGAGATTTCGGAGTATAGTTTGATCATGGATACTCCAAGCAGGACTGAATACAATTATCCTCTTGTTATGGAGTATGGAATCCATATAGATAATCTGCCAAAAGACACAATATATATAGACAGGCCTACGACTTTTTTTGATAACTATAGTGAAATACTTCCGGTAGCATTGCTGATGATCTCATCAATGGTACTATTTATCGCTGCAATGTATGCGGCTCTTAAAAATGAGAAAAAAGTAAATGAGGCGCTTAGAGATTCAAAAGAAGAAATAGAAAATTCTCATTACAAATTGCAATATCAGGCCCAGCACGACGAGTTCCTTGATGTATTTAACAGGCGAGCTATGGTTGAGTACCTCAATGACAACGTGACAATGAATCAGGTCTATTCGATAATAATGCTTGATATAGATGGCTTTAAAGATGTTAATGAAAACTATGGACATGAAGCAGGAGACAAAATTCTTAAAACTATAGCTGATCATCTGCAGAGTTTTTGTCACTCCAACGGAATGACTCTGGGAAGGTATGGCGGTGATGAATTTTTGATCTATTGTCCTTCAGAAAGGCTTGATGAGAATTCTAAGAAGATATGTGATCTGAAAAAGCTCTTTTCACAGTCTTTTACCTCAAACGGGATAAATAT
This sequence comes from Butyrivibrio sp. AE2015, assembly GCF_000420825.1. GTDB lineage: Bacteria > Bacillota > Clostridia > Lachnospirales > Lachnospiraceae > Butyrivibrio. The sequence continues at coordinate 68,404 of NZ_ATVR01000011.1, read as the reverse complement.
TGCTCTTTCTGCCAGCATGGGTATTTCCAATTCGGATGGCCTTTCATATCCCGAGCAGCATATTATAAATGCTGAGATTGCAATGTATGAAGCAAAAGAACGCGGAAGAGGCATGATATTTGTCTATGCCGACGTGATGAAAGATAAGGTAAATAACGAGGAGAAGATAAAGACGCAGTTTATAAAAGCCTTTGAAAAAGACGGCTTTTATATGAAATATCAGCCAAAGGTTTCGGCTGATACAAAGGAACTTGTGGGATTTGAAGCGCTCATCAGAATGAAAGATGGCTCCTATGAACCAAATCTTTTTATCCCTGTTGTCGAAAAGAGCGGGTGGATCACGAGACTTGGCAGACATGTGACGTTAATGGTTGTTAAACAGTTGTCTGAATGGATGGCACAGGGGAGAAAGCTATATCCTATATCAATTAACTTCTCGAGTAAGCAGATACATGATATTGGATATGTTTCTTTCTTAAAAGAACTCTTGGATATCTATGATGTAGATCCAAAGTACCTCCAGATTGAGATTACCGAGAGTCTTCTTTTGGAAAACTCAATACAGACTGACGACCTGTTCGAAGGTCTGAAGAGACTGGGAATTAAAACTCTTCTCGATGATTTCGGAACCGGCTATTCATCACTTGCTTATCTTATCTATGTCCCTGTAGATGACATAAAGCTTGATAAATCATTGGTAGACGCTTATTTGATTGATGGCAAGGATAGCTTTATTGAGGATGTTATAAAGCTTGTTCACGATATGGGCAAGACTATAACTATAGAGGGAGTGGAGTATGAGTGGCAGTATGAGAAACTTCGCAAGTATGGAGCTGATACTATACAAGGGTATTATTTCAGTAAGCCACTTGATCCGAATGAGGCAATTTCTTTTGAAGTAAAGAGATAGAAATGTGAGAAAAACGCGCATTTATGCCATATTCATGGTATAATAAAGTTTACAATAATTTTTTTTACGAGGAGCTAGTATGTCTTTTGTTGTATTTACGGATGGGTCGGCAAACCTTCCGGGGAAAATGTCTGAGGGGATAACTATATTGCCGTGTAGTTATATGTTAAACGGAACTGAGGTTGTGTATGAGGGAGATGTTGAGGAATTTGATGCTCATTCTTTTTATGAGGGGCTTAAGAATGGCGATAAAGTGAAAACATCACTTTTAAATACACATCTTTTTATGGAACATTTCAGACCTGTACTGGAGAATGGGCAGGATATTGTATATATAGCAATGGCAGCAGGTATAAGCGGAACTTACAATGCTGCTATTAATGCCGCTGATGAACTTATGGAAGAATTTCCTGACAGATTTATCCATATAGTTGATTCGAAGGGTTGCGGATTTGGAAGCGGTATTTTAGCAATTAAGGCTGCAAAGCTTTCAAAAGAGGGTAAGAGCTGCAAAGAGGCAGCACAGATCTTAGATGATGCTGTGCCTCATGCATGCCAGTATTTTACAGTTGATGATCTTAACTTCCTTAAGAATACAGGCCGAGTAAGCGGGGTAACCGCGAGCATCGGAACAATTCTTAATATCAAGCCGATTCTTTTTGGAGACAGTACAGGTCACATTATTTCCTGCAGCAAAGTAAGAGGCAGGAAAAATGCTATAAGTGCTATAGCTGCTAAGTACTCTGAAAAGAGAATGGAAACTGATGACAACATCGTGTGCATTTCTCACGGCGATTGCTACGATGATGCCGTTAAGCTTTCCGAGATGGTAAAAGAGATAAATCCAAAGGCTGAGGTCACGATCTGTCAGCATGAACCTTTTTCAGGAGCCCATGTGGGACCTGGAATGCTTGGACTATTTTTCTGGGGGAAAGAAAGATAAAATAATCCTTGTTGATCATGTATGTATTATCTATGAGGGGATTTGCTTATATGATTCTTATGTTGATGAAAATGTCAGGAATAACGGCACTTTATGTTGCATTGACGGTGTTCCTGTGGAAACTTCTAAAGGACAGGAGACAGACTTTTGTCATAAAGCTGTCTCTTGGGCTTATCTATGGTATGTGTTCTGTACTATCTACGCATTGCGCTGTGGATTACGGAGACATGCTTCTTAATCTCAGAGATGTCGCTCCACTTGCAGCGGGACTTTTTTTTTACCCTGCTTCAGGTATCATTGCAGGTCTTATCGGCGGAATAGAAAGATATATTGCCGGAACATATTTCGGTGTTGGCTCATACACCCGAATAGCCTGTAGCGTATCTACCTGCCTTGCCGGTTTTGTTGCCTGGCTTATGCATTCAAAAGTATTTGAAGGAAAAAAGCCTTCTCCTGTATATGCTCTGTTCATGGGTGCTGTTATGGAAGTTTTCCATATGTACGTGGTTTTCATAACTCACAGAGATGATATGAGAATGGCATTTCATGTAGTAAGCCTCTGTGCCGGACCGATGATAGTATTCGCAGGAATATCTCTTTCACTTATGTCAATTATTCTTCAGATTCGATCCGGTGAGTGGAATAATCCTTTTAAGGATATGACAGGAGAGAAAGTATCTGTATCCCAGAGATTTCAGCGCTGGCTCTTTTTGATAACCACAATTGTTATTGCCGGCAATTTTGCCTTTTCTTACATTATCCAGACTCAGTCTGCTTCTCAAAATGGCAGAAATAGCATAATAGAGACTTCTCAGAGCGTAAAGAGCAGATATCTTGAAGTATCAAAAAGACTTACCGCAGAAGGAAATGAATTCTTTGAGATCATAGATGCAGACGGCGATATCATTGCCGGAAAGCATAAAGAAGGTAAGCTTAGCGAAGACGTTCTTAATGCTCTTTTAGAAAAAAAGGATGCGGAACTCTTTGAAGGACAGTTCTTTGAAGAGGTGTCACTTAATAAGGTTGATGGCATTGGCGTTGATATGCTTCTTTTGACATATATACCTTACAGTGAGCTCTATTGGTATAGAAATGCCCAGGCCTACGAAGCTGCCCTTGCAGATATTCTTTTGTTTACTGTTATTTATGTACTGATTGCATTTTTGGTAAAGCAGATAGTTATCAGCAATATCGATCTTATCAATGCTTCGCTTGATAAGATAACAAATGGCGATCTTGATGAAGTTGTTCAGGTAAGAAACTCATCAGAGTTTGCTTCACTTTCAGACGATATCAATCAAACAGTTGAAACCCTTAAAGGATACATAGCTGCTGCGGAAAAGAGGATAGAACAGGAGCTTATCTTTGCAAGGACGATACAGGAATCGTCTTTGCCAAGGAACTTCCAGTTTGCTACTTTGAAGGATAATATCGAGATATTTGCTTCTATGAAGGCGGCAAAAGAGGTTGGTGGTGACTTCTATGATTTCTTTTTTGCTGGTCCCGGGAAACTTGCTTTTGTAATTGCTGACGTTTCAGGAAAAGGAATTCCTGCGGCTTTGTTTATGATGAGAAGTAAGACTGCTATCAGAAGCTTTGCGGAACTTGGGAAGAGTCCTGCTGAGATTATTTTTAAGACCAATAATACACTTTGTGATGGAAACGATGCAGAGATGTTTGTGACCGTGTGGATTGGAATTTTGGATGTGGCGACAGGTGTTATGAAGTGCGCCAACGCCGGTCATGAGTATCCTCTTATCAAACACGCTGGTGGTGATTATGAGCTGTTTAAGGATAAACACAGCCTTGCTCTTGCAGCAATGGAAAACCTGCAGGCAAGGGAATATGAGATAACACTGGTGCCCGGAGATAAGATATTTGTTTATACAGACGGTATTCCTGAGGCAATCAATGAAAATATTGTCCAGTATGGCACTGACAGGCTTCTTGCTACTATCAATTCTGTAAAAGACAAACCGTTTACAGAAGTTTTACCGGCAATTTCTCAGGATATTGCAAACTTTAGAGGAAAAGCTGAGCAATTTGATGATATTACAATGCTTGGCTTTGAGTTAAAGAGTTTGCGCAATCACTAGATATAGTATTTCTACTTTATAAATATAATTAAATATTTACTTTATTTTATAGATTCTTAATCGTTTTCGTACGAAATCCTGTCTATACTAAATATAGATTTTTGCTTTTCTTAAGTTTGATTCGTATAAATAATAGAAGACTAAACTTAAGAGAACGGGAGGTTTGTATGAAAAAGATTGTTCGTATTAAAGAGATAAATGATATTACTTTGGCTTTTATGATGCTTGGACTTGCTGAGACTATATTTGGAGCAGCAATGCTGGGCGCAGGCCTTTGGAGTTATAGCAGAGAGATATTTTTGACAAATATAATGGTAGATGCTCTTATTCACGGAAGCGCACTTGTTTTAAACGGAAGCCTTCTCGTAACACTCTGCTTGATGTCAACATTATTTGCAGTAAGTAAGGCTAAAGTAAATATACTTTTTTCATTATCATCATTATCTATGGCAATAGTTCTTATCGGGATCATTCGTGAGCTTTGCATTGGAGGAAATGGTTTTGGACTTATCTTTTCTGTGATAGAGCTTGTGATCTGCGGAATCGTTCAGTTTGTACTGTTTACCACAAAGCGTTACCTAGGAAGAAGATCGAACACGGAGAATTATTCCTGGTCAAATGAAATGGTGCTTAAGAAGGTTGGATAAACCAAAAGCGAAAGTTGTTTTATCCATTTTTTATATATAATTTCTTTACAACAGGGAAATAATCTGTTATTAATGAGTATCAGTTAAAGTTAATATATCAGCAAAGCCGGAGCAATCCGGTGACGCAAAGCTATAGGGTCTTTATGAGACAGCCAGTTGCATTTTTTTAGTCGGGAAACTGCTTGTCTTTATGGTAAGCAGTTTTTTTATATTCATTTTTATTTCATGGAGGTGGATTTTAATGAAAGGACATTTAGTAGCTGCCAAAGTTTTGAGTGGGCTTGTTGCAGCAAGTCTCATCGGTTCTCCGATAATTGCTTATGCTGGAACATCAGGATATGTTGGTGAAGAATCCAATGCATTTAATGATGAGACTGAAAGCGGCGAAGGGTTTACCTGGAATTCTGGCGACAGCATACTTACTTTGACAGACGATGTTGATGGTGATGTCGTGGCTGATAATGATATTACTGTTACAACAAACAATGACCCTGTTACAGTTTCCGGAAATATCGAAGTAAGTACATCCGATTCTTCAACCAATGCTGATCTTACAATTAATAGTGCCAACATTACTGCAGGAGGTTCCATTTCTGCTGATGGAGATTTGAGGATAACAGAATCAACTGTATCTGCTGATGGCATAAACGGTGGAAAAGACGGTAAAGGAACAGATGGAGATGTTATTATCACTGATTCAAATGTAACAAGTACAGGCAGTATTGAAGCTGGAAGACAAGACCAGATGTCTTCTCATGCTCAGGGCGAATACGGAAACCATAATGTTGTTATCAACAACTCAAATGTTGCTGCTGAAAATTCTGGACAGTTTCCTATTGCTGCAGTAGGTGGCACGATTACTCTTAATGATAGCTATATATCTTCTCCTTCTGATGGGTCAATTCTTAATCAAGGTTATTATGGAACGGATATTCATGCAGGCGAAATCGGAAGAATCATAACTTCATCTGAAGACTATGCATACAAAGGAAACGTCACTATTACAGCCGGTACAAAGCCTTCATCAGAGTCTTCATCAGATTCAGACGCTTCTGGTACAGATAGTGGAAGCAGTGCATCTTCAGATGACAATAATTCATCAGGATCAAATATAACAACCACGTCAGACTACGCTAATGTATACACATCTGATATATCAAATGGTAATTTTGCAGCTGTATCAAATAATTCAGGTGCGGCTACTGTAGCAGTAAAAGATTCAAATGGAAAGTCAGTGAACGTTGTTGTTGACCTTAGTTCTGCAAGTGCTTCTGCGGGCAATTCATCAAAGATAACAGCAACAATTGTTCCTGCTCTTGATAGAAACGGAAATGAAAACAACGGACTTGATAAAAACGCACAGGCCCTCAATACAGCAATAACAGAGTCCGGAAAGACTCCGATTGAAGGCGCTCTCTTTATCAGAGCTTATGCAGCAGGAGTAAGCCTTACAAAGCTTGAAGCACCAGCAAAATACACATTTACTCTCGATAAAGCTTATGAAGGAAAGACCATAACAGTATATGTTAGAACTGTTACAGGTGAGGTTCATTCCTATGATGCAGTAGTAACAAACGGTAAAGTTCAGATAAACACGGAATTTTTAGGGACAGTTGCTTTTGCGATGTGAGATTGGATGGCCCTACAACCCCGTCCCTGGGGGCCACTTTGGGGCACAAAAAAAGGAAAGCATGAATGCTTTCCTTTTTTTAGTAGCGAGAGGGGGATTTCACCCTTTAACGAAGTCCTAGAAACCACAAGAAAGGAGGATTCCAGGACTGCCAATCATCAAAGTAACCAATGAAAAAATAAAAAGTAACCAAACAATTACATATTTAGCACAGCTTCTTTGAGTTCTGATTCAGTCTTTACAAAGCTGTATGGCTCATATTCACCATAAGCAGAAGGTCTGCTGATAGTCACAAGCTGTATTCTATCAAGTCCTACTTTTGAAATGAGTTCTTTTTTGAGTGCAACAAGTTCAGGACCGTGCTTAGTCTTTAATGCTACACAACCTCTTTTGTTTATATCTTTAGCTACGAGATAGCACATCTTTTAACACCTCCTCAAAATCTATATCGGATTTTATATTTCCACGTTCATACTCTGTTCGCATTATTTTACCAATTGAATTGTCATACCCTTTTTTATACAGGAATGAATGTAGCCAGTTATTTAATTGTCTATCATAATATGTGTTGTACTGAATTTCAATAGGGTAATGGTAGTGGTCTATCTGGAAGTATACGTGAATTCCTCTGTATCCATCATCATTTGATTTACCCATAGACATATCTGCAACTCTGAAGTTCTTTTCTTTGCTTAATGCCAGTATATCTGAGTATGAATCACAAAGAGACCTAAAACCTAGTAAATCATTAAATACTTTTTCTGCAAGGGTATCTGGGTAGTATCTTTCATATTTGTGATGAGCAGACTGTTCTGACTTAATTCTGTAGTCTACAGCTATGCTATCAAGGATATCACCCTGAGTGTCATAGAAGCTGATTGCATTATCTACATCTTTTAGTATTGATTCTTTATCAAAATGATGAAGATTCTTTTTCAGGCTTATATCTAGTTCTGATTTATATGAAAGTATGCTAAGTATCTCAGTTGAGAGACCATCTTTTTCAAGTAGATTCAATCCAAATACCATCCTTCAATATGTTTTTATAAAACTCAGAAGATTTATCAATTTCTCGCTCTTCATAGACATCCACATCCTTACCAGACAAGTCATATAGCTCATCAGCTATGCAAAAAACATCCGTAGGGTCAAAGTCTTTGCCTCCCAATACCACAATATCGATATCAGATTCTTCAGTAGCTTCTCCTCTGGCATAAGAACCAAACAGGATAGCTCCTTTGGCTGAATACTTTTTAAGGAGAGGTTTGACTAGCTCTTTGATATCATCAACTGTATATTTTTCTAATACAACCATCCTAAAATCCTCTTATCTAATAACAAGGAAACATAATCTTTACAAGCCTATTATAGCATTTCTACGGGTTTATGTCTTTTTTGAATTCAGCAATCAAGGAGAGGGAATTTTTGCTTCAAAGAAAGTAGAAAGAAGTGATTGAAAGGAATCTCTTTTAAGAATCATAAAAATGGACCACAAACCCCGTCCCTGGGGGCCACTTTGGGGCACAAAAAAAGGAAAGCATGAATGCTTTCCTTTTTTTAGTAGCGAGAGGGGGATTCGAACCCTCGACACCGCGGGTATGAACCGCGTGCTCTAGCCAACTGAGCTATCTCGCCATATGGGCTTTGTCGTTCTGTCTGTCGCAGCCGACTCGTATAATATACCTCAGACTAACCGGTGTTGTCAACACAATTTTTTAAAAAAACTTGGAAAAATATCTCTTAAATTTCTAATTTGTGCTAATTCAAGCATAAGTTACCCAAACACCGATTTTGAATTGTGTTAAGATATAGTAAAGTGCTATGTTTGCACTTTAGACATCATTTGGGAATGAGCGAGGAAAATTTTTATGAATTTAGTTGTTGGGAGATCATTTTATTTTGACTTTGAAGTGATATTTATGCAGTGGCTCCAGAGTGTTTTGGGAGAAAAAGGAGCAGAAATAATATCGCATTTCTCTGCTTTTGGCGAAGAAATGCTGCTTATAGGTATACTGGGATTTATATTCTGGTGCTATGACAAGAAATATGGAACTTATATTGGAATAAATGTTATTGTTGGACTTGTTCTTAATCCTCTTATCAAGAACATTTTCTGGAGGAGAAGACCATATTTTGATCATGGGGCCATAAAGTGTTTCAGACCTGTGGAAAAAGATGCTGATCTTTATGATATTGCAGCGCAAGGATTTTCTTTTCCCAGTGGCCATTCTACAAACTCAGTTACAGCGTATAGCTCGATAGCTATGTATAAAAAGAAAATGGCTTTTACTGTACTTGCTTTTGTTATTCCGCTACTGGTTGGCTTTTCAAGAGTGGCAGTTGGTGTACATTACCCAACTGATGTTATTTGCGGATGGCTCTCAGGTCTTTTGATAGTTCTTTTGATCCCATTTATCTTCAGCAAGGTAAATGAAAAGAAACACTGGATTGTTTATATTGTGATCTTTTTGATTTCATGCCTTGGACTATTTTATTGTAAGACAAGCGACTATTTCACTTCTTTAGGTCTTATGGGTGGATTTTTTGTTTCTGTCGAATTTGAAAAGAAATTTGTGAATTTTGAAAATACCAGAAATCCGCTTTTTTGTGTAACAAGGATAATTGGCGGCTTTGTGATCTATTTTGCAGTGAATACTCTTTTAAAACTCCCATTTAGCAAGGAGTTTTTGGATTCCGGAGTTTTTCTTGCAGGACTTGTAAGAAGTATTAGATATTTTTTAGTTTCCTTTGCTGCTATTGGCTTATACCCTTATGTTTTTAGATTGGAAAAGAAGTTTAGGAGGTAAACTCATGTGGGCTTATGAAACATCTTTTTATCAGATCTATCCCCTTGGATTTTGCGGGGCACCTTTTGAAAATGACGGTGTGCTGGAGCACAGGATATTAAAGGTCATAGATTGGATTCCTCATTTGAAAAAGCTTGGCGTGGGCGCAGTTATTTTTAACCCGGTGTTTGAGTCGGATACTCACGGCTACAATACAAGGGATTATAAAAAGATCGATGTGCGCCTGGGGACAAATGCTGATTTTAAGAAGGTTTGCAAAGCTCTGCATAAGGAAAATATAAGAGTTGTGCTTGATGGTGTGTTTAACCATGCAGGCAGAGGCTTCTTTGGCTTTGAAGATGTTAAGGAAAAGAAGTGGGATTCTTCCTATAAAGACTGGTTTAACATAAGCTTTGACGGAAATAGCAATTATAACGACGGATTTTGGTATGAAGGCTGGGAAGGCAACTACGATCTGGTAAAGCTCAATCTGAAAAATCCTGCCGTTACGGATTATCTTTTGGAGAGCATTAAATTCTGGATCGATGAGTTTGGAATAGACGGCCTTAGACTCGATGTAGCTTATTGTGTGGATACTGACTTTTTAAGAAGGCTCCGCCATGATACTAGTGAGTGGAAAGAAGACTTCTTTTTAATGGGTGAGATGATAGGCGGCGACTATAACCGCATCATGTCTGATGAACTCTGCCACAGTGCCACTAATTATGAGTGTTATAAAGGAATGTTTTCTTCCTTTAACAGCATGAATATGTTTGAAATAGTCCATTCACTTCTTAGGCAGTTTGGACCTGAGAATTGGACGCTTTATAAGGGAAAGCACCTTCTCTCTTTTGTGGACAATCACGATGTGAGCAGGATAGCAAGCACGCTTTCTAGGCCGGAGCATTTAAAACTTATCTATACATTGATGTTCGGAATGCCAGGTATTCCCACGATCTACTATGGAAGTGAATGGGGCGAAAAAGCTGATAAATCCCAGGGAGATCCGGCTTTGAGGCCATGTTTTGACAGGCCGGACTGGACAGATCTTACAGATGTGATTGCAGCGCTGTGTAAGGCAAGAGAAGGCTCTAAGGCACTTAGTTACGGCGGCTTTTCATCGCTTCTTTTAACTAACAGGCAGTGCATATTTGAAAGAGAGGCAGATGGAGACAGGATGATAGTTGTGATAAATGCTGACGAGAATAGCTTCCATGCTGATTTCAATGCAAGAGCCGGCAAGGGGAAAGATATGATAACGGGAAAAGACATTGATTTTGGCGGAGGACTGGATATACCTCCTTACACCGGATATCTTATTCAGGTTTAAATAGACACAAGAATAATATTTTGAGTCTCCATGTCACAAGCAAAAATACTTTTTTAGAGTGCTTATAAGATAATATTTATGTAGTACAACAAAAGAGTATATGGAGGATGCTTAGAACATGAAAATACATTTTGACAAGCTTTATAAGGATGATAGAAAAAAAGAACTGTGCGGGCTTGGTATTCCATTTCCAAAGGGCGAAGTTTCCTTGGAAAAGTATGAGTCTTTGTGCGTTATGGATAAAGATAAAGCGATTCCTTCCCAGTTTAAGATAACTTCTACCTGGGAGGATGGGACTGTAAAATATGTTTTTTCAAGGTTTTTAGCTGATCTTCCGGGCAATGCAGATAAGGATTTTGACCTTGAGTTTTCAGGCAAAAAAGCTGATCTGGATGCGAAGATCGATATAAGTAAAGATGGAGACTTTATATCTGTTTCCAATGGAGTTATAAGCTTCAAGGTAAAAAATAATACAGATGGTATTTTTGAAGAATTTTTTTATCAGGGTAAAAAAATAGACAGAGAGAGGTTTGCAGGCCCTGTTTTATGTGCAGCAGGTGAAGAGTTTGAAACAGTTTTTGATGATTTCAAAGTAGTTGAAGAGGGCAAAATATATGCTGCTCTTGAGGCAAATGGAAGATTTATAGAAAAAGAAAAACACCTTTCGGGAGAGGGTATAAAGTTTACCTTCAGGTTTTATGTAACTGCCGGAAAGCCATGGATTGAGTGCGCTGTAAGACTCTTTAACTGCACTGATGGTGATTTTGAGCCCCAGTCTCTTACGTTTGAAATAAAAAACAGTTCAGAAGATAAAAAAGACAAGATCAGAACAATGGTTGCAAGATCTAATTACAAGACTGTCATTACCACTGGCAATGAGGGCGAAGAGGTCTCTTTACAGATTATGGCTGAGATGCTTGAAAAGGAAGCTAATGAGCATTTTGCAGAAGTGTTCTATGGTACTTTTTTTGCTGACTGTACAAGCTACGATTCAGGAATGGGAATATGTGCAACTGTATTTCAGGCACAGCAGAACTTTCCAAAAGCAGTAAAGGCGTCAGCTGACGGAATATGCATTTCTCTTATTCCTGATCAGGAAGAGACTAAAGTAAAGTCGCAGAGTGAACCTGTGGTATTTAGCTCAGGAATGGCAAGAGAGCAAAAGATTCTACTTCATTTTCACGAAGCTGATCTTGATGTATATGAGATAAATAACAGAAGTCTTATTTATCAGATGCCTGATACACCTTTGCTTGCTCCTGAGGTCTTTGAACAGGCAGGAATCATGCCGGATATCTTTTTACCTGAAGAAAAAAAGGTAGATGACTATGAACTGGCGCTTATCGACAAGGCAGATAATCATGTGCGCTGCTATGGAATGCTGAACTGGGGGGATGGACCTGATCCGGGATATACCAGCCAGGGCCGCGGAGGCGGAAGGCTTGTCTGGACCAATAACGAGTACGATTATCCTCATGCAATGTATATGATGTACGCAAGGAGTGGAATAAGGAGATTTCTGGGCTACGCCAATGTGGCAGCTATGCACTGGATGGATGTGGATGTTTGTCATTACAGCAAAGACGATCTCCAGATCGGCGGGCAGTGGGAACACATAAATGGCCATACCGGTGGCTCAAAAGATGGGAATGGATGCACCGGAGTTCTGGCCTGCAGCCATGAGTGGGTCGAAGGCCTCTTGGACTATTATCATTTTACCGGGGATGAAAGAGCTCTTGAAACAGCTATAGGAATAGGCAAAAACGTTCAAAAACTTCTTGATACTCCTATGTTCAAGACTCCGGGAGAGAGCAGTGCCAGAGAGACCGGCTGGGCCCTTAGAAGCCTGTCTGCGCTATACGTTGAAACCCATGATGAGAGCTGGATAGAAAAGTGTGAGTGGATCGTTTCTCAGTTTGATGAGTGGAACAAAAAGTACGGACACTGGCTTGCACCATATACTGACAATACAACCATCAGAGTTGGATTTATGATCTCTGTGGCTGTCGGCTCGCTTATGCGCTACTACAGAGTTTTTCCTTCGGATAAGTTAAAAGAGATGATCCTGGGCGCTATAGATGATATAGTCAAGAATCAGATGAATCCTTACGGACTTTTCTATTACAAAGAACTTCCGAGCCTTGCCAGAAATGGAAATAATCCGCTGCTTCTTGAAGCTATGGCTATTGCCTATGAGCTTACAGGGGATGCTTCATATCTGGATAAGGGAATAAAGACATTCAAAAAACATATGGCATCTGCCGGATACAGTCTGGGGCAGAAAAAAATTATTGAAGATACTGTAGTTGTTGGCAGTGGAGCACCTAAGGCTTTCGCACAGGGATTTTTGCCACTTGCCTTGTTCTATACCAAGGTTGTAAAAGCAAATAAGTTGTTGTTGTAAAGAAACTATATTATAATTAATTTATGGAAATACGTACACCTATTGTTGCAATTATAGTACTTTCTATATTGATCATCATTTACCTGCGCAAGACAAAACCGCAGCTTAGTTCATCGCGTGTTTTTTTCGTCTTTCTCGTGATGGCATTTATAAATATTCTCTCTGAAATAACAGAATGCTATGTATTTGTGTATCTTGGAGGATCTTATAATGTCTTAAGGCGCGGTGTTCAGAATTTTTATATAGGATCTCTTTTGATATGTACATATGTGATGACATTATACATCTGTTCGAAAGTAACTATCAGAAGAGGCATATCTGCAAGGATGAGCGCAATACCTTCTATCCCGCTTGTGGTCGGATTGATTTCGATACTTATTGGAAAAGCAAGGTATGGAAGGACTCAGACAGGCTTTTATTACAACTATGGAACTATGGTAATAGTTTGTTATTCCATAGGCTTCTTTTACCTACTTGCCATGGTGGTAGGTCTTGTGGTTCATAGAAAACGTCTTAGGCGAGAAGAGTTTATAACTCTTTTTTCAGGAGCATTAGCATGGCTTTTCCTTGCGGCATACCAGTATTATACAAAGGGAATTCAGGTGTCTTCCATAGCCATGATGATCATGGCTCTTGTGGTATTTTTAGTCATTGAGAATCCTAAGGAACTGTTTGAGAGGGCGCTTCCTAATGTAAAAAATAAGGATGCCTTCACAATGTATCTTTTGGAGAAGTATGGACTCGAGAAGCCGTTTTTCATTATCTCTGTCATTTTTACCGGAAAGACAAGTGTTCAGACTGCAGCCAACAGAGACGAACTATATAAACTTCAGGCCAATGTGGCTGAGCTTGTTCAGGATAAACTTGATATAGACAGTTATCTTTCAAATTGGAATACACTTAGTTTTGTTGTTGCTTCTCCTGAAAAGATAGAAGAGTTTATGAACATCATAAACAATTACAAAGTGGATGGTGGTAATTATAAACTTACCTTTGCTGTAATAGATGCTCTTAAGTGTGCAAAAGACGCCAATGAGGCTCTTCAGATCCTGACATATGTTTCCGGAGAATATATCTACAAACAGTCAGCACCGAATTTGGTGATTGATGAGAGCGTTATCGACAAGATGAGGTACAGAAACACTATCGAGGATGTGGTAAGAGAGTCAGTGAGGAATAATGCTTTTGAAGTTTATTACCAGCCAATCCTTTCGGTTAAAGACGGAGCTTTTTCATCATCAGAAGCGCTGGTAAGACTTAAAAGACCTGATTCGGCGAATTATATTTCTCCTGAAGATTTCATTCCGATAGCTGAGAAATGCGGTCTTATCCAGCAGATTGATGATCTGGTGTTTGAAAAAGTATGCTCTTTCATCGCAAAAGAAAATATTTCAAGCTTTGGAGTAAAGACTATCGAGGTCAACCTTTCAGGCAATGAAGTTGTTGATCATCAGGCGTTTGAAAGACTTAGCCGGAAAATGGAAAAGTACCACATCCCACCTAAGTTTATCAATTTTGAAATAACAGAGACGGCCTACATAAATAATGATGAGGCTTTCAGAGAAAATGTCAGAAGGCTCAAGGAAATGGGAAGCACCTTCTCAATGGATGACTTTGGATCGGGGTACTCTAATCTCCTTGAAATACTCAAGATGGATTATATCCTGGTCAAAATGGATAAGGAATTCATATGGAACTGCCTTGATAAGGAAAGGCCTGAAAACCTGAAAATGCTTCAGTATACCATAAATTTCCTGAAGGAGTACGGGCTTCATATTCTGGCGGAAGGTGTTGAGACAATGGAGCAGGCGAAGATCCTTATAGATAACGGAGTTGAGTATTTGCAGGGATTTTATTATTCAAGGCCTATTCCTGAAAAAGAATACATAGAGTTTTTGAACACACAAAAAGGGCTTTTTGAGCCAAGCATGAAAGGAGAATGATTATGAACGAGGCGTTATATGATGCGGTTTTTTGTTATGGTGAGAACAGGATAGATCCTTTTGAATACACTAATGTTGATTTTCACAGGATCATTTCTGACATGCGTCTTGTGGGCTATGAAATCTCAGCCCTGAATATTGTTCATCAGATCATGCTGGAACAGCTTGATAATCTTCTTAAGATAAAATCCAATATTATCGAAGCTACAATGGATATGGAAAATAAGGATGATTACTGCAAAGAAAAGTATGGTCTTTCTTTTAAGGATATAGATGCGCTTGATCCTCAGCATGATATTGAGTGGGATATAAAGAGTGGAAAAGTTATCTTTTTCCTTTCTCATGATGCACAGTATAAGGAGGAAGCTTATTTTATCCTGTTCAAGAAAGCGTTTGATGTGTTCATTGAAAAAACCGGTTTCAGTTACATGAGTCAGTAAAATGGGAATAATACTTGAGACAAACAGGCTGATACTTAGAGGCTGGCAGGATAGTGACGCTGCCAGCCTTTTTAGGCTTGCAAGTGACGAGAGAATAGGCCTTTCTGCCGGTTGGCTGCCCCATGAAAGTGTGGGCTATAGCAGGGCAGTGATAAGGACTATTTTTAATAAAAAAGAAGTGTATGCCATTTGCCTTAAAGGTGGCAACGATGAACCTGTTGGAAGCATAGGTCTTACGCTTACGGGAAGTAAGGAGAGACCTCTTTTGGAAGGAGATGCTGAGCTTGGATACTGGGTCGGTGTCCCTTTCTGGGGAAGAGGAATAGCTCCGGAAGCGGCAAAAGAGATAATAAGACATGGTTTTGAAGATATAAAACTAAGACGCATTTTTTGCTGCTATTTTGATGGAAATGAACAGTCAAAAAGAGTTCAGGAAAAGTGCGGATTTGTGCCCTATACAATAAACGATAAAACGTACATTCCGATGCTCAAGGAAACTAGAAAAGAGTACGTGAATGTGATGTGCGCAGCTGAGCGCATGTAGCATAGATACTGAGAATCGCACATAAAAAAGACACAAAATTATCAAAAATTTTAAACGATTAACTATTACAAAATTTGTAATAATATGTTATAATTTAGTCACGTTCGAAAAGTGCCAAAGGCACTTTAAAAAAGTCCATAGATGAAAGCGCTTTCAGACAATACAGCAGGTTGTTTTTTTCAGAAGGAGGAACAATATGTTAAATGTAGGAGAGTGCGTTATTTACGGTAGTCATGGTTTATGTAAGGTTCGAGAGATTCTCGTACCGTCGTTTCTTGAGAGGGGAAATGAAAAAGAATATTACATGATGATTTCTGCTGTAGATGCGGGCAGTGTCCTTTATGTTCCGGTTGACGGAGCTGAGGATAAGGTTCGAGATGTTATGAGCGCTGATGAAGCTATGGGACTTATAGATGATATCGAGGATACACCGGAGATTGAACTACTTGAAGGAAAAAAGGCTGAACCGGCCATCACCAGTGTCATCAAGCGTAACGTTGTGGAAGAGATGATGAGCCTTGTAAAGACACTTCACAAGATCAAGGCGATGCGTGAGGCAGAGGGCAAGAAATTCGCTGCCCTTAACGAAAAGTACCTTAATATCGCTGAGAAACTTCTTTTTACAGAAATGGCTTTTGCACTGGAGACAGAAAAGGATGTCGTAAAGAGCCGCGTAATCGAGGAACTATCACATTTACCACTAGAGACTGCATAAAGCAGTCTCTTTTTTCGTACATAAATGCTTTGCGCTTAGGGGAATTTTACTGCTTAAAAAGATCGCTTATATCTAAGTACTCTGTCGAGAAGTCGTATGAAGGGTTCTCTTTACAAGATACTGAAAGTGTGAAGAAAACTTTTTTGCCGGTCAGATCTTCGATAGTATTATCGTCTGAATGGATAAGGCGTGATACATACAGGTAATTGGATGGCAGGTAGTCTTTGTAGAGTCCGTAAGAGGATGTGATTTCTCCATCAATATTAAGATCTACTTTTTCCAAATATAATCCGCTTTCGCTTTTGTTCTTGATGTACAGATAGAAGCCGTCTTTGTCATCTTCCTTGGTATAGGCGTAGATATCTGCCTGCTCATTTGAGTAGACGAGAGTCGAAGCATTTATTTCTTCGTCTGTAGGATTGCTGAGTCTTTTTGCGTCTGCTGTGGTGCTTATGGTAACCGGCTGCGACATGATCTTTCTGTAATTATAGTCCTCAGATCTTACAGCGATATCATTAAATACCATTTCTGTTATGAGGCTGTCTGTAATATAGTACATATCCTCATATATCTGGGTGGTGCTTTTTTTCTTAAAAGAATCATACATATAAATGTAATCGTTTGATGTGGCGATGCCATTTATGGAATTACAGGAAAGGCTGAGCTTTATAGCCTTATCCAAAGTGTTTTCTACTAAAAGTCCTACTTTAACAATTTCAGATCCATCCTCTGTATAGTAAAAGCCATTAACTGTTACCTTAACTTTTCCATCATCATAGATAATTCCGTCGCCGCAGGCCGCATAGTCAGCAGGAACAAATTCATAATAGGGTTTGTCATTCAGTTCTTCATTTTTGCGATAGCGGGAATGGGTGTCTGCTATAGTTATGGCGACACCAAGTATAATTATGCCTGCAAGTGCTCCTGCCAGTAAAAATATCGTCTTTTTAATCTTTTTCAGAACTTTTTTACTTTCTATATCAGCTTTTTTTTCTCTTTGGGAAATAACTTTTGCAGTACTTTTTTCGATAAACTGTTCACTGACATTAAATCTTGCAGACCATTCATCGTCTTTATCATAGGGCGCGCCGCAGTGAGGGCAGACCTTATTCTTTCGTGTGTCTACAGCACAGCCACAGTAGTCGCAGGATATTACAGGCTCTTTATATTTTATTTTTTTAGCCTGTTCCTGGGCAGCTTTTCTGACCTCTTCTTCGCTGAATGCGTTGGCCTTAAGCTTGTTATATTTGACTATAAGTACAATGATGTATATAAGAATTCCAAAGAATATTAACCCCAACATTATTATCACCTTTCAAAACACATTTTTGGAAAAACAATGATTATTGTATACGTCTTTATTTGTATGTTCAAGATAAAACTGGCAGGGCTACAGCAGCCATTTCTCTTTATTTCTACACTTTAATGTGCTAAAATTGGGGCTATGGAAAAAATAGTGGAAATTTATTATGAAAGTGCATATATAAAGGAGTTTGATGCAGTTGTCATCTCCTGTAAGGAGAGAAAAGATGGGAAATACGATGTTATCCTTGACAGAACAGCTTTTTTCCCTGAGCAGGGTGGACAGAGCTCTGATGTGGGCACAATAGTTGATGAAAATGGAGTAGAGCACAAGGTGACCCACGTATCCATAAAAAATGAGCCTCTTGCAGATTCCTGCAAAAACCTGGAGGGAGCTGCAAAAGAATCCGTAGCTGTGATAAGGCATGTGGCAGATACACCGTTAGCTGAAGGTGAAAATGTCCATGGCGTTATTGATTGGACTCACAGATTTTCCAATATGCAGCAGCATACGGGAGAGCATATTTTTTCAGGAATCGTGTCATCAGAATATGGTTATGACAATGTGGGATTTCATCTAAGCGACACTGAAGTTACCATGGATTACAATGGTCTTCTTACTCTTGATAATATCAGAGACATAGAATTAAAGGTAAACAGGGCAATCTGGGAGAATGTTCCTGTTATATGCGAGTTTCCGGATGAACAGACTCTTAAGTCATTAAATTATAGGAGTAAAAAAGAACTATCAGGTGATGTCAGAATTGTTACAGTGGAAGGTTATGATGTATGTGCCTGTTGTGCGCCTCACGTTGAGTGCACCGGCCAGATCGGGATTTTGAAAGTTACCGGCCTTCAGAATTACAAGGGCGGTGTCAGAGTCAATATTTTGTGTGGAAATCGTGCGTTTGAGTATGTAACAAGCCAGCAGCAGATCGTGGACGAGCTCTCAAGGCGGTTTACGACGTCTTTTGATAACATAATTCCTTCTGTAAAAAAACTTTTATCTGAAAATGCAGATCTTAAAGGGGAGCTTTCGGCTACAAAGGAAAAACTTATTGAGTATGAGCTTAAAGAGATTCCTTCTGATAAAGAGAATGTCATTTTGGTAAAAGATGAAACAACAGATGGGAATTCCATGAGAAAGATTGTCAACTTGCTTTCGCAGAGCCATGATGGATTCTGCGGAGTTTTTGCAGGATCTGATGAGAAGGGGTATAAGTTTGTCTTTTCATCCGGCCAAAAGAAAAAAGATTTAAATGAAGTGATAAAAGTCCTAAGAGAAGACTTCGGGGCAAAGGGCGGAGGAAATGCCCAGATGATCCAGGGAAGTATATCGGGAACAGGAATTTCAGATGTTTTAGAAAAAATAGAGGAGTTGTAATGAAAAAATGAGTGCTGGAACAATAAAGGATTTCAGGGATGGATGCAGGGATGCTATTCCAATCTGTCTTGGTTATATTGCAGTTTCTTTTGCCTTTGGAATAGAGAGTTCCAAAATTGGAATGTCTGTTCTTGAGGCAGTTATGACATCACTTTTGAATGTCACAAGCGCAGGGCAGTTTTCAGCCCTTGATGTTATCGCCAGAAATGGCAGTTACATCGAGCTTATCATGCTTCAGATTGTTATCAATCTGCGTTACAGCCTTATGTCTACAGCTCTTTCCCAAAAACTTGATACCCATATTGGCACGCTCCATAGAATGGGAATATCCTATGGAGTAACTGATGAGATATTTGGCGTCAGCATATTGAAACAGGGGACGCTTTATCCTATGTATTCCTACGGCCTTATTGTCACTTCTGTTTTTGGATGGGTGCTTGGAACTGGGCTTGGTGCTACAGCAGGAGCAATAATGCCTGCCAGAATAATCAGTTGTCTTGGACTTGCCATATATGGCATGTTTGTTGCGATCATCATTCCGGATACCAGGACCAGCAAGGCTGTTATGTATGTTGTAATATCAGCGATGACACTAAGTACAGTATTTACATATGCCCCTTTGGTAAAAGAAATTTCATCAGGCTTTAGAATAATAATCGTAACTGTTGTTGTTGCCGCTTTAGCTGCAATCATCGCGCCGGTAAAGGAGGAAAGCCATGAATAATGTTTTTTCCTATATCATAGTTATGGCGCTTGTGACATATCTTATAAGAGCGCTGCCTTTGACTCTTATAAGAAAAGAGATAAAGAGTAACTTTGTTAAGTCTTTTTTACACTACGTGCCCTATGCAACACTTGCAGCTATGACTTTTCCTGCAATACTTCATGCCACAGACTATGTGTTATCGTCGGTAATAGGCTTTGCAGTAGCACTTGTACTGGCTCTTAATAAAAAGAGCCTTCTTACAGTTGCAGGTGCAGCCTGCGCTGTTGCATTTATAGTGGAAATATTTCTTCATTGAGATTATTATATAGTTCATAGATAGAAAGAATGAGGTAATAAACATGCGAGTTGGAATGGGATATGACGTCCATCGCCTGGTTGAAGATAGAGATCTGATCATCGGTGGAGTAAAGATTCCTTATGTTAAAGGGCTTCTTGGTCATTCAGATGCGGATGTACTTTTACATGCAATCATGGATGCACTTCTTGGAGCGGCAGCTCTTGGAGATATCGGCAAGCACTTCCCTGACACAGACCCCAAATACAAGGGAGCTGATTCATTATTTCTTTTAAAGACAGTCGGAGAAATGCTTTCGGAAAAGTGCTTTATGATTGAGAACATTGATGCTACAATCATAGCTCAGGCTCCCAAAATGAGACCACATATAGATACTATGAGAGAAAATATTGCAAATGCGCTTGGAATTGATGTCTCTCAGGTCAATGTCAAAGCTACAACAGAGGAAGGACTGGGATTTACCGGAAACGGTGAAGGAATATCCTCTCAGGCAGTCTGTATGATCAGTAGCTTTTTTGAAAAAGGAGCTACTGTATATGATAGTGAGGCAAAGTGTGCAGGTTGCGCCGGATGCCCTAAAAATTGAGAGAATAATTGGAGAGAGAAAATGGCACATTCATTTACTTTTTATAATACTTTATCAAGAAAAGTCGAAGATTTCATACCAAGAGAGGAAGGCAAGGTGTCAATGTATACCTGCGGACCTACTGTATATCATTACGCTCATATTGGTAATATCAGAACATACATCATGCAGGACGTGCTCATAAAAGCACTTGAATATGCAGGCTATGATGTAAAAAGGGTCATGAACATCACAGATGTAGGACACCTTTCTTCGGATGCTGATACAGGCGAAGACAAGATGCTTGCAGGAGCAAAAAGAGAGCACAAGACAGTAATGGAAATTGCAAAGTACTATACAGATGCTTTCTTTAAAGATTTTGACGCTGTCGGCAACAAGCGTCCTGATGTTGTGGAACCTGCAACAAACTGCATTCCCGAGTTTATTCATATGGTTGAAGTTCTCCTTGAGAAGGGCTTTGCATATGTAGCAGGTGGAAACGTATACTTTGATACCAGCAAGTTAAATGACTATTATGTATTCTCTTCAGATATTGAGAAAGAGCAGCTTCAGGTCGGCGTTCGTGATGATGTAGAAGAGGACGTTAATAAGAAGAACAAAACTGACTTTGTTCTCTGGTTTACAAAATCAAAGTTTGAAGATCAGGCTCTTAAATGGGAGAGTCCATGGGGCGTTGGATATCCTGGATGGCATATTGAGTGCTCATGCATTTCCATGAAGCACCTTGGAGAATATATTGACATTCACTGCGGCGGTGTGGATAATATCTTCCCACACCACACAAATGAAATTGCCCAGTCAGAAAGCTATCTTGGCCATGAGTGGTGCAAGTACTGGTTCCATAGCAATCACTTGAATGACAGAGCAGGTAAGATGAGTAAGTCAAAGGGTGCAGTGCTCACTGTTTCCGTATTAAAAGAAAAAGGTTATGATCCTTTGGTTTACAGATTCTTCTGCCTCCAGTCACATTACCGTAAGCCTTTAGAGTTCTCTTTTGATGTACTTGATAGTACAGCTGTTGCTTTTGACAAGCTGGTTAAGAGAATTGCTGAGCTTAAGGAAGATGGAGCAGTTGACGAAAGCGTACTTAAGAAGTTTGAGGACAGCTTTGCAGATGCGATCTGCGGAGACCTTAATACTTCAATGGCTATAACAGTTCTTTATGACGCATTGAAGGCTGACACCAACGATGCTACCAAGCTTGCTATCATAAAGAGCTTTGATAAAGTTCTTTCTCTTGATCTTATTGGTCATGCTAAAAATGTGAAGGAATCAGCTACAAGCGTTGATCCTGAGCTTGAGGCCTATGTTCTTGATGCCATCGAGCGCCGTAGCCAGGCTAAAAAAGAAAAGAATTTTGAACTTGCAGATGCTATCAGAAATGAACTGCTTGAAAAGGGTGTTGAGATCAAAGATACCAGGGAAGGTGTTAAATGGCAGCTTCGTTAAATGATTATTTTAATGAACAATTTGGAATAAAAGAGCAGGATATAAGAACTTTTTCTCCTCTGACACTGGCCTATATAGGAGATGCTATTTTTGATGTGATAGTGCGTTCTATACTGGTCAATAAGGGCAATACAGCTGTAAATAAGCTTCATTCCAGAGCAAGCTCCATAGTTAAGGCGGGAACTCAGTCACTTATTGTAAGGGCTATAATGGATGATCTTACAGAAGAGGAAAAAGAAATCTATAGAAGAGGACGCAATTCCAAACCACATACCAAGGCCAAAAATGCGTCAACTATAGAGTATCTTGATGCCACAGGCTTTGAAGCTGTGATGGGATTTCTTTATCTCAAAGGAGATATGGACAGAGCCTGCGAAATTGTTAGATTGGCGATTGAAAAAGCTGATCTTGATATCTTGAAATAAAGAGGAAAAATATGGAAGAAAATTTAGAGAGCAGAATCGTTGAGGGCCGAAACGCCGTTCTTGAGGCTTTTAGATCCGGTAAAGTAATAGACAGACTGTTTGTACTTGACGGATGCAAGGATGGTCCGGTTCAGAGCATTTTGCGTGAAGCAAAAAAACACAAGGATACAGTTATTTCTTTTGTCAAAAAAGAAAGACTGGATCAGTTGTCAGAAACAGGCAAACATCAGGGTGTGATCGCTTACGCGGCAGCCTATGAGTATGCTGAAGTTGATGATATTTTAGATGCAGCCAAAAAGAAGGGTGAAGATCCTTTTATCATCATTTTGGACAATATTGAGGATCCACACAATCTTGGAGCTATTATAAGAACTGCTAACCTTTCCGGAGCACATGGAGTTATCATCCCAAAGCACAGAGCAGCATCACTTACAGCAACTGTTGCAAAGGCTTCTGCAGGTGCTATCAATTACACACCTGTTGCCAAGGTTACTAATATAGCCCAGACCATTGAAGAGCTTAAAGATAAGGGACTTTGGTTTGTGTGCGCAGATATGGGCGGTACAACCATGTACGACCTTAATCTTAAGGGACCTATCGGACTTGTGATAGGTAATGAAGGCAGCGGCGTATCAAGACTTGTAAGGGAAAAATGCGATATGATCGCATCTATTCCTATGAAGGGCGATATTGATTCCCTTAATGCTTCAGTTGCAACCGGAGTACTTGCTTTTGAGATAGTGAGACAGAGACTTAAGTAAATGAAGAATTATAAAGACTACACTGATGAGCAGTTAGTACTGAAAATTCATGATGACAACGAATCTGATGCCATAGACTATGTCATGAACAAATATAAAAACCTTGTCAGAAAAAAAGCCGGATCAATGTATATTCTCGGCGCTGACAGGGATGATCTTATTCAGGAGGGAATGATAGGTCTTTTTAAGGCAATCAGGGACTATGATATTGGGAGAGATGCCAGTTTTATGACCTTTGCCGATCTGTGCATATCAAGACAGATGTACTCGGCAATTGCATCCTCTGCCAGAAAAAAGCATGCACCGCTTAATTCCTATATTTCCATCTATACCAGCAGGGAAGATGATGAAAGCAGTGCGACGGCTATAGAAAGTATTATGGAGTCTGATTCAAGCTCAATCCCTGAGCAGCTCATAATAGAGCAGGAAAATATCAAAGCGCTTGAAGATGTTATCGATAAAGAGTTAAGTAATCTTGAACGACAGATACTTGATCTGTACATAACCGGAATGAGTATAAGGCAGATTTCTGCTGTGCTTGGCAGGGATCTTAAGTCTACAGACAACGCAATGCAGCGCATTAGAAAGAAATTAAAAAAATACTTGCGAAAGTAACTTTATTATGTTATATTGATATAGCTGTGCAAGCAGCGGTAACTATAGTTAATTATGAAGATTTTTTGTATATAGAGAGGTGAGAAGAGATGAGACAGGACATTCAGCCAGAATTCCATCAGGCAACTGTTACTTGCAACTGCGGTAACACATTTACAGTTGGATCAACAAAGAGTGAGATTCACGTAGAAATCTGCTCAAAGTGCCATCCATTCTATACTGGTCAGCAGAAGGCTACAACTGCTCGTGGACGTATTGATAAGTTCAACAAGAAATACGGCATGAACAATCAGTAATTCATAAAAGTGTAGAGTTAAGAGGTTGAGGCTTTTGGCCTCAACCTCTTTTTTCCGTAATAAGCATTATCATGGCTTAAGCGCGAGGTGAGTATGAAGAAAAGAAAAGTTAAACACTATTCAGGTATTGGCGGACAGGCTGTTCTTGAAGGTGTAATGATGAGAAATAAAGATATGTATGCTGTTGCGGTCAGAAAGCCCGACGGTGATATAGCTGTTGAGGTGGATGAGTTCCATGGCATTGCATATGGCAGTAAGCTCTTAAACATCCCATTTGTCAGAGGTGTGTTTGTTTTTATTGACTCTCTTATTTTGGGCCTTAAATCTTTGAATTATTCTTCTACATTTTATGAAGAGGAAAAAGAAAAACCATCAAAGCTTGATGAGGGTATTGATCAGGTGTCAGGAGGCCATGAGGATACATTTCTTATGATCCTTACAACGGCTTTATCTTTTATTTTTGCCATAGGTCTTTTCATGATCCTCCCATATGCACTTTCGGAAGTTATCAGTAAGTACATCAGAAATACCTCTCTCGTCGCTATTATAGAGGGTGTACTCAGGATCCTTATCTTTATCCTGTATATTCTTTTGATCTCTCAGATGAAAGATATTAAGCGCTTATTTATGTATCATGGCGCTGAGCATAAATGCATCAATTGCATTGAAAAGGGGAGACCTCTTACAGTTAAAAATGTAAGAAAAAGCTCAAGACTTCACAGAAGATGTGGCAGCAGCTTTATATTATTTGTAATGCTCGTAAGCATTATTCTGTTTTTCTTTATAAGAGTTGATTCTTATTTATGGAGAATTGTAGTAAGGATTCTTCTTATTCCTGTGATTTCAGGAATATCCTATGAGCTTATAAGATTGGCAGGAAGATATAATTTCTTCCTTGTAAGAATGATCTCAGCTCCAGGACTTTGGCTTCAGAAACTGACAACTAAGGAACCTGACGATAGCATGATTGAAGTTGCAATAAAGTCTGTTGAGGCAGTGTTTGATTGGAAGGCTTATCTTAAAGATTCTTTTGGATATGAGATAGATGACAGTTGGCTCAATGATGAAGAGGAAACTGAGGATCTGGAATCTGCTAACTGATATTCTTATTTGGTGATACTTTATGAATTATAAAGAGGCTTTTGAAAACGGAATAAATGAACTTTCCAGAGTCGGAATTCCAGACGCAGGTCTGGATGCACGGCTCCTTTTGGAATATATATGTAGTACTGATCACAGCACCTTATACGCCCATCCTGATAAGGAACTTACCGAGGAAGAAGAGAAAGGTTACAAGGCTCTTATAGCAAGGAGAGTAAGCCGAGAACCTGTAGCTTATATTCTTGGAAATCAGGATTTTATGGGGCTTACTTTCATAGTTAATGAAAATGTCCTTATTCCGGAACAGGATACAGAAACTCTTGTAGAAGAAGCCTTGAGGTTCTGTGAGGACGGCATGAGGATCCTTGATCTGTGCACAGGTTCAGGATGCATAGCTTTAAGTATACTTCATTTTACCAATGATACTAAAGCGGTATGTACAGATATTTCAGATAAGGCTTTAGAGGTTGCCGCCGAAAATAGTGAGAAGTTAGGCCTTGGGGAAAGAGCTGAATTCGTTCATGCAGATCTTTTTCCTAAAAAAGATGGAAGCAAATATGATCTTGTAGTATCCAATCCTCCTTATATAGCAAGTAGTGTAATTGAGACTCTCGCACCTGAAGTTAAGGATTACGAGCCAAGGCTTGCACTTGATGGTGATGAGGATGGGCTGTCTTTTTACAGAAGAATTATAAATGAAGTTCCGGAGTATCTTTATTCTAACGGATATCTTATCATGGAAATAGGATATGATCAGGGACAGGTTGTAAAAGAGCTGCTCGAGCAGGATGAGAGATATCACGACATAGATGTAATAAAGGACTATTCAGGTAATGACAGGGTGGTAAGGGCGTGCTTTTATTAGCTGTGTATTTCTTTTTACCATGAGACTTTGTAGGAATAGAGGAAGCTATGTTTGATAAGATAGAAGATATATTAAGGCGATATGAAGATATAACAATGGAACTTAATGATCCTTATGTTGTATCTGATCAGAATAAATTCAGGAACCTGATGAAGGAGCAAAAGAGCCTTGAGGCTTTGGTTGGGTGTTATCAGGAGTACAAAAAGTGTAAACAGACAATAGATGACAGTTTGCAGCTTTTGGATGAGGAGTCAGATCCTGATATGAAGGAAATGCTTCGTGAAGAGCTTTCAGAAGCCAAGGACAGGATACCGGAGCTTGAGAACCAGCTCAAGATACTTCTTTTGCCTAAGGACCCTAATGATGAAAAGAACGTTATTGTTGAGATACGTGCAGGTGTAGGCGGAGAAGAGGCAGCTCTTTTTGCTGCAGATATGTACAGGCTCTATACAAGGTATGCTGAGAGGCAGAACTGGCGTGTTGAGACTATGAGTGTCGAGGACACAGGCATAGGCGGCATCAAGGATGTCAGCTTTATGATAAAGGGTGCCGGGGCATACTCAAGACTTAAATTTGAGGGTGGAGTTCACAGAGTTCAGAGAATTCCTGCAACAGAATCAGGTGGAAGAATACATACTTCAGCTATCACGGTAGCGATAATGCCGGAGGTTGAGGATGTTGAAGTTGAGATCGACATGAACGACTGCAAATTTGATGTGTTCAGAGCGTCAGGTAACGGTGGACAGTGCGTTAATACAACTGACTCTGCAGTAAGACTTACCCACCTTCCTACAGGAATCGTTATTTCCTGCCAGGATGAGAAGAGTCAGCAGCAGAATAAGGCAAAGGCACTTAAGGTTTTAAGAGCCAAGCTTTATGAGCTTGAAGAGCAAAAGAAGCACAACAGTGAAGCAGCACTAAGAAAATCTCAGGTTGGAAGCGGAGACCGTTCTGACAAGATAAGAACATACAATTTCCATCAGGGAAGAGTTACAGATCACAGAATCAATCTTACCCTTTACAAGATTGACCAGATTATGGACGGAGATCTTGATGAGATCATTGATTCACTGATAGCTGCAGATCAGGCGGAAAAGCTTGCAGCTGACTAACCATACTTTCTTGCGAGTGGCATAAAATCCAAAAGTGCCCATACCTTCGGATAGATCTCGGAGTATTCGCAAAGACACAGTAAATATAAAATAATGCGCCCTGTTTTCTTTCATGCTTATTCAGAACAGAAAACAGAGCTATGCCTATACTACAAGCTCGTCTGCGTCCGTTTACAAGAAAGTATGGGTTATACGTTGTATTTGGTGAGGATGGAGATAAGTTCGTCGTATTTGGGCTTTATCTGGTTATATTTCTCCTCGTATCCGTCCATGGAACCGGCTCTTAGGATCTCAGTGAGTTCGCATACGGGGGTTAAAAAACCTTTAAGCCCAAGATTGGCTCCTACACCTTTTAGCGTATGAACAGCCTTAAAAGCTTCTGATATGTTTTCTTCAGCAAGATACTTAGTCAGATCATTCATGCTCTGATCATTCAAAAATTTAAACATAAATTTTGCGATAAGATCTTCGTTGCCCATGAATCGGTCTAATATTTCGTCCCAATCCACGCCCCATTCAATTAGTTCTGCTTTAAATCCAGCGTCCATAGCTCTCCATTCCGTAATAATGGTTTCATGAAACCTGCAGAATACGCGGGTTTCTGAAAAAATATGATCAGGATACCTACGATTTTGAAAATATAAATCAACTATATAAAATAATTGTACACCATTTGACTCAGCCCTTCAATCATAAGAGTTCGTATTCAATATTGTTTTTGCCAAGAAAGCTTGGGATATAGGAATCCCAGGCTTTTTCTATTTCTTTATCAAGAGTAAAAATATTGAAGGCAGTTCCTGTGGTTAGAACCATTTCACCACCTGAGTATTTAATATTAAGTCCAAGGTTTACCTGCTCAGGAAGAATATCACATCCGTTTGCAGCTATCAGTTCTTTTCTGGAAGAATCATCAAGGTAGAAGATGAATTTAAATCCAAGAGGAGTTCTTTTCCCTTTTATAAGATCAAGACAAATGGGGCGAAGTTCCTTCCAGGAGGAAAATTCATTTACAGGAATATCATCGGATTGGGCATTGGATTTATAAAAATCTTTGTGTATCTTCCCATCGATATGGAAAGTGTTGAAAGTTTCTATAGTAGCTTCATTAACAAGAAAAGCATCAAATACTTCACTTGTAAGAAACTTGCCCATAAAATCTTTTTGATGTTGTATCTTTATAGCTATCATTTATTACTGTTTCCTTTGGTTATATGCAGCTGTATTTAGCATGTTACTACGATTCCGCCGTCTCCTGCATATGTTGTGGCTACGCCTGCTGCATCAACAATAAGAGTCTCTTTAAACGGAACCTTTTTAAGAATAAGGTCACGAACTACGCAGGCTCTTTCATAGCAGTTTACATGTGTGATCATTAGTCGCTTTTCTTCGGGATTTTCAATCTCTGAAGCAACTATTTCTGTCATTTTTACAAGAGCTTTTCTAATGCCGATTCCCTGGCTCTTTTGCATTATCTCACCCCTTGCGCCGATGCATACAGGTTTGATATTGAGTGTTGTAGCAACAAGGGCTTTCATTCCGGTTAAACGGCCATTTTTTCTGAGAGTATCTAGAGAGTCCAAAACAAAGTATGTAGCCATCTCATCTCTGTATTTTTCAACTTCAATAACAACTTCGTTAAACGAAAGGCCTGATTCAGCAAGTTCCATGGCCTTAAGTGCTATATTTGCTTCTCCGCAGCATGCAGAAAGTGAATCTATGATGTGGATATTCTTGTTACCTTTTTCTTCGTGAAAAAGATCTTTGCCTAAAAGCGCACTGTTGTAGCTTCCGCTGAGCTTGGATGAGAGGGTTACAACGTAAACATCATCTGCATCGCAGTCATATGCGCTCATATAAAGCTCAGGTGATGGGCAGGCTGTCTTTGCACAGTTTTCAGATGCTGCAACCTTGGCAAGGTAATCTGCCTGGTCAAAGGTATCATCATCAACTATAACGTTACCGTCTATCTCAAGAATAAGAGGTACTACCTCAAACTTGGGATTTTTCCTATATTCAACCGGCAGGTCGCAACAACTGTCTACTACAATTTTATAACTCATAGATCCTCCAAATAATATACATAATGCAAAATGTAGTATCAATTACTACATCATGATGATACCACGTGCACAACTGCCAGTAAACAAACGGATTATAGGTCACTTTTCTTTTGCTATGCGATCACAAATCTCTCGGGCCTGCTTGATCGAGTTTCTGTAGGTCAGGGTGACCTGATAGGTACTATTATTGTCCATAGTAACTCTCATAAAAGCAGTCTTTGATATATGATTTATGTTGATCAGTGTGGTATCGGAAACAGGGCAGATCTGTGGGAAAATCGCGCACTGGTCATAGAAATTATAGATATCATCCATAATGACCTGAATTCGTCCATCAGCAAGGTGGATGCAAAGCTCTGCGCCTTTTTTTATGACGCATATTATGTCATCGCCCTTGGCATAGATTGTCCCGTGCTGTCCTCTAAGTTCCAAAGTCTGAATGGGATCACCCATCCATCTTCTTATTTCGTCCATTGTAGCTGTAAGATCAGCTACTTTTATTGGTTTGTCCAGAAAAAAGATATTTGGTTCATTTATACCTTCATCTGCAATTCTTTTTCTATAGTCAATAGAAGAAGAGCAGAGTACGATTGGGTTAGTAACACCGTCAGCAAGCAGCATCTTTGCCACCTGACAGCCGTCTACATCACTATTCACCATGTCAACAAACAGACCGTGATACATCTGCGGGTGCTGCATAAAAGCGTCAATGTTGCCATAGGAGTCGATATAGATCCTTTCCCCAAGATCCTTAAAAAACCTGTCTGATTGTCTTCCCAGAAGCCTTTCAGTCTGCTTTCTGTCTGCAATGTTGTCGTCACATACTGCTATATGCATTTTTCCTCCCCATTCCCCAAAAAAACAATTAAATGAAATCAATACTGATCGGAGCTATAAATAATAATACACCAACCAATATCTGAAGCAAAAGAATAACAGGCATCCAAATCTTAAAAGACAAGTGCGCTGTCTTGTGCCTGAATAGCTGCATACCTATGATGGCCCCCAAACTTCCACCTATTATTGCAACTGAAAAAAGGGTTGCCTCTGGAATGCGAAAGGCGTTTTTACGCGCCCTTCGCTTGTCTATTCCCATTAAGGCAAACCCAATAATATTCACTAAAATGAAGTAACCTATTAAATAAGTGAGTGAATTCATTTACAGCAGTTCTTTTCGGCTTCCTGCATCTTCATAGCACGTACCTTTGAAGAAAGGCCAAACAGATTTATGAATCCTTCTGCATCATGGTGATCGTAAAGGTCACCTGTCTTGAATGATGCGATGCTCTCGTTGTAGAGAGAGTATGGAGAAGTTGTGCCTGCTTTAATGATGTTGCCCTTGTAAAGCTTAAATGTAACTTCGCCTGTCACATATTTCTGTGTGGACTCGATAAATGCCTGTTCTGCTTCACGAAGAGGAGTAAACCATTTCCCTTCATATACTATATCAGCAAACTTGTTGCCCATATCTTTCTTCATTGTATAGGTATCGCGGTCTAAAATCAACTCCTCAAGCTGCTGGTGCGCTTCGTAAAGAATTGTTCCGCCCGGTGTCTCATATACGCCACGGGACTTCATTCCAACTACGCGGTTCTCAACTATGTCAACGATTCCGATACCGTTTTCGCCTCCAAGCTTGTTGAGTGTACGGATGATGTCTGAAACCTTCATTTCTTTTCCGTTAACAGACTTTGGAACACCTGCTTCAAATGTCATTGTTACAGTTGTTGGTGTGTCAGGAGCCTCTTCAGGAGTTTTGCCGAGTACTAAGAGATGCTTGTAGTTTGGCTCTAGAGAAGGATCTTCGAGCTCAAGACCTTCGTGTGAGATGTGCCAGAGGTTTCTGTCACGGCTGTAGCTTGAATCTGCAGAGAATGGAAGATTGATGCCATGAGCTTTGCAGTATTCAATCTCAGATTCACGTGAATCCATTGTCCACTTATCATTTCTCCAGGCTGCGATAATCTTTATATCAGGAGCAAGAGCCTTGATACCAAGTTCGAAACGGATCTGGTCATTTCCTTTACCTGTTGCTCCGTGGCAGATAGCTACAGCGCCTTCTTTTCTTGCTACCTCAACAAGCTTTTTAGCAATAAGAGGACGAGCCATTGAAGTGCCAAGAAGGTACTTATTCTCATAAACTGCGTGAGCCATTACACATGGAACTATGTACTCATCACAGAATTCATCAACAACATCTAATATATAGAGTTTGCTTGCCCCGCAACTTAAAGCTCTTTCATTCAGGCCATCAAGTTCCTCTTCCTGACCGCAATCTATGCAGACGCATACAACTTCATAATCGAAGTTTTCCTTAAGCCAGGGTATGATAGCAGTAGTGTCCAAACCGCCTGAATATGCAAGAATAACCTTTTCTTTTGCCATTTTTCTCTCCTCGTCTTTCTTTTATGTTTTCACGAATTTGTTTTATCATAATATAAACCCTTTATGCACAAAATGCAACCAAAAATGTATAAATATTTAAAAATAATTAAAAACATGCATAAATATTTATATTTTCTGTTGCATATTTTTTTTATAGGTCGTATACTGAAAAAAGTTTATAGGAGGTTTCAAGAAGATGATAAAAGTAGGAATCATTGGTGCAACCGGATATGCAGGCGCAGAAATTGTGAGATTACTGCAGGGACATCCTGAAGCAGAAGTTGTTTGGTATGGGTCCAGAAGCTACATAGATGAGAAGTACAGTAGTATATATGGAAACCTTTTTAAATTGGTAGATGCAAAATGCATGGACGACAACATGGATAAGCTTTCAGATGAGGTAGATGTTATTTTCACAGCAACTCCTCAGGGACTTTGTGCATCACTGATCAATGAAACTATATTAAATAAGGTGAAGGTAATAGATCTGTCAGCTGATTTCAGGTTAAAAGATGTATCTATATATGAGAAATGGTACAAGATAGAACATAAAGCTCCTGAATATATAAATGAAGCTGTATATGGTCTGTGCGAAATAAATCGAGATAAGATAAAGAATGCAAGGATCATTGCAAATCCGGGATGCTATACGACCTGTTCGATCCTTACAGCATATCCTCTTATTAAAGAAGAACTTATTGATCCTGATTCTCTGATAATTGATGCCTTAAGTGGTGTTTCCGGAGCTGGAAGAGGTGCTAAGGTTGCAAATCTCTACTGTGAAGTCAATGAGAGCTGCAAACCATATGGAGTAGCTACACACAGACATACTCCTGAGATAGAAGAACAGCTGGGCTACGCTGCGGGAAAAGAGCTTGTGTTAAACTTCACACCTCACCTTGTTCCTATGAACAGAGGAATACTTGCAACAGAGTACGCATCTCTTATAAAGAAGGATGGCAAGCTTCCAAGCGCTATGGATATAAGAGCTGCATATGAAAAATATTACAAGAATGAGTATTTTATAAGACTTCTTGAGGATGGCGTTTATCCTGAAACAAGATGGGTAGAATGCAGTAATTTTGTAGATATTGGATTTAAGATCGATGAGCGTACCGGAAGAATAATCATGATGGGTGCCATCGACAACCTTGTAAAGGGTGCTGCGGGACAGGCGGTTCAGAATATGAATATTGCCTTTGGTCTTAAAGAGAGTATGGGACTTGAGATTGTTCCCTGCTTCCCCTAATAAATAAAAAGAAAAGCTGGTGAAACTATGGTTCGTACAATGACGATTGATGATTATGATGAAGTATACGCGCTCTGGATGTCGATACATGGTTTTGGAATCCGTTCAATTGACGATACTAAAGAAGGCGTAGAGATGTTTTTAAAAAGAAATCCCACCACAAGCGCAGTTGATGTGGAGGATGGAAAGATAGTCGGTGCTATTTTATGTGGACATGATGGACGAAGGGCCTGTCTTTATCATGTATGCGTAAGTGAAAAGTACAGAATGCATGGAATCGGCAAAAAAATGGTTGAGTTTTGCTGTGAGCAGCTAAAAAAAGAAAAGATCAATAAGGTCTGCCTGAATGCTTTTGTTACAAATACAGTTGGCAATAAGTTCTGGCAGAAAATGGGATGGACATTAAGAACTGATCTCAATTATTACGATTTTGCTTTAAATGAAGGTAATCTGACTATATTTAATAAATGAGGTGATATATGAAAGAGATAACAGGTGGTATTACAGCAGCAAAAGGATTTAAGGCGGCAAGCTGCGAAGCAGGTATCAAGTATAAAGACAGGACTGATATGGCACTTATATATTCCACAGAGCCCTGTGTGTGCGCAGGAACCTTTACTTCCAATGTGGTAAAGGCTGCATGTGTCCAGTGGGATAAAAAAATAGTTGAATCCGGTAGTACTATGCAGGCAGTTGTGATCAATTCAGGAATTGCCAATGCATGTACAGGGAAAGAGGGATTTGACGCATGCGAGGCGGTGGCAAAGGCAGTTGAAAAGAGCCTTGGAGTTGAATATTTATCAGTTGGCGTCGCATCTACCGGTGTAATTGGAATGCAGCTTCCTGTAGATAAGATGACACTTGGCGTATCTAAGATGAGCGAAAGTCTTGATGACAGTATTGAAGCAGGAACTGCAGCTTCAAAGGCCATAATGACAACTGATACGGTTAACAAAGAGATTGCCGTGACCTTTGATATTGATGGTAAGGAGATCACTCTTGGAGGCATGAGCAAGGGATCAGGAATGATCCATCCCAATATGTGCACCATGCTTGCATTTTTATCTACCGATCTTAAGATTGAGAAATCACTGCTTCAGGAAGCGGTAAAAGACGTAGTAGCAGACTCTTTTAATATGATAACAGTTGATGGTGATACCTCAACCAACGATACTCTCTTGTGTATGGCAAATGGACTTGCAGGAAATGACTGCATCAGCGAGAAAAATGATAATTATAAAAAGTTTAAAGAAGCTCTTTCCTATGTCTGCACATTTCTTGCAAAGAAGATGGCTTCTGATGGTGAGGGAGCAACAAAGCTCTTTGAAGCAAAAGTTGTAAATGCAAAAAGTAAAGCAGACGCAAGAACTCTTTCAAGAGCAATTGTTGGATCAAATCTTTCAAAAGCAGCTATCTACGGCTGTGATGCCAATTTTGGAAGATTTCTTTGTGCCATGGGATATTCAGGCGCTATCTTTGATCAGAACGATGTGGAACTTTTCTTTGAGAGCGCAAATGGCAAGATAGAAGTATTTCATATGGGAACACCACTTGATTTTGATGAAGATAAGGCACTTCAGATCATGAAGGCTGATGCTGTAACAGTACTTGTGGATATGCATGAAGGTAACGAGTCGGCAACAGCATGGGGATGTGATCTCACATATGATTATGTGAAGATCAATGCCGATTACAGGTCATAAGGAGGACTTACTATGGATAAGGATATGGAAAGTGTATTAAAAAAAGCAGAAGTACTGGTTGAGGCCCTTCCATATATTCAGAAATTCAATAAGAAGATCATCGTTGTCAAGTATGGCGGTAGTGCCATGAGCAACGAGGAACTTCAAAAGAGTGTAATAACAGACGTTACTCTTTTAAAGCTTGTAGGACTTAAACCGATCATTGTACATGGCGGTGGAAAGGCCATCAGTTCCTGGGTTTCAAAAGTGGGAAAAGAGGCCCAGTTCGTAAACGGACTTAGAGTGACTGATGCAGAGACTATGGAAATAGCCGAGATGGTCCTTGGCAGAGTAAATAAGCAGCTGGTTACGATGGTTCAGGAGCTTGGAGTAAAGGCCATAGGTATAAGCGGAAAAGACTCAGGTCTTTTGCATGTTAAAAAGAAATATTCAGATGGCAAGGATATTGGCTATGTTGGTGAGATCGACAAGGTTGATCCGAAGGTCTTATTTGACCTTATTGATAATGAGTATCTCCCTGTCATTGCACCTATTGGATTTGATGATAATTTTGATACCTACAATATCAATGCAGATGATGCGGCATGTGCCATCGCTAAGGCTGTTGGGGCAGACAAACTCGCATTTTTGACTGATATAGAAGGTGTTTATAAAGATATAAACGATCCATCATCATTCCTGTCAAGACTTACATGTTCGGAGGCAGATGCCCTTATTGCTGGTGGAAATATAGGCGGAGGAATGCTTCCAAAACTCAACAACTGCACAGATGCCATAAGACAGGGCGTTAACAGCGTTCATATCCTGGATGGAAGAATAGCACATTGCCTGCTTTTGGAAATATTTACCAACAAGGGTGTTGGAACAATGTTTACAGCTGACTAAGAAGTAGCAGCAAAAAAACATAATAATAAGGGAGAACTTAAGCTATGAGCGAAAAGATGAAATCATATATCGAAGAGGCTGAGAAAGCGCTGCTTCATACATATAACAGATATCAGATTGTCCTTGAAAAGGGCGATGGAGTGTACCTATATGATATCGATGGAAAAAAGTACCTTGACTTTGTGGCAGGTATTGCTGTTTTTGCCCTTGGTTACAATAACAAGGAATACAATGACGCCTTAAAAGCTCAGATCGATAAGGTTCTCCATACATCAAATTATTATTATAATGTGCCGGCTATAGAAGCAGCTAAGAAGTTAAAAGAAGTGTCAAAAATGGACAGAGTCTTTTTTACAAACAGCGGCGCGGAAGCAGTCGAAGGCGCACTTAAGGCTGCCAGAAAGTATGCGTTTTTAAAGGATGGAAAAACTGATCATGAGATAATCGCCATGAACCATTCTTTCCACGGCAGGACCTTCGGAGCGCTTTCAGTAACAGGAAATCCTCACTACAGAGAGGCTTTTGAGCCTATGATCGGAAATATAAAGTTTGCTGATCTAAATGACTTTGAAAGCGTTCTTTCACAGGTGAATGATAAGACCTGCGCTATAATTCTTGAGACGGTACAGGGAGAAGGCGGAATTTATCCGGCAACAGAGGAATTCCTTACAAAGATAAGAAAGCTCTGCGATGAAAGAGATATCCTTCTTATCCTTGATGAGATACAGTGCGGTATGGGCAGGACAGGATATATGTTTGCATGGCAGAAATATGGAGTAAAACCTGATATCATGACAACGGCCAAGGCCCTTGGATGTGGAGTACCTGTAGGAGCATTCCTTATGACTGAAAAAGTAGGGGCTAATTCTCTCGTTGCAGGTGACCATGGTACTACTTACGGCGGCAATCCTTTTGCATGTGCAGCAGTGGGCAAAGTACTTGATTTATTTAAACAGGACAATATAATAGAGAATGTGAATGAGGTGGCTCCATATCTTGAAGAGCGCTTGGATGAGCTTGCTGGACGCTATGACTTCATTACGTGCAGAAGAGGAATGGGACTTATGCAGGGACTTGTATTTGACAGACCTGTGGCTGATGTTATCAATAAGGCACTTGAAAATGGCCTTATTCTGATAAATGCAGGGCCTAATATCATCCGTTTTGTACCTCCTCTTGTGATAACCAAGGAAAATGTGGATGACATGATAGGTATACTTGATTCATGTCTGAGGAGTTTATGAGATTAAGAGTTAAGGTTTTTTCTATTGTTTTAATACTTTGTATGTTATCTGGTACGATTCTTTACGCGCAGTCCAAACAGAGCGTGTTTGAGGATCATTCTCTTTTTAATCTGAACAAGACAACTGTAAGAATATGGTACACGGACGATGCGCTTACTCCATACCTTCAGAATAAAGCGGTTGCTTATTCTGAATCGCGTAGCAGAGTGCGTATCGAGCCTGTACTTGTATCAGGTCTTGAATATCTTGAAGCTATCAATAAGGCTTCTCTTGAAGATGATAATTATCCTGATCTTTATATAATAACAAATGATTCCCTTGAAAAGGCTTATTTGGCAGGACTTGCTCTTGAGATTGACAATGGAGCTGACTTCCTTGATGAGGAGACTTTCCCTACATCTGCAGTTAATTCTGTTACTTATAATGGAAGACTTATAGCCTATCCTTTCTATTATGAGACAAGTTCACTAGTCTATAACAAGACATACCTTGAGAATATGGTAAGAGAAGAACTGCAGGCTGAGGCTGACATGGCAGAGGGCGAGGAAGCAGAAGAGGAAGCATCAGAGGACAGCTCTGCAGAAGCTGTGGCTGAGGCTGATGGAGATGAGGACTCTGCTATTTCAGACAAAGAGGTTCAGGCTAGAGTTGAGGAAAAGATTCCTCATACTATTGCAGATATTTTGAAATTTGCTCAGAGCTATAACGCGCCTGATCAGGTTGAAGCTGTGTTTAAATGGGATGTTACAGATATTTTCTATAATTATTTCTTTGTTGGAAACTACATGAATGTAGGCGGTAAGGCAGGAGATGATGTAAGTCTTATCGATATTTACAATTCAGATACCATCAGTTGCATGAAGATATATCAGCAGCTTAACCAGTTCTTTGCCATTGATGCAAAAGAAATTGATTATGACCAGATCGTTCAGGACTTTATTGATGGCAAGATCGTATTTACTGTTGCTACAACAGATATCCTGTCTAAGATTGAAGCGGCTAAGGCTTCCGGAGAATGTGAATATGATTTTGAAGTTGCTGACATTCCCGATATAACTTCAGATTACAAGACAAGAACCATGTCAGTTACAGACTGCATTGTTGTTAACGGATACTCTGAGCACCCTACAGAAGCTAATTCTTTTGCAAGATATCTCTTAAATGATAATTCAGGTGATATTTATAAGCTTGGAGGAAAGCCGGCGGCTCACTTTGGCGTAAACTATGAGGATAAAAACCTTGATACCTTTACTGAAGTTTATGCAGATTCAGTACCTATGCCAAAAACTATAGAGACAAGTAACCTCTGGATGGAACTTGAAATCGCATTTACCAAGATCTGGAATGGAGATGATTGTAATTCTACTTTGAAAAATGTATCTGAGAATATCATGACTCAGGTTACAGGTACAGCTTTTGAAGAAGAAACTCTTCCTGATCCTACAGATCTTGATGTTACAGACGGTCTTACAGAAGAGAGCGATTAATTTTTGTTTGTGCTTGCGTAATTTTTTTTAATCGACTAGAATAAAAAAGCATGGCGGGGTTCCTCTTAGGAGGAAAACATGCGTAGGTTTATATTTATATTTTATTGCACTATGGCTTTTACTTTGGCTGGGTGTACAAATGCCGGATATGATTCGGATATAGTTCTTAGTGATACTATGAATGATGAGGGGTCTGAAGATATTTCTGATGGGAATTGCAGCACGGGGGATTGCGCTACAGTTGCTCTGATAGAGCAGGAAAATATTGTGGTGTATGTTTGTGGTGCAGTTGTTTGTCCTGGTGTTTATGAATTACCTCCTGCTTCGAGAGCAGATGATGCAGTAAAAGCGGCAGGTGGTTTCGTCGATGGCGCAGATGATACTTATGTTAATCTTGCTGCCGTAGTCGAGGATGGCACCAAACTCATGATTCCAACTAAAGACGAAGTTAAAAATGGCCTTGTTGCAGAAAATACTGACAGCACTGATAGTTTTAGCAGCAATGGACTTATAAATATTAACAAAGCCACAAAGGAGGAACTTAAGACTATTCCTGGAATTGGGGAGAAGGTTGCCGGTAAGATAGTCGATTACCGGGAGCAGAATGGGAATTTTACCTGCATTGAAGATATTATGAAAGTGTCAGGCATTAAGGATAAACTTTTTTCTAAAATAAAGGAATATATTACAGTTTAACAGTTTTAGAAAGCGGAGAAGTAATGAGTAAGAAAGCACTTGTAGTAGATGATGAAAAAGCAATAGTTAAAGGTATTAAGTTTAGCCTGGAGCAGGATGATATAGTCTGTGACTGTGCCTATGATGGTCAGACAGCGCTTGAAATGGCCAGAACTAACAATTATGACATTATTCTACTGGATGTGATGCTTCCCGGACTTACAGGCTTTGAAGTATGTCAGCAGATCAGAGAGTTTTCTAATGTTCCTATTATCATGCTTACAGCAAAGGGTGATGATATGGACAAGATACTTGGTCTTGAATATGGCGCAGATGATTATATGACTAAGCCTTTCAATATTCTTGAAGTTAAGGCAAGGATCAAGGCAATCATAAGAAGGACCAGCAGATCACAGGCACCTGAGAAAACCTTGACATTTGGTGATCTTAAGCTTAATGAGGCTTACAGAAGAGTCTTTGTAAAAGACAGAGAGATAAATGTTACCAGCAGAGAGTATGAGCTTTTAGAGCATCTTGCTTCTAATGCAGGAAGGGTGTACTCAAGAGAAGAACTTTTGCACACTATATGGGGAACAGAATACCCGGGGGATGAGAGAACTGTTGATGTTCATATCAGAAGACTTCGTGAGAAACTTGAGAGTAACCCAAGTGAACCTAGATATGTACGTACAAAATGGGGCAGTGGTTACTATTTTCAAGGATGATTTTAATATAAAAATATGAATCTTTTTTTATCAAAAGTAAAAGATATAGCTATTCAGCTCAAAATAAGAAATATTTTCAAGAGTCTAAGAGTGCGATTTTTCATAGTGGTTTCTATTACGGGATTGCTTTCTTGTTTGGTTATGCATGCCCTGATATTACAGAGCTATGAAGATCGTGCTGTCAACGTTAAATCAACGGAAGTTCAGACACAGCTTCGCATACTTGCGAACCATCTTATTACATATAATTATTTGCAGGATACTTCTTCAGAGGTTATAAATGCGGAACTTGATATGCTTGCAAACCTTTACGATGGCCGTGTAATGGTTATCAATGACGATCTTAAGGTTGTGAAGGATACCTACAATATAAGCCAGGGAAAGACTATTATTTCTGAAGAGGTTGTTAACTGCCTTAAGACAGGATCCAAGGGTACATTGTCAAAATATGACAGCGCAAATGGTTATATTGAGATGATCACTCCTATAGTAACAACTGAACTTATTGAAGAGGGCGATATAGCTGTAGCAGGGAATTCCAATGAGGTTGTACGAGGAGTTCTTTTGACAAGCGTATCTACTGAGACTATTGCCAATACGCTTGAAATCTTAAGCAGACGTGCCACAACCCTTGAAACTCTTATCGTAACAATTATCCTTGTATTTTCTGCACTGGTTTCATATGCACTGCTTAAGCCTTTCGACAGGATTACAGCTGCTATCAATGATGTTAAAGCCGGTTATACAGATAAGCCTGTTGTTGGACCAAACTACCTGGAGACAGAGCAGATCATCAATGCTTTTAATGCCATGTTAAGGCGCATGAAGGTGCTTGATGACTCAAGACAGGAATTTGTTTCCAACGTGTCACATGAGCTTAAGACCCCGATAACTTCTATCAAGGTTTTGGCAGATTCTCTTTTATCTCAGGAAGATGTACCCAATGAAGTATATAGGGAATTTATGACTGATATAGGTGAAGAGATTGATAGGGAAGATAAGATAATCAATGACCTTCTTGCACTTGTTAAGATGGACAAAAAAGCATCAGGTCTTTCTATCACATCAGTTGATGTTGTAAGTCTTACAGAAGTAGTGCTTAAAAGAATGCGTCCTATAGCAAGAAAACACAATATAGACCTCACACTTGAGAGTAACAGGGCTATCACAGCTGAGATTGATGAAGTTAAAATATCACTTGTGATCATGAACCTGGTTGAGAATGCTATAAAGTACAACAAAGAAAACGGTACTGTTAAGGTTGAGCTTGATGCAGATCATCAGTATTTTTCAATAAAGGTAATAGATACCGGAATAGGTATTCCTGAAGATAGCCTTGACCATATTTATGAGAGATTCTACAGAGTTGACAAGTCACGCTCAAGAGAGATCGGTGGTACCGGCCTTGGACTGGCAATCGCTAGAAATGCAGTCCTTATGCACAGAGGATCAATTGATGTTCAGAGTACTTTAGGAGAAGGAACAACCTTTACTGTGAGAATTCCGCTTATTTGCGTAGGTTCAAAATGATTAAGACTATGAATAAAAGACAATTATTATACAAAAGAATAATGCCTGTTTTCATTGGAATGCTCATCATGGTTACATCTGTTTCCTGTGAGAGAAAAAGTCGTGATGATTCCGGTGCTTTTAAAGTTTATTATGTAAACAGCAGCGAGACTGGGATTGTTTCGGAAAACTATGAGATACAATCTGATAAGTCGGATTCCAAAGCAGTTATAAATGAACTTGTTACGGCACTTGAAACCATGCCTGACAGGCTTCAATACGAGGCACCCATTGCAGGCGATATCAAGCTTATAAACTATTCTCTGAAGGATAAGCTCCTTACACTTAATTTTGACCGCAAGTACAATGAGCTTGGGAGAACTATAGAGATACTTGACAGAGCTGCGATCGTCAGGACTTTTTGCCAGCTTGATGATGTAGAATACGTTACATTCCAGGTGGAGGGGACACCTCTTACAGATCATTATGGAAGCGTAATCGGAAATATGTCCGCTGATACCTTCATCTATAATGTGGGAAAAGAAATAAGTACCTATGAGAAGATTGAGCTGAAGCTGTATTTTGCCGATGAAACAGGGACTAAACTGGTTCCTGTCTACAGATCTGTTGTCTACAACAGTAATATTTCAATGGAAAGGCTTGCTGTAGAACAGGTCATAAGCGGACCTAACACAGATGTGGCATTTCCTACAGTGAATAAGGACAGCAAGATAAAAAGTGTAAATATAAAAGACGGAGTCTGCTATATAGACTTTGATTCAACATTTTTGACACAGACACAGAATATATCTGCTGAAGTTGCACTTTATTCAATAGTGAACACTGTTACAGAGTTTTCTGATGTCAACAAGGTAGTTCTTTCCGTAAACGGAGAACCATCATTTACCTTTATGGATTTTGTGATTTCAGGTCCTTATGAGAGAAATCTTGATATTGTCGAATAATTAGGAGTTTTATATGAAAAGGCCGCTTTGCGCAGTTGCGCTTTTAATGGCGGCGATTGTCTATATTTATCTGGAATTTTCTATTTCTAAACTGACTGTATATGAGCCGGAAGAGAGTTTTACTGAGACTACCAAAGTTGTTGGAGTAGTGATCCAAAAGGAACAAAAGAAAAACTCTCTTGGCGATATATACACAGCTCTTTATCTGGTTCCAAGAAAACCTTTAAAAGGAAAATTTGAATATATCGAATGTTATTTATCTGCGGACTCCTATGAGCCCTCTATTGGAGAGACAGTTCTTGTCTCAGGTAAGGTAAATGAATTTGCACCGCCGCGAAATCCCGGTGAATTTGACTCTCGCCTCTATTATTCAACTTTAAAAATTGCATATCGGATCAAAAATGCTTACATAGACAAAGCCAATGGCAAAAAGGATCTCTTCAAAGAAAGTCTGTATAAACTAAGGCTTGTATTTGAAAGTAATCTTGATAAGACTCTTGATGAAGAAGATGCAGCCATCATGAAGGCAATGCTTCTTGGAGA
Source organism: Butyrivibrio sp. AE2015 (assembly GCF_000420825.1). GTDB lineage: Bacteria > Bacillota > Clostridia > Lachnospirales > Lachnospiraceae > Butyrivibrio. Next base: position 25,668 of record NZ_ATVR01000011.1, on the reverse strand, counting down.
TAAATCTTTTATGGATGAGGATATAAAAAATCTGTATAAAGACTCCGGGATCATGCATATTCTGGCGGTGAGTGGGCTTCATATATCAATAATCGGAATGGAAATTTACCGCTTATTAAGGAAAATAAAGGCTCCCGGGGGATTATCTGTGGCAATAGCGCTGACCATCATGTTCTGTTATGGGGCAATGTGCGGAATGAATACATCTGCTTTTAGAGCTATTCTTATGTTTTCACTGCGGCTTTTGGCACCACTTTTAGGAAGAACGTATGATATTTTTACAAGCCTTTCATTGGCTTTTATGCTCTTACTCTTAGAGCAACCTTTATATTTATATAGCAGCGGATTTTTGTTTTCTTTTGGAGCAATCATAGGAATTGCTCTTGTAAAGCCCCTTTTAAAACCTGAAGTTTTAACATATGCGCCATTTACCATGAAGTTTGCTGATGATACTGAGGAAAGTCTGAGCAAAAAGGTACTAAATAAGTGTCTTGACTGTGTCTCTACATGTCTTGCGATAATGCTTGTTACGCTTCCTGTGTATACATCCTTTTATTACACATATCCAATAGGATCGATTGTCTTAAACCTGGTAGTTTTGCCACTTATGGGCGTGCTTATGGTAATTGGAATAATCTGCATGAGTGTCGGAGTTCTTATTATTTTTGTTGGAAAAGCATTTGGTTTTGGCGCTCATATTATCCTTTTATTTTATAAAGTGTCCTGCAATATAAGTAAGGTAAATGGAGGGCTTACCTGGTACGTAGGGCACTCCTCAAAAATACAGGTTGTTATTTATGTGCTTCTCATCACCGTATTTATAGCGTTTTTGTATTTTGAAAGGGATAACCATGCTGGTAAAAAGTATGCTCGCAGGGAGCTTATTAAGTTTGATGCATTCAAATTTTTATTTATACTTTTTTCTGTAACAGTACTTACCTTTAGTATTCATCCGGATCTTGAAATAAATATGATAGATGTGGGGCAGGGGGATGGAATACTGATATCCTCAGACGGGAAAAATATCCTGATCGATGGAGGAAGTACCAGTAAGAAGAACGTTGGAAAGTATCAGATCATACCTTTCCTAAAGTATAAGGGCGTCGGGAAACTTGATGGGGCTATTGTAACTCATGAGGATGAGGACCATATAAGCGGACTTTTGGAGATAATGGATGATATGGAAAAGGGAGGGGTATGCATTAAAAAACTTATTCTTCCTGAAGTGTCAGTAAAATCCAGGGGTGAGAACTACAACCATCTTGAAACGAGGGCTAAGGAGCTTGGCATTCCGATCTTTTATATAAACACGGGTGAGAGTTTTAATATGTCAGATATATCGTTTTTATGTCTGAATCCTCAGAAGGATATGGTAACAGAAGGAGCAAATGCCTATTCTACAGTGCTTTACATGAAGTATGGGGATTTCACAGCTCTTTTTACAGGAGATATGGAAAAAGAGGGACTTGATAATGTTAAGGAAAAACTCAGGTTGAGCAGGAAAGATGTAACTCTTCTTAAGGTTGCCCATCACGGTTCAATGTATACCACAGACGAGGAGTTTCTTGAGCTGACGAAGCCTGAGCTGGCTCTTATTTCCTGCGGAGAGGGCAATAAATACGGCCATCCCCACAAAGAAACTCTTGAGAGACTAAAGAGTATAGGAGCTGCAATCTACAGAACGGATGAAGAGGGATGCATAACAGTTGAGGTTGAAGATGGTCATATAAAACTAAGGAGTTTTTTGGAATGAGCATTATTGGCTTTTTATACATCCTTCTGCTAGAATAGTCTACGGAGTGTGATTTTATGGCAGCTAAAACAACAGATTTTCCTGTTAAACAGAGACAACTTAATGAAGATATAAAAAACGGGGTGTTTAAGAAATGCTATCTTATCTATGGCGAGGAAGCATATCTTAGACTCCAGAACAGAGATAAACTTGTGAAGGCTTTGGGGGGCGGAGCTTCTTCCATGAATTTCACAAAGTATGAAGGAGACCAGATAAATCCGGCCCAGGTCATAGACATGGCTGAGACTATGCCTTTTTTATCTGATAAGAGAGTGATCCTTGTAGAAAACAGCGGCTTTTTTAAGAGCGGATGCCCTGAACTTGCTGATTATCTGAAATCGCCCTCAGAGACTACTTATTTCATATTCATAGAAAAAGAGGTCGATAAAAGAAAAGATATTTTTAAGGCTGTCAGCAAGATCGGCCTTGAAATGAACTGCGACACTCAGGATGAAGATACCTTGAAAAGGTGGATAGCAGGGAAGTTTGCTTCAGAAGGGAAAAATATATCTCCAAGGGCAGCAGCTTTTTTCCTTGAGAGAGTTGGAACGGATATGTCCAATATCAGTACAGAGATAGAAAAGCTTGTTTGCTACTGCATTGATAGAAACGAGATAACTGTTGAGGATATAAATGCTGTGTGTGCAGGATGGCTTACAAGCAGGATATTTTCAATGACTGATGCAATAGCCTCCCAGGATCAGAAAAAAGCCATCGACCTTTACTATGATCTTTTGGCTTTGAAAGAACCGCCGGCTAAAATACTTGCGCTTATTACAAGGCAGTTTAATATTATGCTCCAGGTAAAGGAGATGAGTGTAAACCGCAAGGACAGATCACAGATAGCTTCAGGAGCAGGAATAGCTCCATTCCTTGTTGGAAAATATGAGAGCTGGGCAAGAGCGTATACTTTTGAGGAACTTAGAAGTGCCCTTGAACTTTGCGCTTCCAATGATGAAGCTGTAAAAACAGGCAAGCTTGATTACATAATAAGTGTAGAAATGGTCATTATAAGTGCAACACGTAAGCACTAATTTGAAAATATAGTATTTTAGGGTTATACTATACAACATATTGGCTAAATAGTTTGTAATTAAAACTATATTTAGAGGATTGATTTTTATTAATGGAGAGACGTATGGAGAGAAAAAGACCTGTACCTTATGAACTGTTCAGGCATTTTAAGGGGAATATGTATCAGATCGTTTCTATTGCGATCCATTCCGAGACAAGAGAAGAGATGGTTGTTTATCAGGCTCTTTATGGTGATTACAAAGTATATGTAAGACCGCTGGATATGTTTATGTCTGAAGTTGATCACGTTAAATACCCTGATGTAAAACAGAAATATCGTTTTGAGAGGATAGAGAGAAATTCAGAGAATGCAGAAAGGCTTGATAATGTTGAAGCTTCATCTGAAAAGATCGGATCAAATGTTATAAGTCCTGAAAAAACAGTAGAAAATAATAGTACCGACAGGGAAGAAATAAGAAAGCAGTTTAGGAGCGAACCCTATAAGCATTCTGAAGTTATGGATAAGTCTATTGACACAGAGGCTAAGGAACTGAATCTGAATCCACTTGTTATAGAGTTTATGGATGCAGATCTTGCTGTAGATAAAAACGATATTTTAACCAAGCTTCGTCCTATAATAACAAATGATATGATAGATATTATGGCCATGTCACTTGGCGTTGTTGTTAACGAAGGAGATGTGTACGACAGATACAATGATCTTAGGACCTGTCTTACAACAATGGAAAAATTTGAGAGTACCAGATTAAGGAGTTAAGAAAATGAAATTACTTTCTGTTGCAATCCCTTGCTACAATTCAGAAGGATATATGTCAAAATGTATCGAGTCCCTTCTTGTAGGCGGCGAGGATGTAGAAATTCTTATAGTAGATGACGGATCAAAGGATAAGACAGCTGAGATCGCTGATGAGTATGCTAAAAAGTATCCTACAATCTGTAAAGCTATCCACAAGCCAAATGGTGGACACGGCAGCGCTGTAAATGCAGGCCTTGAAGCTGCTACAGGTTTGTTCTTTAAAGTAGTTGACTCAGATGACTGGGTAAAAGAAATAGCTTACAGAAAAATCCTTTCTACTCTTGAAGAGCTTGCAGGAGGAGAGAAACAGCTTGATCTTCTTATCAGTAACTTTGTTTACAACAAGGTTGGCGAGAAGAGACATAAAGTTATGCGCTACAATTCAATGTTCCCGATCGAGGAACTCTTCACATGGAAAGATATCAAGAGAACTCCAAAGGGACATTATCTTTTGATGCATTCTGTTATCTTCAGAACAAAACTTTTGAAGGATTGTGGACTCAAGCTCCCTGAGCACACATTTTATGTGGATAACATTTATGTATTTAATCCACTTCCTTTTGTTAAGACTATGTACTACCTTGATGTCAATTTCTATTATTACTACATTGGCCGTGAGGATCAGTCAGTTAATCAGAAGATCATGCTTTCACGTATTGACCAGCAGCTTCGTGTAAATAAGCTCATGGTTGATTACTATGTAGAGAATTATGGAATGATCCGCTCTCAGAGAGAGAGACATAAATATATGTTCAATTATCTTGAGATCATTACAGCTATTTCATCAGTTCTTTTGATCACGGAGGATACTCCGGAGAACCTGAAAAAGAGAAAAGAGCTGCTTGAATATATTAAGGACAAGAACTACTGGCTCTATCTTAAAATCAGATACAGTATTGAAGGAACATATATCTACCTTCCTGGAAAAGGGGGACGAAAGATCACACTTGCAGGATACAAGCTCCTTCAGAAGATATTCCACTTCAATTAAAAATCTGAGTTAACAGATTCTTTATAATTTGTTCGGCTTGTATTACTAAAATTAAGTGATAAAATAATACGAAGTTGATATGTGTTCTTTCTAAATTGAGGAGTTTATGAAAAACATGAAAGTAAAAATTGAAGAGTGGATAGGAAGGCCGCTAAACAGGGACTATTGGCATGATATGCTAAAACTTTCAACACCTATTTTAGTGTATGGACCTATTTATCTGATGTGGTTTATCTGGATCGAGAAACACAGATTTTCACATTATGCAGTTATCCATACTGTTATCGATGATATGATCCCTTTTGTAGAAGCCTTTGTTATTCCGTATTATATGTGGTTTTTGTATGTTTCACTTACGCTTTTGTTTTTTATGTTTTCCTGCGATGTAGAGGATTATTACAAAAACTTCGCGTTTTTAGCAACAGGTATGACAATTTTTCTCATTATCTCGACTTTGTTTCCAAACATGCATCAGCTAAGACCTGCTGTTATGCCTAGAGATAATATATTTACTCATCTGGTTGCGATTATTTATAAAAGTGATACGGCTGCAAATTTATGGCCAAGCATTCATGTATATAATTCGATTGGATCCATGATAGCAATCCATCGCAGTAGACGCTTTAGTAAAACAGGTAAGATAGTAAGTGATATCATAGGAACATCGATTATTCTTTCTACATTGTTTATTAAGCAGCATTCCATGTATGATGTGATCACAGCATTTATCATGGCGATCATTCTTTATCTTGTTGTGTATCATACTTCCATACTGGAGGCTTTCTGCAAGAGAAGAGAGGAAGAACTGGCTGTTCGTTATAATTAAAAATATGACCTCAATTTCCAAAAAGTATTGGTAATTGAGGTCTTTTTTAAAACTATATATATGTGTTAGGGGAGGCAGCAATGGTTTTTACTGATGAAAATGGGGCATTAGTAGCAAAAAGACAGGGTGAGACCCTTAGGATCGAAGGATGGGGCGAAGATTCGTTCAGGGTCAGAAGTACTATGTATCCGGATTTTACGGGGAATAACTGGGCTCTTGAAAAGAAAAGTGCCAGGCCTGAAGTTATTGTTTCTCAAAGGGAAGATGGACCTTTTGCAACTATTATTAACGGTCGCATTAAGGCAACTGTCAATTTCGCAGGAGTCATTTCTTTTTACAAGGACGACTCCATGATCCTTAGGGAGTACTTTAGATGCTATGGCGGCACAGAGTCTAAGGAGTCGAGATGTCTGAAATACATCAACCGTGATTACAAGCCACATGTAGGCGGCGATTACAGGATAACTGTTAAGTTTGAGAGTAATGACGGGGAAAAAATCTTTGGTATGGGTCAGTACCAGCATCCATATAGCAATTTAAAAGGCTGTATTCTGGATCTTGAACAGCGCAATTCTCAGGTGTCGGTTCCATTTGAGGTATCAAGTCTGGGATATGGATTTTTGTGGAATAATCCTGCTGTTGGAAGAACAACATTTGGCATGAATTATACTGAATGGGTGGCAGAGGCCACAAAGGAGATGGACTATTGGATCACTGTGTCTGATACTCCTAAAGGTCTTTTGGAAAACTATACTGCTGTAACCGGAAGAACTCCACAAATGCCGGAGGATCTGATGGGGCTTTGGCAGTGCAAGCTTCGTTACCGCACCCAAAAGGAAGTACTTGAAGTTGCGCATAAGTGCAAGGACGAGGGAATACCTATCGACTGCATTGTTATCGATTTCTTTCACTGGACGGTGCAGGGGGACTGGAAATTTGATGAGACCTACTGGCCTGATCCAAAAGCTATGGTAGATGAACTTCACAGCATGGGAATAAAAGTGGTTGTTTCCGTATGGCCCAGTGTTGATAAGAGAAGCGAACATTTCTATGATATGCTTGAGAAAGGCCTTTTGGTAAAAAATGAACGCGGCGGCTTGCAGAATTATGACTATCAGGGCGACTGCACTATTCTTGATGCGACCAATCCGGAGACAAGAGAGTATGTGTGGAATGTCTGCAAAAAGAATTATTATGACCTTGGAATAGATATGTTCTGGCTTGATAATTCAGAGCCGGATCTTGTTAAGTATGATTTTGATGCGCTTAGATACTATCTTGGACCGGGACTTGAAGTCAGTAATATCTATCCACAGTATTATAGCAGGCTCTTTTACGAGAATATGAAAAAAGAGACTGATAAACCTGTGGTCAATCTTTTAAGATCTGCCTGGGCAGGAAGTCAGAAATATGGAAACGTTGTGTGGTCAGGGGATGTTCCAAGTACCTTTGAGTCCCTAAAGGACCAGATCGCAGCGGGACTTAATATGGGACTTTGTGGCATTTCATGGTGGACTACTGATGTTGGCGGCTTTATGACTGACGATGTAAATGATCCTGACTTTAAGCAGCTTCTTGTCAGATGGTTTGAATTTGCGGTATTTTCTCCTGTACTTAGGATGCATGGTGATAGAGGCCCTTATGATATTGCACCTCTTGATAACAGGGATTTTGGAGGCGGCTACCTTCACACAGGACAGCCTAACGAGCTTTGGAGCTATGGAGAAGAAGTCTACGAGATTCTGAAAAAGCAGCTGCAGCTTCGTTTGGAGCTAAAGCCGTATATCAAGAGCTTGTTTGAGGAAAGCAGCCAAAATGGTTCTCCTCTTTTGAGAACTCTTTTCTATGAGTTCCCTGAAGATGAAAAGTGCTGGGAAACTTTTGATGAGTACATGTTTGGCCATTCATATCTTGTTGCTCCTGTCACTGACCTTAACTGCTTTGAGAGAAAGGTATACCTTCCGAAGGGAAAGTGGAAGGATATCCGCGATGAAAAAATTTATGAGGGCGGACAGACAATAACAGCAAAGGCGCCACTTGAATCAATTCCTGTGTTCTGTAAAATTTGATATTGTATTTAAGATTAAAAACTCTCTGTATGCAGTTAAAAATAGCATATTGGGAGTTTTTTGTTTAGAAAAACACCTAGATTTTTTAGGGGTTATATGTTACGATATGCCATGTGTGTAACTTTAACACATTAAATTGTAAAAATGTTTAGGAGGAGCGAAAAATGTATTCACTGGAAGAAGTCAGGAAAGTGGACCCCGAGATTGCATCTCTCATCGAAAAAGAGGTTGCAAGACAGAATGATCACATTGAACTTATTGCGTCAGAAAACTGGACAAGTAAAGCTGTTATGGCAGCTATGGGGAGTCCGTTAACTAACAAATATGCAGAGGGTCTTCCTGGAAAAAGATACTATGGTGGATGTTTTGTAGTCGATGAAGTTGAAAAGCTTGCAATCGAGAGAGCAAAAGAGCTTTTTGGCTGTGACTATGCAAATGTTCAGCCTCATTCAGGCGCACAGGCAAACCTCGCTGTTCAGTTTGCTTTGCTTCAGCCCGGAGATACCATTATGGGTATGAACCTTAATCAGGGCGGACATCTTACACATGGTAGCCCGGCTAATATTTCAGGAACATATTTTAACGTAGTTCCTTATGGTGTTGATGAAAACGGCTTCCTTGACTACGACCAAATGTACAAACTTGCTGTAGAGCATAAACCTAAACTTATCATTGCCGGTGCATCAGCATACTGCAGAACAATTGACTTTAAGAAGTTCAGAGAAGCTGCAGATGCATGTGGAGCAATACTTATGGTGGATATGGCGCATATAGCAGGACTTGTTGCTGCAGGCGTTCATCCAAGCCCATTCCCATATGCAGATGTTGTAACTACAACAACTCATAAGACACTTCGCGGACCAAGAGGCGGACTCATTCTTTGGAATCAGTCAGCTCAGGATAAGTTTAAGATCAACAAGGCGGTATTCCCTGGAATTCAGGGTGGCCCGCTTGAGCATGTTATTGCAGCTAAGGCAGTATGTTTTAAAGAAGCTCTTTCTCCTGAATTTAAGAAATATGCAACAGATGTAGTAGAAAACTGTAAAGCTCTTTGCGATGGACTTATGCAGAGAGGAATCAAGATTGTTTCAGGCGGAACAGACAATCATCTTATGCTTGTTGACCTGACAAACTTTGGTCTTACAGGAAAAGAAGTTGAGGCTTGGCTTGATGATGCACATATCACAGCTAATAAAAATACTATTCCTAATGAGCAGCAGTCACCATTTGTAACAAGTGGAATCCGTCTTGGAACAGCTGCTGTTACAACAAGAGGAATGAACAAAGCAGATATGGATCAGATAGCAGAAGCTATATCAATTGTTATTAAGAACAAGGGCGAAAAGAATGATGAAGCAAGGGCCATCATCAAGAGCCTTACAGACAAGTATCCGCTTGACTGATAAATATAAAAAGCTTTGGGCTGTATTAACAGTCCAAAGCTTTTTTAGCACATAAGCTGAAGTTTTTCCTGTAAGCATTCAAGCGTAATGTTGTCGGATTTTACTGAGACTTCGCCATCGGTGTGGACCCACATGGGGAGCAGAGGTTTGATGGTGACTTTTTTAACTGTATGATGTCCGATTCCCTTTATCCAATAGTAGTTGCCAAAGAATGAGAAAGGAAGTGCAAACATCATTCGTAGTGGTGGCATGTCGCCTGCATAAACCAGATCGAACTTGCCGTCGGTTAAGTCTGCCTTTGGAGCGAAATTAAAACCACCGCCTTCGTAGTGATGAATCATGGCCGCAATGAATATAAAACGTTTTAAATGAATGACTTCACCGCTATCAAGCTCGATGTCACAAGGAATTTTATCGGCCTTTAGAAGCTGCCTGATAGCTATAAGACCATAGGTGAGCTTCCCGAGTCCTATTTTGTTTAGAAAGTTCTTTGTACCTGATGCAAGTGCTTCTTCGCAGACCGCAGCATCAAATCCGATTCCGGAACTTACGTCAAATATTCTTGTTTTTGAGATTTCTTTTTCATGCAGCCTGGACATTGGAGCTGTCATAGAATTATAAGTCAGCTTTCCAAGATCAAGCTTTCGCAGAACTTTTCCTTCAAGAATGGCATCCAAAAGAGTATCTATATTCTGGGGATAGGAGAGATCTCTTGCAAAATCATTGGATGAACCAATTGGAATATAGCCGACTATAGTTTTGTCAAAGTCGGTGATACCATTCATTACTTCGTTAAGAGTACCGTCTCCGCCAAGGACAACTATTTTTGTATCAGTGTTTGAAGATGTTATGCTTTGGGCCAGGACTGTTCCGTCTCCGGGACCTTTAGTCATATAAGCTGTGTAATCAATTCCTTTTTCGTGGAACTTAAGTTCTAACTTTTTCCAGATATCCTTTCCTTTTCCTGAGCGTGCTGATGGGTTCACAATGCAGTGGTACATGTCACATCTTCCTTCGTGTATTATTGGGCTATATAAAGAAACCCTTTTATTATCATAATTATTTTATCTGATTATGTACAGAGACTTTATGTTCAAAATTTTAGAAGAAAAAATGATCCAATAATCATAAAATTCAGAGAATAATACAGATGTTTGGGTGCTTTGATATGAAAGTGTATGAGAATTGATCACTATGGAATAACACAATATATAGGCATCTTTTTGTAAGGTGAAGTAATATGCAGAATTGTGTATAATGAATATACAATTAGAATAATATGCAGAATATTCAACAATAACATGCAAGATGTCAAAATAAATAAAAGAAATTAATAAAATGTGTTGACAAATTGGATGGATATAAATATAATAAAACCATCAAGTAAGAGTTACAAAAATACTTCTCCAATCAATATATAGTGAGATCGTAAATTGGAGAAAGAAAGGGAGGTACGGTCCAAAGGGATAGTTAATTAAAATATTCAGAGAAAGGATGGTACGGTCCACCAGCATACTAAGTTTAGTTTTATAAAAAAGTTTTAAGTTCGAAGTTCAAAGAAGTATCAGAATTACAGCAATTCAAGTACATGAGAAGTGGTTAGGGCATATTTAAATCTTGCAACCACAGCATATGAATGCAAATGTAAATGGAACGATGAGCTGAGAATCGGAGGAAAAGTCCATTGGACGCAGAAAATTTTAATTTAGATGATGAGTACTCGGTATAAGGGCAGAAGCAGGTAATACGATGAAGCTTCTGCCCTTGATTTTTATTTATCTGAATTTTTTGTGAATAGTGTGGAAAGTGTACGGATTGGTTCTTCATTGGGTGCACAAATTATGATAAAATAAGGAATAGAAAAAGTTTTGCATTTAATGGGGATTTTATGAGTAGATTGGAAGAACAGGATTTTGATGAGAAGCGAATGGCTCGCAGGAACAAAAGAAAAAGGAGCCAGCTCATTGCATATATATCACTGGCAGTTGTAGTCATTCTGATTGTTTTAGCTATAGTTTTTGGAGTTGTTTTCATAAAGAGCTTACTTGGCGGAGGAAAAACTGCTGCTTCTTCGGAAGAGGCTGGAGATGAAGCTGCATCTTTGGAGAGCAGTCAGGAAATAGTTATAGAAACTCCGGAAGCGGTTAGTGAACCCGAGGAAATGTCTGAAGAGGACATAATGGATGAGGTTGTATCAGATGTAATAGATACAATGCCTATTGAGGATAAGGTTGCAGGTCTTTTTATAGTTACACCTGAACAGCTTACAGGTGTTGCTACTGCAGTCAAGGCAGGAAGCGGAACACAGGATGCTCTTTCCCAATATGCTGTAGGCGGAATAGTTTACTCCGCCAAAAACATCAAGTCAGAGGATCAGATAACTGAGATGCTTTCGACCACAACTTCCATGAGTAAGTATCCACTCTTCACTATGGTAAGCGAGTGGGGAAAGGGAGCTATCAGCTCATCAATCGGTATTGATGAAATAGTGGATTATACAGATGCAGAGGCTGCTTCAGAAAATGGGGCAATAGTTGCAGCTTCTATGTATAAATATGGTTTTAATTTTGACCTTTCACCGAATATGGATATTACAGAAAGTGGAGTATTTGGCACGGATGCTGAAACTGTCAAGGCTTTGACAGCATCATTGTCACAGGCGCTTAGAAGTGAGGGAATATGGTCTTGTGCATATTCTTTCCCTAAACAGGGAGATACTTCTTCTAAGATGGAGCAGATCGATGATTCCACTGAAATGCTTGCAACCGGTGAATATTCATTGTTTAAAAATGTTATAGACGATGGAAATGTTACAGCGATCATGATCTCAAACTCATCATTCCCAAATGTGGTTGGAGATAACACTCCGGCTTCACTTTCATCAGTGATCATAGAAGATGAACTCAGGGGAGTTCTTGGGTTTGATGGCATAGTAATAACAGGTGCTCTGGATGATGGGGCCATCACAGAGTATTACACTTCAGATCAGGCTGCGGTCATGGCAATAAAGGCCGGAGCAGATATGATCTACCTTCCTGAAGATTTTGAGACAGCTTACAATGGACTTTTAGAAGCTGTCAATAATGGGGAAATATCTGAGGAAAGGATTACAGAATCTCTTAGCAGGATATACAGAATTAAGTATGCTGACAGGGTGGAGGAGATAACTAAGGAAAGCTAAGGCGAATGTAAGTGGGGAAGAAAAGTATTTAGGGAGAATAAACCGTAATGGATACCCTTGTAGTAGGTAGTAATGGTTATTTTTCGAAGGAATCCCTCGAAACTGCATTTGGGACAGACAATATAATACTATGCGGACCTAAGCTTGAAAGCCAGAAAGAAGGTAATATCAGGTGGTTTAAAAAGTCTATCATGGGTGATGACTTTAAAACTTTATTTTTTACTTATGGCTTCGAGCGAGTTGTATTTGTGTCGCATTTTATAAATAAGGACAGCTATGAGGTGGGTGAGATTGAGCAGCTTCGTAATGTCCTTTCACTTTGCAGAAAGACAAAAGTAAAGCAATTTGTTTATGTGACATCTGATGAGGCACTTCTTGATGTAGAAAATAGTGACTCTCTAATATACAGTTCTGTGGAATCTATCTGCAGATATTACGCTGAGCAATACCAGATTTCAGTAAAAATAATATACTCTCCTCATTTGATAAGTGGGCACTATAAAGATGATTTTTGGTGCCGTATTTTTGATGCTCTTGAAAAAGGGGAAAAAGTTGAGATCAAAGCAAGAGGTGATGAAATAGCAGATTTTCTGTCAATCGAAGACCTCTCGGATTTTTTGAGCAGACTCTTCGATGTGTGGGGAGAAGATGAAAGTGACAATGGTATCTATGAAACTATTTATCTTCGAAGCGGTGCAAACACTACCTATGAAGAGGCATTTTCATCAATTAAAAAGATATACAAGAATGCAGATGTGGTTTTTTCAGGGTCATCGATTAGAGGCAGACTTGAATATGGACAGGATGTTGCAAGGCATTTTTATGGATGGTTTGCTCAAAAAGATGCTGTTTCTGAAATTGATGAGTATGTAAAACAGTATCGTGAATTGTACCATGTTAAAAGGAAGATTGCCGAAATTCTTAGAGAAAAACTAAGGATAAACGGAAAGATAATGATGTTCCTTGAACTGATCCTGGGTGCTTTTCTTGTTGAGGTTTACAATTATTATTCCGGCGGCAGTGTGCAGTTTAGAATGATTGATGTAAGACTCTTATTTGTTGTGCTTATGTCCCTGGTCTATGGTACTCGTATTGGAGGAATTACTGCTATATTGGAGATCGTGTCTTTGGTACTTGCATATTACAGGCAGGGAACTAATGGCATTTTGCTTTTCTATGATCCAAGCAACTGGATACCATTTATTCTCCTTTTAGTCACGGCAGCGGTCTGCGGATATATCAAACAGAGAAAAGATGAGGACCTCGCTTTTATATCTGATGAGAATAAGCTGTTAAAAGAAGAAAAAGGCTTTGTTAACAGGCTTTATGAAGAAGCCATGGAATATAAGAACCAGTATAAGCAGGATCTTATAGGAAGCAGGGATGGATTTGGCAGAATTTTCGATGTAGTCCAGAAACTCAGTACCACTGTACCAGAAGAGATTTTTGCTGAGTCAATTCCTGTTATGGAAGATGTTCTTGATAACAGGTCCATAGCAATATACACGATCAATGACAAAGGTGCAAGATTTGCAAGACTTAGCGTTGCGTCAGAGCAGATCAGTTCCAATCTGAAAAAATCCATAAATCTTGATGATTACAGAACGGTTATAGATGAGGTTTCCAAGGGGGAGATCTGGTTTAACAGAGATGTTAGAGAAGGATTTCCAACTTACGTTGCCGGAATAAAATCTGAAGGTGCATTAAGTGTTTTGATAATGATCTACCATGTTGAGTATATTCAGATCAGCACGTATTATACAAACCTTATCAGGATTTTAAGCGGACTTATGGAGAACTTTATTATCAAGGCATGGGAGTATCAGAAAGCTGTTGCTGATAAAACATATGTTGAGGGAACTCAGATCACTCAGTATGAGTATTTTGTACAGCAGTTTAATATACAGAAAGAAATGGCTGATAATAAGCTTACAGATTTTAGACTCTTTAGGATCATGAGAGAGAACAGGACTCTTACGGAAATTGATGAAATGCTTCAGACTAAGATACGTAACAACGATATTGTGGGACTTGGCAGTGATAACAATATATATCTTTTGGCATCGCAGGTGGATGACAGCAGTGAAACTATTGTATTAAAGAGGTTCCAGAATATGGGGCTTAAGTGTGATGTAGTGGAGAGTGTAGGATGATAGTATTCATTTTTCTGCTCATACATTTTGTGCTATGCCTTGCTGTATTCGTACTTATGAAGCTTGGCGTATTAAAAATTGATAGTCTCATGATGGTCATGGTAATATGCATTCCTTTTTGGGGTGCTCTTTGTGCTGTGATCATAACCATTATGATAAAGCTTGGCAGGGATGGAAATAAAAATGGCGACCTTGAGCTCATGAGAAGCAATCTTATAGATCAGTCTCTTTTACCAAGGCAGGAAGCAGAATCTGATGACATTGTACCCCTTGAAGATGCTCTTATTATGAATGATCCAACTGTGAGACGATCAGTCATGATGGACGTTCTTATGACTGATGTAAAAAAATATATTCCCGTTATCAATCAGGCCAGGATGAATGATGATGTTGAAGTAGTCCATTACGCTACAACAGCCATGGTGGAGCTTTCAAAAGAATATGAATTAAAGCTTCAGGAATATAGCAGTGAGTATGCCAATAATCCGGGGCGAGAGGGACTTCTTGATGAATATATATCTTTTCTTGCCCAATATATATCAAGCGGTATGGTTCAGGGACAGCTCCTTGAGATCCAGAGAAATACCTACCATCAGCTTCTTATTACCAAGCTTACCCTAAGTCCCAATATTGATGACTATGAAAAACTTGCTAAGAGTCTTTTAGATTCAAAGTTATATATCAGGGCTGACGTAGCTCTTTCTACGATGGAGCAGAGTTGGCCTTTGGATGAGAGAAACTGGCTTTTAAGGTTTAGATACTATTATGAGACAGGTGCCAGTACCAAGTTAAAAGAGATGATAAAAAATACAGCACAGAGCGGCAATTACTATTCAAGAGAGATAAGAGAAATAGTGAAACTGTGGGAAAAAGAGGAGATGGGAGCATGAAGAAAAGACATTTTTATGTTTTGATAAATGTGGCCATCGGTTTTTTTGCCATATTCTTGCTTCTCCTTGTTGAGAGGATCGGAATCCTTTACAAGGGAAATGCTGAAAAAGTGACTCTTTTGCCAAGCGATAATGTTGTGCATATGAAGGAAACTTCAGGAGAAAAGAAATGTCTTTTGATGATAAACACAAACGATGCCACAAGTAACCTTATCTATCCTCAGTATGAGCAGATCCTTAAGGATATGAGAGTGAGCTACGATACACTTGATCTTGCTGACACCAAGATGAGTGAAGGCATGTTTTTTAGTGGTGGTAGAGAATATGAAACGGTTGTTGCAGCTATTAGTGACTATTCTGTCATGCAGGAAGATATTTTTATCTTGACCGACTGGGTAAAAGATGGTGGGAGACTTCTTTTTGGAATAACGCCTTTGAGGTCAGAGAACTTCGATATCATAAGTCCTAAGCTTGGAATAGTAGAAATGGGCAACAATTTTTCGACAGTTTCCGATTTTGTCTCAGAAAAAGACTATATGATTGGAGCAGATAAAACGTACTATGTAGACGATGCCTATGAGTCTGCGCTTGTTGTTCAGCTTGAGTTATCGGCCAAAGTTTATGCCCATACCTCAGATGGTAAGCCACTTATATGGAGCTATAAATATGGAGATGGGAAATTTGTTGTATGTAACTTCAGCTATGTTTCAAAGGCATACAGAGGCATATATTCAAGTGCTTATACTCTTTTGGAGGATGTCTTTGTCTACCCTGTTATAAATGCTTCTACATTTTATCTGGATGATTTCCCGTCACCAACTCCTTCAGGTGATGGCGAGTATATCAGAAGAGACTATGGGATGGGAATTGCTCAGTTTTATTCAGCTGTGTGGTGGCCCAAAGTCCTTGCACTTGGAGATAAACACAATATTCCATATACAGGACTGATCATTGAGACTTATGAAGATGATACCGGCGAAGAACTTCCTACCAATAAGAGCACTGCAGATTATTATTACTACGGAAACATGCTTTTGAACAAGGGCGGTGAAGTAGGATATCATGGCTATAATCATCAGCCTTTGTGCGGACCTGACTATGTATATGAAGATGACATCGGATATAAGGTGTGGGAGAGCTATGATGCCATGTACAACTCTCTTGATGAACTCACAAAGTTCTCTACCGGCATTTTTCCGGGATCTGAACTGAGTGTATACGTTCCACCTTCTGATGTTTTATCTCTTGAGGGAAGACAACTTATCAGTGATGAGTTTCCAAATATCAAGACTATAGCAAGTATTTATTTTGAGGGACCTGATGCATACTCTCAGGAATATGAAGTCTCGGAGGATGGAATTGTAGAGACTCCAAGAATAGTCTCTAGCTGTATTATCGATGACTACATGAAGCTGGCGGCATTTTCGGAACTCAATTTTCATTTTGTTACGTCCCACTTTATGCACCCTGATGATCTTCTTGATGAAGACAGAGGAGCTGCCATCGGGTGGAAACAGCTTAGTCAGAATCTTGATGATTATATGACCTGGATAGATGAATCAGCTCCTGATATAAGACACCTGACGGGCTCTGGGATGGCAGGCGCTGTCCAGCGCTATGTCAATGTAATCCCGGATACGGAGCTTGATGACAAAAATCTTACGATTAAGACAGAAGGACTTATAGATGATGCTTTTTACCTTATTAGAGTTTCAGAAGGGGAACTAGTAAGCGCAGAAGGCGGATCTTTAAAGAAACTAAATGGCACTTTGTATCTTCTTGATGCAAAGCAGGAAACTGTAACTGTAACAAGGAAATAGACTATGAAAATATGCCTTATTTTGGAGGGAAGTTATCCCTATACATATGGTGGCGTTGCGTCCTGGATGCACGGTTATATCCAGGCGCTTCCTGAGCATACTTTTATTTTATGGGTGATTGGTGCTCATGCCAGGGATAGAGGCAGATACAAATATGAGCTTCCGCCAAATGTTAAGGAGGTTCACGAGATCTTTTTGGACGACGCTTTAAAGGTAAGAGCGGGTAAAAAGGACAGATTCAAACTATCAAATGAGGAAAAAGAAGCCGTAGAAAAACTTATAGATTGCGAAAGCCCTGACTGGAATCTGCTTTATAACATGTATCAGGATAGACATTATAATCCTGCAAGTTTTCTTATGAGTGAGGAATTTCTTGAAATATTGACAAGGCTCTGCAAAGAAAAATATCCATATGTGGCTTTTGCGGAGACTTTCCACACGATCAGATCCATGCTTCTTCCTGTACTTTATCTTCTTGGAAGTAAGGTCCCGGAAGCAGACATATACCACACAATATGTACGGGATATGGTGGACTGTTGGCTTCACTTGCCAATTATAAAACAGGAAGGCCCATAATTCTTTCTGAGCATGGAATCTATTCAAGAGAAAGAGAAGAAGAGATAATAAGAGCCCAATGGGTAATACCTGCTTTTAAAAAGCAATGGATCAAGTTCTTTTACATGCTGTCTGATGCAGTATATAAAAGAGCTACATATGTCACCTGCCTGTTTGAAAATGCCAATAAGATACAGGTTGAGCTTGGGGCTGATCCGGAGAAATGCAGGGTTATTCCAAATGGAATAAGATACGAGAGATTTTGCAACATCCCTTACAAGGAAGATGATGGCTTTGTGGATATCGGGGCAGTTATCAGAATTGCTCAGATAAAAGATGTAAAGACTTTAATATACGCTTTCCATGAACTTTCGGGAATGAGAGATAATGTCCGTCTTCATATTCTTGGTGGAGTTGATGATGAGGAATATGCAGAGGAATGCTATCAGCTGGTGGAGAGCCTTGAACTAAAAAATATCAAATTTGTTGGACAGGTTGATGTGGTGAAATACATGGAGAAGCTGGATTTTACTGTGCTTACTAGTATTTCGGAAGGACAGCCTCTTTCGGTTCTTGAATCCTTTGCTGCAGGAAGGCCTGTTGTTACAACAGATGTTGGATGCTGTCGTGAACTTATAGAAGGGGCAAGCGGAGACTTTTTCGGAACTGCGGGCTTCATTGCACCGCCTATGCACAGAGAGGGGCTTGCAAAGGCTATGGACAGAATGTGCAGCGACAGAAATAAGCGAATTGAGATGGGACAAAACGGAAAGAGGAGAGTTGAAAAGTATTTTCAACATCCGCAGATGATGTCCAGGTACAATAAATTGTACAATATGATCGAATATGGAGTTAATTTATAAATGGCAGGTATAGGATTTGAGTTAAAAAAGCTCTTTAGAGCCACAGGTGTCCTGTCGATGCTGAAAGCCTACGGCTATACGGGGATGGTCACAGCAGGTCCAATGCTGCTGGGGGTTCTTTTCCTTCTTAGCATCAACTATATTGGAAGGGCAGCAGGGCTGCAAAAGCCTGAACAGGACCTTCTGGTATGCATGATAACATATTGTCTTTTGGCATCTATGGCAATCAGCAGCATCTTTTCTATGGTAATGACCAGGTATGTTGCAGATCTTTTGTATGAGGAAAAAGAAAAGGATGTAATACCTTCAATGGAGGGAATACTTGGATTTGAGATGCCTTTTGGCGGCATTTTATGGATTATATTTTTGTTAAATGCAGGAATTGACCTTATGCTGTGCATTCTCAATTTTGTCTTATTTATGGAGCTTATAGTGGCCTGGACACAGATGAACTATCTGACTGCAGTCAAGGATTATAAAGGTATTCTTATGTCCTACGTTTATGCCATTATTTTTTCTGTTCTTACTGCGATGTTTGGCTGTGCTTTTTTAGGAGTATCCCTACATATCCTGATGCTCAGCGTAAGCGTCGGATATGGCGTTATGATCGTATATGACATGATCCTTTTGTATGGATACTTTCCAAATTCCATGGAAAATCATTTCGCTTTTCTTCCTTGGTTTGACGAGTACAAAGACCTTATGCTTGTTGGCTTTTTTACAAACTTAGGGCTATTTTCTCATCTTGTCATAGCCTGGATGAGTGATGTGGGAATACAGATAAAAGGCCTTTATTATGGAGCGCCTCAGCATGATGTGGCTGCACTTTTTGCCTTTATCACGATTCTTATTACCACAATTAATTTTGTGGCATCGGTTGAAGTTAATTTTTATCCAAAGTACAGGAGATATTACGATCTTTTTAATGGAACAGGATCGATTGTTGAAATAGAACAGGCTGAAAATGAAATGATAACTGTTTTGGAACACGAGCTTGTTTACACAGCCAGAAGGCAGTTTTATGCCACAGCACTTATTCTTTCCGTGGGACTTGTGTTTTTGGAAAGACTCCCCCTTGGATTTGATTCTCTGATGGAAGGGTACTTTAGGGTGCTGAGCGTTGGCTATGGAGCTTACGCAGTAGGTAATGTTCTCATGCTTATCCTTATGTATTTTACGGATTATGAGGACGCGAGAAATTCAGCGATTCTTTTTGGAGTTTCATCTACTGTTCTCAGTGCATTATCACTGCTTCTTGAATCCAAATATTATGGATTTGGATTTGCCCTAAGCTGCATAATCTATTTCGTTTTTGCACTTTTTAAACTTATCAGTTATACCAAAAAGCTTCCATATCATATCCTGAGTTCACAGCCTATTGTGGCTGAAAGGCATTATGGCTTCGGAAGTAAACTCTATGCGTTTATAAGCAGGAATCAAAAAGCTGCATAAGAAAGGCACTTTTATGAAAAAGAAAAAGAGAAAAAGTATAGGAATAGTATTTGGATTTATTGTGGTAGCGGCAGCTATTGCCGGAAGCAATATATATAACTACTATTTTAATACGGACAATCAGTCACAGGCAGAAACAGAGACTTTTTTGCAGGTGATAGATAATAAGAATATCAGTACGGATGAAAGTGGTGTCAGTCACATTCGGGATGTTGATGCTCTGTATGAGGATGATGGAATGGATGTAGTTACTATGTATCTGACTGTCAGACAGGGCAATGAGATTGAAGGAACGAACCATACCTGGGAAGAGGTCAACTCACATTCTGCCTATTATTACGATGAACTGGGTATTCCAAGGTATAAGGTGGAAGCTCTTTTGCAGGTTGGAACAGAAGAGGGAATTCCGGCGGGAAATCTTGGATTTGGCAGGACAGCTCCCAATGCGACTGTTCAGATAAGAGGTCAGAGTTCCAGTAAGAATGTTCAAAAGAACTATAAGATCAAGCTCAAAGAGAATCAGGGAAATTGGAATGGACAGACTACTATAGACTTAAACAAGCACCAGACTGACGGACTTAGATTTAGGAATAAACTGGGATTTGATATTTTGAAAAATGTGGAACAGCTAATGAGCCTGAGAACTCAATTTGTTCATCTTTATGTCAATGACCTCACAGATGGAAGTGATGACGGATTTGAAGATTATGGCTTGTATACGCAGGTTGAACAGCTCAACAAGACAGCTCTTAGGGCCCATGGACTTGACAGATATGGTCAGCTCTATAAGGTGAACTTTTTTGAATTTTTCAGATATGAGGATGCTATAAAACTCGAGACAGATCCTGGATATGATGTAAGTAAATTCGAACAGTACCTCGAGATAAAGGGGGATAGTGACCATACAAAGCTCATTGATATGCTTGATGATCTTAATGATTATTCAATTTCCATAGATGAAGTGCTGGATAAGCACTTTGACAGAGAGAATCTTGCATATTGGCTTGCGTTTAATATTTTGACCGGAAATGTTGATACACAGAGCAGAAACTGTTATCTTTATAGCCCTAAGAATGAAAATGTGTGGTATTTTATTAGCTGGGATTTAGATGGTGCATTCAGGATCAAAGAAAATGAAATCCTTACAAGAACAGATTATGGAAGCTGGGAAAAAGGTGTAAGTAACTACTGGGGTAATGTACTGTTTAACAGGTGCTTAAAATCTGATAGCTTTAGAGAAGAGCTCGATAGAGCAATCCTTGATCTAAAAGAAAATGTTATTACTCCAAACAGGATCAGCGAGATGATAACAGATTACAGGGCAGTCGTAGAACAGTATTTATGGAACGCTCCTGATATCACTTATGAACAGCTGACTCCCAAGCAGTATGATGAGGTAGCACTGGAACTGCCGAATCAGATTGAGGAAAACTATGAGCACTATCTTGCATCTTTGGAAAAACCATTACCTTTCTATGTCGGAGAACCGGTTATCGAGGATGGAAAGCTTCTTATGAACTGGGATACTGCCTATGATTTTCAGCAGGATGAAATTACTTACAAGGCAGTTTTATCCAGAAACAATGATGGTACAGACGTAGTTGCTACTTATGAGGGTGTATGGACAAAGATTAGCTGCGATGTTCCGGAGCCTGGTGAATACTTCCTTTCTGTCAGGGCCTATGATGAAAAAGGCAATTCTCAGGAGTGTTTTGATTACTACGAAGAAGCCGAAGTTGGAAAAACATTTGGAGTACTATGTTTTTATATAAATGAAGATGGTACAATAGACAGGTATACGGTCGTTGAGTAACCATTATAATTAGTAAAGCGGTGTATATATGGATAAAACCTTTAGACATGAGTGGAAATATCTTATCAGCTATGGGGAGTTTGAAGCCTTAAAACCAAGGCTTGCGCCCTACTTTAAGCTGGATCCTAATGCAATAAACGGAGAATATCTTATAAGGAGCCTGTATTTTGATGACTTTTTTAACAGTGCTTACGAAGAAAAAGACATGGGCGTATTCTTCAGAAAAAAATACAGGATCAGGATTTATAATTTTTCTGATAAAGGTATTAAGCTTGAAAGAAAAATCAAAAACGATAAATATATTTATAAAGAAGCAGCAAGCCTCACAAAAGATGAGGTATACAGGATAATTGAAGGAGATTACGGATTTCTTTTGCAAAAGGACAATAACCTTTTAAAAGAGTTCTATGTTGAATGTGTGAGCAATGTTCTAAGGCCAAGGGTTATTGTGGATTATGACAGGGCTCCATATATTCATGATGGAGGGACTGTCAGGATAACCTTTGATAAAAAGGTCAGGGCAGCAATCGGAAGCTACGATATATTTGATCCTACCCTTCCGACTCTTAATGCACTTCCGTCAGATAAACTTATTATGGAAGTGAAATACACAGAGTTTTTACCGCAGCTTGTAAGGGATCTGTGCCCGCCAGCGTCAAGCGAATTTACGGCTGCATCCAAATTTGTTTTGTGCTGTGATAAGACCGCATACCTTTATGGTAGCGATAGTTTTGTAGATGAGAGGAATATTATATGAGCGTTAAAGATATGATCAAAAAATCAATTTTAAATTCTGATGCATATTCAACTTATGATGTTGGAAGCATTGCAATTGCACTTTTAATTGCACTTTTGTTAGGAATTTTGATCTACCTTGTATACAGAAGATTCTATGCAGGTGTCATTTTTTCAAAAAGCTTTGCAGTAACACTTATTGGTATGTGTGTTCTTACATGCATGGTTACTCTGGCAATCAGTACCAACGTTGTTATTTCCCTTGGTATGGTAGGTGCCCTTTCTATTGTCAGATTCAGAACTGCAGTCAAGGATCCCCTTGATCTTTTGTACCTGTTCTGGTCTATAACAACCGGTATTACTGCAGGCGCCGGAATGTATGCACTTACACTTGTGGCAGCAGTTATCATGATAATCATGATTGCTATTTTCTATTCAAGATCATCAAATGGCAAGATTTATATCGCTGTTATCCATTATGAGGGAACAGAGGCCGGAGATGAGATCTTAAGAGCATTTGGTAAAAAGAAATACTTTGTTAAGTCCAAGACTATGCGCGGTGATGTTACAGAGCTTGCCGTAGAAGTTAATGTTAAAGGCGATGACTTCTTCTTCGAAGAGAAGATAAGAAACATTGATAAGGTAAAAGATGTAACACTCATTCAGTATAATGGGGAGTACAATGCGTAAAAATAAGCTGATGCTGCTGTTTATATTTACTCTTCTTGCAGCGGCTTTGGTCGGAGCATTCTATATGTTCTTTAATTTCAGAAAAGAAAAAGTATTTTACTATAAGGCAGATGATGGCATTTATCCCAATCCATATATGGGATTTGCGCCTGATTGTGACAGCGTGGATCTATGTCAGACAAGTACTCTTGTTTATATGAATCTTAAATGGAGAGAGCTTGAACCTGAAGAAGGCGTTTATGCCTGGGATAACATAGAAGCTGACAATCATCTGGATGAATGGAGAAAAGAGGGCAAGCATCTTGTCCTTAGATTTGTTTGCGATTATCCAAAGAGTGAAGAACATATGGATATTCCGGACTGGCTCTATGAAAAAACAAAAGATGGTGAGTTTTATACAATAGAGTATGGATGCGGATATTGCCCGGATTACAATAATCAGGTATTTATCAGCGAACATGAAAAAGTTATAAATGAGATCGGAAGGCATTTTTCAGAAGATGGGTTCCTTGCTTATGTTGAGCTTGGAAGCCTTGGTCACTGGGGAGAATGGCACACATATTATCCCGCAGGAATTCCTAAAATGCCTCTGACAGAGATAAGAAGCATTTACGTACAGCACTATGTAAATGCTTTTCCTTATGCGCGTCTTTTGATGAGAAGGCCTTTTGCAGAGATGCCTGAAGACTTTGGAGTTTTCAATGATATGACAGGAGCAGAAGAGGATACTTTGGAGTGGCTTGACTGGATAGAAAACGGCGGTGCTTATAGTGCGACCAAAGAAGAAAACGGTCTTAGGTGTGCTCCTGAAGTATGGAATATTGCACCTGTGGGCGGAGAGTTTACAAGTTCAATACCTATGAGTACCATGCTTGGAAATAATCTTGATAAAACCTTGTCTTTACTTGAAGATTCTCATATGACATTTATCGGGCCAATGGTTCCAGAATGCCCACGAGGGGATGAAGGTATTTCGGAGGCTATCTGTGATGTCTTAAGGACTGTTGGTTATAGGTACAGGGTCAGCTCGCTTAGCATGAAAAATACAGTTAATAATATTACAGAAATTGGAATAACAATGACAAATGATGGCGTTGCGCCGGTGTATTTTGATCTTTTACCATACATATATGTTGAAGATCAATACGGCAAGTTGTTAGACAAATGCCTGATTTCAATTGATCTGAAAAAACTCTGCCAGGACCAGGAAATGCAGAGCACAATAAGGATTTCAAGTGATCTGTTAAAAGAAGACGGAACAAAGATCTACGTGGGGATAGAAGAACCGGGGAAGAATGAGCCATCAGTATATCTAAATATGCAGGCAGAAAGAGCGGGGACAAAATCTTTTTTGTGGGAGAAATGAGAGTTTTTTAATTGAAAACACGCGGAGAAACTATTACTTACGAGGAAAAAATGGCTATCGTGGAAGAATACTATCCGTGAAAGACAGTAATTGCTTTCGGTGGAGATTGCGTGGAATTATCCGGCGATGAAAGAAAATACATCAAATATAAATGCGAATGGCGGTTCACATGTCCATAAGATGGTCATTGAGGCACTTTCAGAGAGACCTGATGTAACAGTTGAAATCAGTTTTCATGATGAAGGTCACAAAGGAAATCGCTGCAAGAGTATTGGGATGGATGTAATTAGCATCCATCCCAATATTTTATCTTTGTATATGCGTAAGTAATTGGCAGCGTCCGCCACCATTGACTGAGCCTGAGGAAAACGCCTTGGTCTGCGAGCCGACGGTGAGGATGATGGGAACAGTAGATTTTCTCTCACCGTCGGAATTAGCATTGTAGCGTTTTCCTCAGAACCCATCAATGGCAAGCACCTTCGGTGTGGCTGGGTACAAGGGCCTCAGGCTCTGACTCCGAGAACAGTAGGAGTGGCTACTTTCAATAATGTGTAGGGCTATATTTTCATTTTACTGTGACATTTTATTTATTATAACCTGCACGGATAACGTGCTATTACAAAAAACATGACCTATTTTTTTCACTTGCCTAGGTCATGCTTTTTGTCATGATATGCCTTGTTATTACAGAATTCATGACCTAAATAGCTTTTTTCACCTGTCTAGGTCATGTTTTTTGGCGTGATATTGCTAAACTACTACAAAATTCATGACCTATTCTGTATTTTTCTTTTATTTAGGTCATATTTTTTATCGTGATAATGATTAAACTGTTTTTCGGGTTTTATCCCACAACTCTGAAAATCGGCTTGGATAGAATGGGATAAATATTACAGTTTTTTCAGTCTTATCCTACAGCTCAACTAATCCCATATTGTTAATATCACAATTACCAAATTTAAATCTTCCATAAGCAACTATTCTCGCTTCCGCATCAGAATTGTACTACAATCTCCCCCGCTGAAATTGATCTTTTGGGCATATAGCGCTTTGGAAAGCTTCCAGCCACCTCTGATTTTTACTATTTTGGGCATATAGCAACTTTTTACGAGGCAGCCACCCCTCACGAAGTTAAAATGGGCATATAGGCCGATTTCAAGACTCGAGCCACCCGTCAAAATGGTGGCTGTGGACAGATAAATGCTGTATATGCCCATTTGTCTTCTATAAAAACTAT
>NZ_ATVR01000010.1 GCF_000420825.1 Butyrivibrio sp. AE2015 | reverse complement strand
AAATTTCAGTATATATGACAATAGAGAGGTTGATATGAATTTTCTAATTGTAGCACTTGGTGGTGCCTTGGGTGCAGTAGCGCGATATGCAATAAGTCTGATTCCTGTTAAGACTTATTTTCCGATATTAACTCTGATTACAAATATCCTCGGTGCCATACTAATTGGATTCGTTGTTGGAATTACCAGTAACCGAGAAAGTGTATCTGATAATACCATTCTTTTCTGGAAGACAGGGGTGTGTGGAGGGTTTACCACATTCTCTACATTTTCCCTTGAAGCTTTTAATTTGTTTGAGAAGAAACAATATATGAATGGCGGATTATATGTGGTACTGAGTTGTTGTTGCTGCATATTTGGAATTCTATGCGGAAAGAAACTTGCGACGATAATAAAACTTTGAATTTTAGGATAATGAAATAGGCAAATCGGGATTAGTGGAGTAGAACATGGATAAAAAAAGGGCTTTGTCTGGCGCCATAATATTTATAACCTTGATGGGAATCGTAAGTCTGTTTTCGGACATGACTCATGAAGGCGCCAGAAGCATATTGGGCGAATATCTGAACCTCGCAGGGGCATCCGCTGCAACCATCGGATTTGTGTCCGGTATAGGAGAATTGTGCGGGTATTCACTAAGGCTCATATCCGGATTTATAGCAGATAAAACGAAGAAATACTGGACATTTGTTATCACAGGCTATGTAATACAGGCTCTGGCGATTCCTGCACTGGCACTCGTACCTGAACATGGCTGGATTTGGGCCTGCGGTCTTGTGATCCTGGAGCGTATCGGAAAAGCGATAAAAAAGCCTGCTAAAAACACATTGGTAAGCTTTGCGGCTAGCGAGATCGGAACCGGAAAAGGCTTTGCCTATCAGGAGTTTCTGGATCAGCTTGGCGCGTTTCTCGGACCGGTACTGCTTTTTGTAACAGCTCTTGTAAAAGGTACAGACGACCTTTTTACAACATATAGAATCTCTTTTGCGATACTGCTTGTTCCTGCAATGATCACCATAGCTCTTGTTTTGACAGCAAAGATAAGATACCCTGATCCGGAGATCTTTGAAAAGCAGGAAGATAAACCGGCAAGCTTTGAATTCAGGAAGTCATTTGTTCTGTTCATGGCGGCCATCTGCTTTTTTGCTTTTGGCTTTGCAGACTTCACCCTGATCACACTTCATTCGGCTAATACCGGAGCATTTAATGAATCCATGCTCAGCCTGCTATATGCTGGGGCAATGGCTGTGGATGCCTTTGCTGCACTATTCTTTGGCTGGCTTTATGATAAGGTCGGGCTGAAGGCTCTGATCATTTCCACACTATGCAGCACATTCTTCTCATATTTTGTTTTTATGACTGGAAATGCCTGGTTGATTGGAGCTGGGATAATTCTGTGGGGGATTGGAATGGGTGCGCAGGAAAGTATTATGAAAGCAGCTGTCAGCGGAATCGTCCCGCGTTCCATGCGAAGCACCGGTTTCGGAATATTTGAGACAGGATTTGGTATTGCGTGGTTTCTGGGCAGTTGGCTTCTCGGTGCCCTGTATGATTTGAATCCTGTGTATCTTGTCACTGTGTCTGTGGTATCACAGTTTCTAGCGATTGCATTTTATTCTTTATGCCTCCGGTGCAATAAGACAGAGTGCTAACAATTCCAGTTTGCTGGAATGAGCATTATACCGGAATATATCCGCACGATTCAATCTTATACAAAACAGAAATAAGTATGACCTCTATACCTATCAAATTGGTATAGAGGCCATTTTTGAACTAGAATTACAGTTTATTTGGATCAAAATCTTTTCCTTTTTCAGATTCATAATAATCAAGATATGGCGAGTAGGAACGCAGCAGGGTAGAAGTTGCAGTTCCGGTTATTTCCGATGTTATGAAAATATTCTTTGCCTGGGTAAAGGTATTCTTTTTGAAAGCGTTTCTCATGTCCCTGGCTCGGATGTTATTTTCATCACCAAATAGCAATGAAGAATACTTTTTTAGCATCTTTTCAATAGACCTTATTCCAAGTCGCTTAATTTGAAGAGAGAGGAATAGGGCATCATCATGGCCATAGACAGTTATCAGTTCCAGCCTTTTAGTTAGATATACGCCCAGAACTTCAGCTATATAGGGAGAAAAGTATACTTGATTAGGTTCCCTTCTTGATCTTATAACAAGGTAATTATGTTCCATATTCACATCAGATATGTTTAACTCCACGCATTCAGAGGACTTTATGCCAGCACCGATGATTAAAGCAAGGATAGCAGTATCGCGGGCTCTAAGCTTGTTTTGATACCTGATCATATTCTTGAATGGAAGATCACCATCTGAAACATATTCCAAGAGTTTAATGTTATCCTGCATATTTGAGCCTGCAGGAGGATGTGGTGACACAATAGGTCTGTTTACTTTTAAGAGAGGATTAAAAGCAATAAAACCTTCTTGAAAGTAGTAGTCAAAGAACGATGATAGTACACAGAGCTTTCTTTTAAGAGTCTGATCAGATGGTACCTTAGGTTTTCCCTTTACACTAGCAGATCTTAAGTATTCAACATATTCTTCAATTACTTCTGGAGTTATTTTACCCATGTCAGAGATTTTCATCTTATCAATGTCATATGAAGTAGTCCCCAGATAATCAAAGAATTCCTTTAGCTCTAAAGCATATGCGTAGTATGAACTAGCCTTAAAGGTTTGCTTTTTATCATTAAAGAACCTTCTGGCAAATTCTGGCATGTGCTCATCAATCATTCTGTTTGCTTTGTTTAATTGGAGTTGATCTTTAGATAATTTATCCATAGATAAATTATAGAACGCAACTAACATCACGAACAGTGAAGAGGTTAACGCAACTATTTTAGCCTTTGGAAAAGCTCAAAGTTGCGTTAAATATAACATTTTAGGTTCTAAAAAGAAGGCTTGAATGAAATAGTCAACGAGACCTTTTAGGCTCTGTATTACGAAATGACCTGTAAAATATCCAAAACAGGTCATTTTTAATGTCAAAAAACGCCGTAAAATAGGCATCTTAAAGAAATCCATTTTTTAAGTGCGCAACTTAACCAGACGACTCACGATAAGTTTGAAATAGTTATCGAGACCCATTTATATTACGATTTATGAATTTCGCCGGGGGTAACAGCTCAAATAGAGCAACAGATTAAATGATTTACTTTCTTAAAAGATTCTTTGTAAGATTTACTTCGTCTGCCGGAATCGGTTTAAGGTCCAGCAGTTTCATAAGCCTGTGCATATCCCCATCATCTTCTGAGATGAGATCATATGGCGACTTGTTCTCAAGCCCAGGCCTTTTTGTGCTGTTGATATGATTCATAAGCAGTGTCATGTCATCCTGAGTGTACGGGTTGAGAGAAGTACCTTTTGGTATGACATATCTGATAAACTCATGGTTTTTCTCTAGACGACCTTTCTGACCGGATTGCATAGGATCACAATAATACAAGGAAGTCCTGATATTGCCTTCTGTCAGGCATGAATTCTCAAGGTCATCTACCCGTTTAAATTCACTTCCATTGTCTGTTAATCCTATCTGGAAGAGTCTTTTAAAGCATTCCTGTCCAAGGCCCTGTTCCAGATAATCAAAGCGTTCCTTTACTGATTCTGCCTTACAGTCGGGCATTATAAATATAAGCATCACGGAGTTTTTCCGAAATAGCATTGTGAGCATCACTTTACCCAAGCCCTGCTTGCCCTTGACTGTATCCATTTCAAAGACTTTATACTCGGGCACTGTTTTCATTAACTCTAGAAAATCCTGATACGAACGACCTTGTCGAAACTTTTGCGTTAGCACGCTGCTTTCACCTTTTTTCTTTCTTCTGCGTTTGTAGCTGGCTCTACGCCTCATGTCTATATTTCTGATATCGAGGACGCTGTTGCCGATGTATGTATATATTGTTCTTTCAGTAACAGGTATTTCTTTTTCATGCGTTGCCATGATATGCGACAGCGGCTGACCTTTTTTGATACCGGAACAAACTACTTCGTTAACAGTTTTCAGTTCTTCATCTGTCAGATGTATTCCCTGTCTTGATGAAGCTCGGATTTCTCTCGACTTTTTTTCGGCAACATTTCCATCATAGAAATATCTGTCATCGGTGCAGTACCTTCTGTTATCACATCCGTTACAGACATACGGTGGCTTCTCGTATTTTTTACATTTGCTGCATTGATAATCATTGCAGTACTGATGGCAGTCTCTTATACATTCAAAACAACGGAATGGACATGCCTTATCTCCACAGATATGTCTTTTGGTGCAGCCACGGGCATATTTGCAGTCATTGCCGGCAACATAACTACCTTTAACAAATATACGGTACTTTAGTATCTCGTTAGTAATAGAGCTGGTATGGCGTTTGAGTATTGCAGCTATACGCTTAATAGGCTGCTTACGGTAAAGCCCGATTTCGATATGTTCTCTATCCCCAAGATCAATTTTAGGTCTAATCGCAGACATTTTTCCTCCCTTCCTGAGCATTGTCACCCCCATAGAACATTGTAATTAAAATCTATACTATTGAATAGTATGTACAAATATATAGCTGGAAATTATAATGGGATTGTTGAGCGATACATTGATGAGACACGTGAATGGAGAGACCATGAAGAATACTTATGACGCATATGATGCAGTTATACCTGTAAGGCATTATTCTGCTAAAGATATAAAAGAAATACGCAACAGGCATGGTGTTTCGCAGGGATTTTTAGCTAAATGGTTGGGAGTTTCCATAAAAACTGTACAGGCTTGGGAGAGTGGCGCAAACGAGCCAAATGGGCCATCTTCAAGGCTCTTGTGGCTTCTTGAAGAGAGCAAGATGCAAGTGGACGTGTTTATAGATAATGAATGAAAAAGTGACTCTCCATGAAAACGCCCTGCATTTCAAGTTTAAATGGAATTCACAAACTTATATTATTTAATCAAGGAAATGCATTTACCTCACAGTTTATTCTTGATAAATCATTCAAAGCCGCAATCCCACTACAAGTCTTGGATTACGGCTTTGAATGTAAATGGAGCGTTATATTTGATTTTAAATAATTACATATACTCTAATGGCTGTTTCTTTCGATAGCATTTAACAGTGCTAAAAAGTCTACATACTGATTATAATAACCTTGATTAAGGC
This sequence comes from Butyrivibrio sp. AE2015, assembly GCF_000420825.1. GTDB lineage: Bacteria > Bacillota > Clostridia > Lachnospirales > Lachnospiraceae > Butyrivibrio. The sequence continues at coordinate 103,480 of NZ_ATVR01000010.1, read as the reverse complement.
CTGCTTCCATAAAATCTCGTATAGCACTTATAACATCCACTTTATCAAGGTTAGATTTGGTACCATCGGAAGCATTATCATGCGCGTGGTGATACGCAGTTAAAATATCATCCAGATTTGTGATCTCACCTTTGTCTTTTAGATATATTCCATAAGCAAAAGTCTCAATCTCATTGGCATGTGTTAAATCTACGTCCTTAAGATGAATCTCTTTTACTATAGATTCCGAACCATCCCAGGGATAGAGCCTTGCTATATATACTGGATCTTCTTCATTATAATCAGCCGGCTTATAAAAATTGCAGGGCAAATTATTAGGATCACCCTCGCTTCCAGAAAGAGCGCAGTTAAGATATGTCTCTCCTACGCCACAATCTTCCTTACTGTGGAATACACTTGGGATAGGGTCCTTATAATAGCTGGTTTGTGGAAGACTGGCAGGAGTTTCCTTTTTGCTTATGCTTTTGTTGAAGTTAGGGTGATACATAGTTCCATAGTTAATGCTAGGATTAAATGAAACATTCATATGATTTATCCCTTTCAATAAAAAAGCGCATCATTTCACTGGATTTCATTCCATTGAAAAGATACGCAAACCATTGCTATCTATATTATCGGCATTTATCATAAAAATATTAGAGTAGTCATCTATGTCAAAAGCTTCATGATGTAAAGGCAACAGCCTCTTTTCTCTAAAAAGGTACTTCCGATTCAATTTTTTTCATTAACTCATCCGGAATGTAGAAGCCCTCGATATCATGTTCCGGCATTTCATCAGTTCTCTTATCTGTTTCACATTCAAATTCTCGTTCCTGGTATTCGTTCGGTACGTTTTTGTTGAATTTCATTTTGGACCTCCTTGCAAATTACTAGGGTCAAAGTCTTTCCCTTTTTCCGCCTCAAAGCATTCAAGAAATGGAGTATATGTACGCAGTAAAGTAGTAGCAGTATTGCCTGTCATTTCTGATGTAATAAAGAGATTTCTGCTTGTTGTGAATACGTTCGTTCTGAATGCATTCCTCATGTCGGTTGCCTTTATCGAATGATCGTCTCCAAATAAGATAGAAGAGTACTTCTTTAATAGCAACTCGATCGATCTTACGCCAAGCCTTTTCTTCTGAAGTGAGAGGAAAAGAGCATCATCATGGCCATAGAATGTAATTATCTCCAGTCTTTCAACCAAATATTTACTTAGGACATCCGCTATATAAGAGGAAATGCTAATTCGGCTAGGTTCACGCCTTGATCTTATAGTAATGCAGTTATGTTCAAGGTCTAAATCCTGTATGTTTAATTCAACACATTCTGATGTTTTGACACCTGCACCCATGATGAGAGATAAGATAGCAGTATCTCTACTCCTGAGTTTATTCTGATATTTGATCATTTCTTCACTGGGAAGATTCCCTTGGGATACAAAGTCCAGGAGCTTCAAATTATCATTCATATCTGAACCTGGTGACGGAATCTGCGAAACAGCAGGCCTGTTTACCTTCAGCAAAGGGTTGTAACCAATAAACCCTTTTTGGAAGTAGTAGTCAAAGAAAGAAGACAGTGCACATAACTTCCTTTTCAGAGTCATGTTTGAAGATACCTTTGGTTTACCATTTACAGTTGCACATCTTAAGTATTCAACGAAATCTTCAATTACTTCTGGTGTTATTTTATCCAGATCTGAGATCTTCATATTTTCTTTGTTAAAAGAAGATCCTAGATAATCAAAGAATTCCTTGAGTTCCAAAGCATATGCATAGTAGGAACTTGCCTTCAATGAATGTTTCTTATCAGCGAAGAACCTTCTTGCAAATTCTGGCATCTGGTCATCAATTATTCCGTTTGCTTTTTTAAGTTGGATTTGATCCTTAGATAATTTATCCATAGATAAATTATAGAATATAGACCCATATCACGAATACTGAAGAAGTTAACGAGACCTTTTTGGCTTAAAAAAATAGTAAAAGTCTCGATAAAATCTTCAATTTACATTCTAAAAAGAAGGTTGAAGGAATATACAAATTCGCAAAATTCTAGTTTTACGAAAAGATGCCCCTGTGATATAATAGTATATATCAGATATTTTCATATCGGTATTTGTTCGGGGGTTATTATATGCCAGCTAATAAGATCAATTATTCGGATAAGATCAATGAACTGTTAAGTGAAATGCCTGATTTTGTAAGTGACTTTATTTACAACTTCGGACGCGTTGAAAACTATGCTACAAAGCTTGAATATTGTCGTGACATAAAGGTTTATCTTGAATATATTGTCAATTTTCTTCCTGCATATTGTGACAAGGAAATCAAGGATCTGACCATAAATGACATTGCCAATATTGAAATCCTTGATATAAATCGTTTTTTGACGACTTTATCCGGCAATCATAAGGAATCTACCGTCAAAAGAAAACGTGCATCTCTTTCGAGCATGTATGGCTTTTTTGTGGCTACAGGCAAGGTATCACGTAATCCGATTGCTGCTACAAAGACAATTAAAATTCCTGAAAAGGATGTTATTTATTTAACAAATGATGAACAGAGGATTTTGCTTGATACTGTTCGACATGGAACCAAGCTTCATGATTCTGTTGCAAAGGTCCATTATATTTACGCTGATAGGGATTCAGCGATGTTTATTTTGCTTCTTGACACAGGGCTTCGAGTTTCTGAGATGCTTGATACTGATATTATTGATTACAATCTCGAGGATTGCAGCGTTATTGTTACCAGAAAAGGCGGCGATACTCAAATTGTATATTTTTCTGATGAATGTAGGGACTATCTTGAAATATATTTTTCATCACAGAAAGCAAAATTCGGTTTAAATAGCCTTAAATTTCCAGCCTTTACTACTACTTCCGGCAATCGCCTTGGAGTACGTGCAGTAGAGATCCTGGTAAAAAAATATGTATCTGTGTGCCTTCCTGAAAAGGCAAGGATAATCTCACCACATAAATTAAGATCAAGTTTTGCAATGAGTTTTTATGCTGCAAGCGATAACAATATTTTGCTTCTTAAGAAAAAAATGAATCATAAGAGTATTCAGACAACAAATATTTACGCTAAAGCCTCTGATACAGCAATGAAGGATTCAAGGTCACTTCTTCAGGGGCTTAGATGATTACAAATTATAAAAGCTTTGTCTTAGATAATAATGCTAAGACAAAGCTTTTCTTTTAACTTGTATATGTTTGATAGATATCTACCTGATCATAAATGCATCTCCATGAACTCCATGCATCAGCAGTCACGCAGATATAGTGAGTGCCATCATTAGAAATCATGTAGCTTGCACCGCAACAGCCGGACTGATTAACAAAACCTGTTTTTGCACCCATAATCTCACCATGAATGTCCTTATCTTCTATCCTTCTCATGAACCAGTTAGAAATAGTGATTCCCTCCGGATGTTCGGAAGTTGGCGATGTAGTATAGGTTCTGGCATTTAATACTTCATGACATAGGTCATTTTCTTCAGCAGCTTTGAGGATCATTGCCATATCTGTAAGTGTACAGTAATGGTCTTCATCGTAGACTCCAATACAATTGGTGAAATGAGCTGTATCTGATAAACCAAGTTCTTCTAATTTCTCATTCATCAGCTCAACAAAAGCTTCCTGAGATCCTGCGACATATTCTGCAAGCATCATAGCTGCATCTGCGCCTGATGGAAGTATGGTTCCATACATCATGTCTTTTACAGTCTGTACATCGCCGACTTTTAGCCCTACAGCACTACAATCCTTACTAAAGACATAGTTGCCTATTTCCTGGGTCATTGTATATGTACCGTCAAGTGAATCTATATGTTCGGCAGCAACTAAAAGAGTCAATATCTTAGTCATTGAAGCCGGATTAATCCTGACATTTCCATCCTTTGATGCAACGGCTTTTCCTGTATCAAGATTTACCAAAACACCATAAGAACTTTGAACTTCCTCACTTGATATATAAGCTGTGTCTGAATCAATATCAACAATATATCCGTCAAAAAAAGAATCAGCATCTTCTGAGGCTTTCAAATATGGATTTTCTTCTTCTATTTCTACATCTTCAACGACTGTGTCTACAATTGTCAGCTCTGTAGTGGCTGCATCCTGCGCTACTTCAGTATTTTCAACAGGTTTATGCTTGAGCCTATATGCAAGAAAACAAATGCCAGAAGTTATAAGTCCAAGTATTAAAACTAAAGACGCAATATGAAAATATATTTCAAGTTTTCTTCTTTTTTTATATTGAGAAGCGCTCATTCTTTGGCCATCTCTGGTTCGGTAATGTGCTTTTCTGTAATTCCCCATTTTAACTCCCAAAAACAGATTGGTTTGACTGCTAATTCTTTGAATTAATTATTCAAAATAGTAGCTTTTAAATATTAACATTATTTACTTTGCTACTTCAATGTAAAAAAATAACAAAAAAACACCCCGATATTTCTACTGTCTGAAATATCGGAGCTTTATAGGCGACATAAAGATATTTTATTTCACAGAAGTATATATCTTCTTAAACTGGTTCTTATCAACAATAAAGATATTGTGCTCATCATCCTGACTTATTGCGATATAATCACCCTTTTGACCGAGCATATATTTATCATTATCCCAGCAAGTGAATAATTTTGTCATTTTCGTGAGTTTTTTTGCCCTTATATTCATTTTACCTGTTGATATAAATGGTTTTACATAATCCATCAAAACATACGTTTTTCCGGTGTCAGCAATCTTTATTGTTGGATTATAATCCGTATTTAGCTTGAATTTTTTTCTTGTTTTTGTGTAGCTGCTAAGATAATTGTCATTTGTGATCGGGACAACATCACCATTTTCAGTAATAACAAGCATCGTTTTATTTTTGATCTCAATATTTTTGTCACCTGAAAGTGTTCTGATGATAGCCATAGAACCAGGTGCAACAAAATCTTTAGGATCGATCACGCCAACTACAAGATTTGATGAACTGTACTTTTTCATACTCTTTTGATCAATGGATGCCTTTTTTGCATAGATGATATCACAATCATCAAAATATGTATTAAGGCGTTCTTTGATTATATTGGAAATAGAATACCTGGCTGCCATATCTTCTATTTCAACATACTCGGGATACTGCTTTTTTATTAGTTCATTTTTTAATAGACCGCCGGCTTTTTCAACATGGCCACCACCGGAACCTATTTTATTTGCAAGGAAAGAAGCAAGCTCATCTGCTCTTGTTTCCTTGGAACAGCTCCTTATAGAGAACTTAACACCAAATGATAAGATACTATATACAATGCAAACATCGACGGAATCTATTGCAATAATGAAGTCTCCTATCAGACCTAAGATATTAGGGTCACAAGGATCACTCTTTAATATGGCATATTTACCATTTTCATGATATTCAATGCCAAGCATTGCAACTCCAGCAACCTTTGCTTCACGAAGCGTAAGATTCATGTTTTTGAGCTTTAAAATAAGGCTCTTGTCATAGTCCAGACTCTCTATCATGTCTCGATCCAAAGGATGAGATATTTCAGAAAATGCGTTGGTATCTGAGTACAGACCATAATATAGGGCTGTGCTTATCTTTTTATCAAAAAAATCTTCCTCTTCCTCAAGCTTAAGAAGATACCATATAGCAGTGCAACAACTGCCAAGATTACTTCTTACTTCATTAAGTTTTGGAAGCGTAGTTGCTACCTGATGATGATCGATAACTGCAACATTTTGAGCTGAAAATTTATGAACGTTGCCCTCTCCATATTGGCAATCAGTCATAAGAAGAAGCTCAGGCTTTGAGCTGAGCTTTGTAACATATTCAATTGGAATATGGAGTCTTTCTATCAGATATACAAGATTACTCTTAGAAATTTCAAAATTTCCTGAATAAATAAATCTTACTTTTTTACCTTTATCTGAAAAGTATCTATAAAGAACATATCCTGAACAGATAGCATCTGCATCAGGATTGTCATGGCACTGAATAACTATTGAATTATAACAAAGTAAACTGGATAATTTCATAACACCCCCAATGAATATATATTACACTATTGGGGTGTTTATGTAAAAAGAAATTTGTAATTGCGATATAAATATCATTTGATATCGTTTATTTTATTTTTTAATATCGCAATCATTTATATTCTGTTGAATAGTATGGAATAATAAGCTGTTCTCCTGCCATCACCAGAGACGTATCACCAAGACCGTTGATATCTTCTATTTCACTGATATATTGATCAAGATTTTTATATTTATCTGAGTCAAAATATCTAACAGCAATATCACTGATAGTATCCCCGGTATGAACTGTTATAGTCTTATAATACTTGTACTCAGGTACAAAAGTATCTGACTGAGCATCTGATAATAATGAAAAAGTAAAGAAGAAAAATGCAAATATCATTGCAGAAATTACTGTTATAAGGGTAATATACTGTCTCCGAACAATCTTTGCTCTGCGCTTTTTATTTTCTCTGATTCGTACTTCACTTGGACTAAAAAATCTTGAATCATTATAGAGACTTGCTGCAGCCATCATTGCTTCACTCATTTTACACCTCACATACATAACCCAAACACTACTAACCATTCTCACTGCGAACATTTGTTGCGAACAACTGTTCTAAATACATAGTAGCAACCAAACATTTGTTTGTCAACAAAAATCGAACAAATTTTCCGAACAAACATTTGCTTTTGTATATTAAGTTTGTTATACTAAATCTAGAAAAAATTTGGGAGGTCCACATGGTTAAAGGGAATATTTCAAAGAAACAGCAGGAAATACTGGATTATATTAAAGAGCAAACTCTTTCAAGAGGCTTTCCACCTTCAGTAAGAGATATCTGCGCAGCAGTTAATCTTAAGTCTACTTCTTCTGTTCACTCTCATTTGGAAACACTTGAAAAAAATGGATATATCAGAAGGGATCCTACAAAGCCTCGTGCAATTGAGATCTGCGATGATGGTTTTAACATGGTCAGAACTGAGATTGTCAGCATTCCCGTTATAGGTCAGGTAGCTGCAGGTGCTCCTATTCTTGCAGAGGAGAATATTGATTCATACATCCCTATTCCTGCAAGTATGTGTCCTAAGGGATCAGATGCTTTTATTTTAAATGTTAAGGGTGATTCAATGATCAATGCCGGCATTTTTAATGGTGACCAGGTATTTGTTCAGGTTTGCAATACAGCTAAAAACGGTGATCAGGTTGTTGCTCTCATCGATGATTCTGCAACAGTCAAGACCTTCTACAAAGAGAATGGACACATTCGTCTTCAGCCTGAAAACGACACAATGGATCCCATCATAGTAGATGACTGCACTATCCTCGGCAAAGTCTTCGGAATAATGCGCTTCTACAAATAACCATACATTATATTTTTTTTGACGATTATCACAAATATCAGAGCCGGAACAATAAAGGGAATGTTCCGGCTCTGTTCTTATGATATACAGAAAAACATCCTGTATAGAGGTAAATTAATAGTAACATTTTATCAGTGAAATTATTATTAAAACACGATTAATTTTGCATTTCTTATCGTATGGTAAATCTGCTTAGCTGCTCATTTATGGATATAGCTGAATCAGATACAGAATTTGCAACATTCTCAACACCCTTTGATTCATCAGCAATCTCCTGAGCACTTACTGCCAAATTGGCTACAGTAGCTGTTATTTCTTCAGAACTAGCTGACTGTTGCTCAGATATAGCAGCAACACTTGATGCTATGTCATTTACATTTGCCATCATTCCAATCATGTTGCGCATTGTGTCTGCTGTACTATTGAGCTCTTGATTGATCTTACTAAAGCTATCTCCAGCTTTTGAAACTGCTCCGCTACTATTGGTAATAGCCTCCATATTTGCCTGAGATTTCTCGGCAAGATCTTTAATAAGATTTGTGATCTCTGCGATAATATTGCTGATTTCTTTAGCAGCTTCCTGGCTGTTTTGAGCAAGTTTACCGATTTCATCAGCAACAACAGCAAAGCCTTTTCCGGCTTCTCCGGCTCTTGCAGCTTCAATACTTGCATTAAGTGACAGAAGGTTTGTCTGTTCAGAAATAGAATCAATCATCCCTACTATTTCAGTAATCTTATCTGCAGAATCTCCTACTGTAGAAACCACATCATTCATATCACTCATGGAAGATGTTATTACTTCCATATTCTTCTGAACATTGCTCATATCATTCTGTCCAACTTCAGCCTGATCTACAAGACTTAGCATTATCTCATTTGTCTTATTTCCATTATCGGTTAATTCTGCAACTGACTGTGCAAGCATAGTTGCATTATTAGCAAGTTCTCCTACTGCATTTGAAATATCATCCATTGTTGTCTGGATTTGTTCCATCGATCTAGACTGCTCATTAGCTCCTTCAGTCATCTTACTTGAAGCATCCTTTGAAGAGTTTGAGTCAAATTGTAGTTGTTCCGCTCTCTCCTGTATATTAGAAATTGTATCATTCATTACTTGAACATAATTTTCCATTTCTTTGCTGATAAGACCAATTTCATCACCTTTATCTTGAGGCATCTGCGTAGTAAAATCCCCTGATGAAATTTTAAGTATACTATTAGAAAGACTATTAACAGGCTTAGTAATAACTCTGCTTATTGTAATCAAAATAATAACTGTGATTATGAAAATCAATGCAATCATTGCAATCATTGCAATAATCATAAATCTGTTGGATGATGCCAAAACATCATTTACAGGAACAGAAGAAACCATATTCCAACTTGTACCCTGAATATTATAGTAGCAAACATAATATTCAATTCCGCTTAACGGATTTTTTATTTTTGTAACCGCAGTACTACCGGAATCAATATATGCTTTAACGCTAGATAGAAAAGCATTTCCTGATTCAGATATTTTTTTACCATTTAAATCCTGATTAACATAGCTGATAATGTAATCCCCGGCAAGTATCATAGAATTACCTGTTTTCATGGGAGTATATTTTGATGCTTCATTCTGAATATCACCAAGGAAAACGTCAACAGCACAAACTCCTTCCATTCCATTATAAAAACTGTTCTGTCTTACAAAAGAGACACAAAGCTGCCCGGTAGATGAATCAACATAAGGGTCAGATTCAATAAATGTCTCATGTCCTTGTGCAAGTTTATACCAATCTCTTTGTGTAGGCTTCCAGTCAGGAGCCTGTATGGTATGATTGGCAAAAATATAAGTATCATCCTCAAAACCAATGTAAATTCCTGTATTGTTAATGATTGTGTAATTTGTAGAGGGCTCAATATATTTTAGAATTGCTTCCTTATCTTCAAAAGGAACCTGTTCCATGGTATCACAATATTGACCAAATTTTGCCAACAGCATTCTGAAGCCGGTTCCTATATTGTAAGCATTAGTCTGTGTTTCAGCCTGAAGATCCATAAGAGATACATCTTCAATTGTAGCTTTAGCATTGAATGATAGAATAAGAATAATTGCAACTACTCCAATGATAATCACAGGCAGTAAAGACATCAATAATGTTTTTCCAATACTTTTTTTTACACTCGAATTGTTTTTTCCATTATTTCCAATAGTTGTAGCTGTTCCCATTTTTACCCTCCATTTATAAATGTATTAATAAACATTATTGTACGTAGATTCATATACAAATATATTTTACATGTATATATATAAATAATAAATTTATTCATAATTAAACTTTTGTTAAACTTGCGTAAAAAATCCAAAAGTGCCCATAACTTTGGATAGAGCGATTTAGTATGAGTAATAGAGACAGTTAAGATAAAATAAAAGCCCTGTTTTCTGTTCTGAATAAGCATGAAAGAAAACAAGGCGCATAATTTTATATTTACTGTGTCTTTGCGAATACTCCGAGATCTATACGAAGTTATGGGCACTTATGGATTTTATGCCACTCGCAAAAAAGTATATTTTAGAGAGTGGAAGAATCGATGAGTTTACCATCGCGCCAGATGCGCTCGAGGTCGTAGAAAAGACGATTCTCACTGTCGAATACGTGAACGATTATGTCACCGAAATCAAGAAGGATCCACTTTCCTGACTCGTAGCCTTCTACGTTCTTGGTATCAAAACCGGCTCTGCCAAGTACTTCCTGTACATTGTCTGCAAGTGCCTGTACCTGGTTGATGTTTGTACCGCTGGCAATAACGAAGTAGTCTGCAAGAGTTGAGATCTCACTTATATCTATTACGTGAACGTCCTCTCCTTTTCTGTCTTCGAGGGCTTCAACAGCCATTTTTGCCATGTTTTTTGAAATTTCAATATCTGCCATAAATACCTCTGATTATTTGTAATATTTTTGATAGTAGTGATATGCATTTAAAGTAGCATCGTCACATTCTTTGCCTATAGTTTTTAGATATATAACAGAATTATGGAGAATATGCGCAAGACATCTGTCTAAATCGGTAAATGCTTCTTTTCTTATGATATCCATATCCTCTAAAGGCTTTCTGTTTGGCTCTATAAAATCGGCAATATAAATTATCTTTTCAAGTAGTGACATATCTTCTCTGCCGGTAGTATGCCATCTTATTGCATTTAGGATTTCTGTATCATAGACATCATATTTTGTTCTGGCAAGATACATACCTACCTTTGCATGCAAAAGAGAATGATTTTTTCTCTCAACTTCTGTTATATCTATCTTATTTTTCTCACATATTTTGATCTGATCTTCATGAGACATGCACTTTGCACAGTCATGGAGCATTCCAGCAATAAGGGCTTTATCGACATCCGCACCATGAATAAACGCCATATTGGCTGCTGTATATGCAACACCAAGAGTGTGATCAAATCTATCCGGTTTTAATTCCTTAGAAAGCTCTTTTCGCAATTTCTGAGTTATCTCAATAGTCTTCATTTGTATAATCCTTTTATACATAAGAATTCAATAACTTCATCAGGAACCATGTACCTTATGGATCTGCCGGTTCTAACTCTGTTTCTTACTTCCGTTGCTGAAATATCTATTCTGTTAAATTTAAGAAGTCTTATGTCTGCGTTAAACTGCTCTCCAAGCTCTTTACGCTTTTTATCCAAAGCAGCCAGATCATCATCTTCTCTGACAGCAGCAAGTATTGTACATGACTGAAGGAGTTCTTTGGCCATATACCAGTTATCAATTCCGATAACAGAATCACCACCAAGGATGAGAAATAGCTCATCTCCCGGGTACATAAGCTTTAATTCCTGTATGGTGTTGTAGGTATAAGTACCACCGTCTTTATCGATTTCTATTCTTGAACAGGTAAAATAGGGGTTATCCTTTATTGCCATTTTTACCATCTGATAGCGATTCTCACCGCTTGCGACTTCGGTTCTGTTTGGCAAATGAGCAAGATTATTTGGAATAAAGATAACTCTGTCCAGCCCAAATTGCTCTCTTGCTGACTCGCCTAAAAGCAAGTGTGCATTGTGAATGGGATCAAAAGTACCACCAAGTATTCCGATTTTTCTGCTTTCCATAAATAACCTCCGACAAGTTTAGAAATATTAAGCTTTCTTGTTTTTAGGAAGTACGATCTTTGGATTGTCTTTAAAAGGCTTGTATAATACGAACTTTCTACCAATAACCTGAACAAGTTCAGATCTTGTTCTCTCTGATATCATGATAGCAACATTACTAACTTCTTCTGTACAATTTTTAAGTACAGTAACCTTTATAAGCTCATGAGTATTAAAGGTTTCAGCAATTGCATCTGTTATTTCAGGAGTAACAGTCGCTTTTCCAATTTGAAAAACAGGATCGAGATCTGCTGCAAGGCTCTTTAAATAAGCTCTTTGTTTACTTGTTAATGTCATTCTTCTTCATCCTCATCTTCAGATACCGGTTTAGTATCTGCGTTTCTATAATATTCAAAACTATAACCATACATTCTTACAGTGTCGCCTTCACCGATGTGGAGTTTCTCAAGTTCATCAAGAATTCCATTATCTGCAAGGAACTTCTGGAAGAAAGCAAAGCCTTTTTCAGACTCAAGGTTTGTATAACCAAGCATCTTTTCAATCTTAGGTCCTTCAATAACATATTCAGCAGTATCCTTATCATAGGAAACTGTAAATGCATCCTCGGCATCTCTTATCATTGTTTCAGGGAAGAATTCCTGCTCAAAGACAACAGATTTTTCAGGAAGCTCAGAAAGGGTCCTACTTACATAGTATAACAGTTCCTGAATACCTTTTCCAGTTAGGGTTGAAGTAGCAAATACTTTAACACCAAGAGGCTCGTATTTTTCGCGGATCTTGGTAATTATCTCTGCCTGCTCTCCCTCAGGAAGCATATCTATCTTGTTGGCTGCAATAACCTGTGGCTTGCTTGTTATATCAGCGTTGTAGTTTTTAAGCTCTTCATTTATAGCTTCTATATCTTCAATAGGGTCTCTGCCCTCAGTTGATGCCGCATCCACAACGTGGATCATCATTCTGGTTCTCTCAATATGACGGAGGAACTCATGTCCAAGACCGGCACCCTCTGAAGCGCCTTCAATAAGTCCCGGGATATCGGCAACTACAAAGCCTTTTGCATCATTAAGATCAACAACACCGAGCATTGGTGAAAGGGTTGTGAAATGATAATTTGCAATCTTGGGCTTAGCATTAGATACCTTGGATAAGAAGGTTGACTTACCAACATTTGGGAAGCCCACAAGTCCAACGTCTGCAATTACCTTAAGCTCTAAAAGTACTTCAAGTGAAAGAGCCGGTTGTCCTGGCTGAGCATATTTAGGCGCCTGCATTGTTGAAGTAGCATAATGCATGTTTCCATTGCCGCCTTTTCCGCCCTTAAGAACAACAACCTCTCTGTTTTCGTGGCTCATATCAGCGATAACTTTTCCTGAAGCTGCCTCTTTTATTACTGTTCCTTCCGGAACCTTTATATAAAGATCCTGACCATTTTTACCATGGCATCGTCTCTTATTTCCATCCTGACCATTCTCTGCCTTATACTTTCCACCATAATGGAAATCGGCAAGAGTGTTTATTCCTTCATCTATGACAAAGATAACGTCTCCGCCTTTGCCACCGTCACCGCCATCCGGGCCACCATTTGGTACATATTTTTCTCTTCTGAAAGAGATATGTCCGTCACCGCCCTTACCACTCTGTATAAAGATTTTTGCTTTATCTACAAATACTGGCATTAATTTAACTCCTTAATAGGTAAAAAGAAGGCTCCAAACATAAATGTGTTTGAAGCCCGTTTAAGCAAATTACTTATTCTCTACAGGATGAACGCTAGCCTGCTTTTTATCTCTGCCCTTGCGCTCAAATCTAAGAACACCATCAACAAGTGCGTATAATGTATCATCGCTACCGATTCCTACATTTACACCAGGATGAATGTGTGTTCCACGCTGTCTGTATAAAATATTACCGGCCTTTACGAATTGTCCGTCAGCTCTTTTTGCTCCAAGTCTTTTTGACTCTGAGTCTCTACCGTTCTTAGTAGATCCAACACCCTTCTTGTGAGCAAAAAATTGAAGGTTCATATTCATCATGACTTATTCCCTCCTAAATTTAATGTTCAGAAATTTCTTTCCATACTGTTGGAATATGCTGTCTACACCAAGTTCAAAAGATCTTAATAATAAATCTGAATCATTACTTGGTTCATCCTTAAAACTAAGCTTTATAAGTCCTTTGTCTTCATCCTGAACAACGCTTATCTCATCCTCAGTGAAATTATCAATGGAATTGATAAGATTGATTGTCAAAACTGAAACTGCAGCGCAAACAATATCGTTGCCATAATCAGCAAAACCCGCATGACCATTGCATTCGATAGATCTGTATTTATCGCTGGACGTCTTGGTAATTGTAATAGTAGTCATATTATTCCAATTGTTAATAATTACATAGAGATTTTTTCAATCTTAACAAGTGTGAATGGCTGTCTGTGACCATTTTTCTTATGGTATCCAGTCTTTCTCTTGTACTTGTAAACAACAACCTTCTTACCACGGCCCTGCTCAACAACTGTAGCGCTAACCTTAGCTCCGCTAACATCGCCAGCAACCTTAAGAGTCTTGTCATCGTTTACTGCAATAACATTATCAAATGTTACTTCTTTTCCAGGCTCTACATCAAGCTTCTCTACTCTGATTTCATCGCCCTCGGAAACTTTGTACTGCTTTCCACCAGTTACAATAATTGCGTACATAAGTTACCTCCTTCTTCAAAAAAACTCGCTAACTTTGGCGGGGATAAACCCACTTCTGCCTAGTTATGCGGCATACCATAGTATATTAACATTGATGTTTACTAATGTCAACAGCTTTTTCAACATCAATCAATATTTCTTTTAATGATTTATCGTTTTTATTTCTTGTTAATTCCATAATACCAAGACCTGTAACATCGATAAACTCAGTATGTATATAATCCTGGCGTGCAAGCTTTTTCACAAGCTCTATAAGTTCATTATAATCCTCATCATCTTTCATATTGATGAAATCAATGAGGATCATGCCTGTAAGGTTTCGCAGTCTTATCTGCCTCATTACTTCCTGTGCAGCTTCGATATTAACCTTTTTGGATATATCTTTTTTACCTGAAATAGCTTTTCCGGTATTAACATCAATGGCATTAAAGCTCTCAAGCTGCTCGATTATGAGGTAAGCACCACTTTTGAGCCATACTCTGTTGCTTCTAAGATCCTGGATCTTTGAATTTATTCCGTGTATCCCGGTATCAGTAACAATAACAGGATCTATGATGCCTTTAGTTCTAAGAAAAGCTTTTGCTTTATCAATATAAGGAAGAGTTATATCATCGTTCTCAGCATAAAGTGCCTGTTCTTTTGAGTACAAAAGACTACCGTCAGTTCTGCTTGTTCCCAAAGAAAGAATCCGAGACATCAGTTTTATACATTCAGATGCATCATCTAATATAGCCTTATTCCTGTCACTATCAATATCAGCTGCATTTGTTCTGACAATAATTCCAAAAGAAGTGTTCTGAAAATCTGCAGAGCTGTCAAAAGATAATCTGTTGAAATCTTCCTTCACATCATCGATAAGAGTTTTTCTAATTTTGTCATCGAGCTTTAAAGATGCTCCAACGCCCTTTCTTCCAAGTGTTAGAACAGTGTACTTTCCCGACAAAGATAAATAGGTAGTAAGTTTTGGCTTTTTGGTCTTTATCTTTTCAACCTCAACCTGAACTATTACTTCATCACCTGCTTTTATGAAATCTTTAGCTCCAAGCTTTCTGTTAATAACGCAGACAGGGAGGATGCTCTTTAAAGGCAGATAACCAATTTCATCATCTTTATATCTGACAAAAGCTGCATCTATATTTTTTACAATATGATCAACTCTTCCAAGATAAATATTATGAAGCTCTCTAGCCCTTATGAATTCCAAAAACTCCAGTTTATTATCAATAAATGCTGTAACAAGCGGTGTATCAAGGTACTTTGAAATAACAATTTCAGCCATTTAGATAAAACCTCTCTGAATTGTCAGTTACGATAAAAGGTTCAATGTATTTCTCGTTATCTTTTTCAACAAGCTTGTAGATATCGATTCTGTGAAGTGAAAGCATTGATACTGAGAACTCTCTATCAAGGCTTTTGAAAAATCCCTCAAATAAAAGAGCTGGTTTCAATGTAGTAGCACTGCTCATACTTAAAAGAAGCATAACTTCCTGTTTTTCTGTATCAATCTTATAATCAAATATCATCGGTTTCATATCGATTTCTTTAAAACCGCTTTTGGTCTTTTTTGTTGCAGGAAGCGTATCTTTTGAAAGGTATTTTTCAAATTCAGAAATCCAGTCAAAATCAGGCTTTGAAGTTTCTCTGAATTTAGCGATATATCTTGCTGCATAGACATCAGTCATGGCTTTAACAGAAGTCTCATCAAGTTCTTCTACAGCTATGATCTTGATTCCTTCATTCATAACAGCATTTAATCTGTCCATAACATCTGTTACTGATATCATGCTGTTAACAGTCATATCAAGATACTCTCCGTCGCTTGTAACACCAACACTGAGGGGCTGAGCAAAAGAAAGCAGCTGATGAGGACTAAAGCCCTCAGAATACTTTATATCAATTTCAGCTCGCCTTATAGCTTTCTGGAAGTATCTCATTACATCCAGGTGTCCTACAAATTTAATAGGACCATGTTTGGTAAATTTTACACGTAATTTATTCATGCTCTGCCCTCCGTGCAAACACCTACGCCGTAAGATGCAGCTCCGCAGCCAAGGCAGGAAAGTCTGCAGTTAGATGAAGGCTTATTTTCAAGGGCAGTCTTCCATTCACGTAAAAGAAATGCCTTTGAAACTCCACAGTTTAAGATATCCCAAGGGAAAATCTCATCTTCAGCACGTTCTCTTGTAGTGTAGAAAAATGGATCAATATTGCACTCATCAAAGACTTCCATCCAGGTGTCAAATTTAAAATATTCACCCCAGGCATCGAAAACACAGCCTTTTTTATATGCTTTCAAGATTACTTCATTAAGCCTTCTGTCACCTCTTGCAAGTACGCCTTCCATCATACTTGCATCAGCTTCATGCCAGTTGTACTTGATATGTTTTTGGTTAAGCTGTGACATAATACCTTTTCTTGTCTTATTTGCTTTATCAAGGAACTCTTCCTTGGTATTCATAGGTGCCCACTGGAAAGGAGTGAATGGCTTTGGAACAAAGAATGATGTACTTGCTACAATATCAATTGTTCTGCCATTTCTATTCTCTTTTGGAACAGTCTCAAAATACTCCACTGCGACTTTATTGCAGATATCACCGATTCCAAGGATATCTTCATCAGTTTCTGTAGGAAGTCCCAGCATGAAATAAAGCTTAACTTTATTCCAGCCACCAAGGAATGCCTCGTGAGAACCTCTCAATATATCTTCCTCTGTAAGTCCCTTGTTTATAACATTACGCATTCTCTGGGTTCCGGCTTCAGGAGCAAATGTAAGACTGCTCTTTTTAACATCCTGAACTTTACTCATGACATCAAGAGAGAATGCATCAATTCTAAGGGAAGGAAGTGAAATATTTACTTTCTTCTCGTTACAGTTTTTGATCAAAAAGTCTATAAGTTCAGGAAGTTTTGAATAATCACTTGAACTTAAGGAACTAAGGGATATTTCATCATAACCGGTGTTTTTTAATGCTTCAAGAGCAAGTTCTTTCAGGTGATCAACGTCTTTTTCACGAAGAGGTTTATAGAGCTGACCGGCCTGACAGAATCTGCAGCCTCTTATGCATCCGCGCATGATCTCCAAAACTACCCTGTCCTGGGTTATCTTGATGTATGGAACAACAGGTTTTGTAGGATAGAACTGGTTTGATACATCAAGACACATCTCTTTATTTATCTGTGCAGGTACGTCTTCATAACAAGGTGTCATTGAAAGAATAGTTCCGTCTTCCTTGTATTTGACATCATAAAGAGAAGGCACATAAATGCCGGAAATATGAGAACATCTTCTCAAAAATTCCTGACGTGATACACCCTCTTTTCTGGATTTTTTATAGAGATCAAAGATCTCTCTATATTTTGTTTCACCTTCACCTATATAGAACATATCAAAGAAATCCGTTATAGGCTCCGGATTATAAGTACATGGGCCACCACCGATCACTATAGGATAGTCCCAGTCTCTGTCTTTTGCGAGGAGAGGGATCTTTGAAAGATCCAGTATCTGCAAAATGTTTGTGTAACACATTTCGTACTGAATGGTAAATCCAAGGAAATCAAATTTTCTGATCTCATCCTGTGATTCCAACGCAAAAAGAGGAATGTCCTTTTCCCTGAAGACTTTGTCAGCGTCTACCCATGGAGAATAGACTCTCTCACACCATACATCGTCATAGGAATTAAACATTCCGTAAAGAATTTGAATTCCAAGATGAGACATGCCAATCTCATAAACATCAGGGAAACACATGGCAAATCTGATATCAACAGCGTTTTTGTCTTTATAGACGCTGTTAACCTCATTGCCTATGTATCTCTCAGGTTTCTCAAGATCAAGCAAAGTCTCATCGCTTAGAGCTAAGTTTTCGTTCATACTTTTTCCTTATCTTCTTGACAACTCGTCAGTTATATCCTCCCAGCTAACATTTTTTTCTGCCATGAGGACCATCATATGATACAGGAAATCAGACATTTCGTAAACTATTTCATTATCATTTGGATTTTTTGCGGCAATCACAATCTCTGTAGCTTCTTCGCCCACCTTTTTAAGAATCTTATCAATACCCTTATCAAAAAGATAATTTGTATAAGATCCCTGTCTTGGATTGAGTTTTCTGTCTTTTATCACGTCAAATACTTCATCCAGGACTTTTTGAGGATTCTTTTTATCATAGTCAGTTTTGGCTATTTCATTGAAAAAGCATGAATAGCTTCCTGTATGGCAGGCTGCACCGATCTGCTTAACGCTTGCAAGAATCGTATCCTTGTCACAATCAGCATACAAAGCCTTAACAAACTGATAATGTGAACTTGTCTCTCCTTTAATCCATAACTCATTTCGACTACGGCTAAAATATGTCATTTTTCCTGTCTCGAGAGTTTTATTATAAGCTTCTTCGTTCATATATGCCAGCATAAGAACCTGATCAGTTTTATAATCCTGAACAATTACAGGAACCATGCCATCTGAATTCTTTTTAAGATCATCCCACGAAAGAGCTCCCTTAAGGGCAAAAAGCTCTAAATTATCATTGTCCAGAGCTTTTTTATATTCATCAAGGCTCTTTTCATAGTCATCAATAACGTAGGATATTGTAAAGTCTATGTCAGATGAAGCAAGATCCTTAACTGATTTTGGAAAATATATAAGTTCAGTTGTATATTTCTCAACGAGTTCTTTATTCGCTTTAGTCTGCGCATCATCAGAGAATATTGCATATATTTTTTCTTTGCCAAATTTCTCTGAGCTTTCGGCAAGGCTTTCAATTTCGCTCTGCTCTGAAAGATTAACGGCAACCTTTGAACATCCTGCGTAAAGAAGTTTTTTTACATCTTCCATACGCTTGATATTACCGGCGCCAATTACATTTCCGTCAGCTTTTTTACATATTGCCTTTATCATATCAAGGGCCTTTTCATGGGCTTCATCGCCCATTCCTCTTGAAAGATCATAAAGAAAAATTGAATTGACGCCCTTCTCATTGTAAATCTTAACAAGATCCAACGGATCATCGCATATTACCGTTTTATCTGATACGCCTTTTATAGCCTTTTCGTCATAAAGATAGATACATGGAATAAGCTTTCTTATTTTTGACATATTATAAAGCTCCTTTAGTACTTAAAACGTCTGTTATTCTTGGATCGACCATAGTTGCTGTATCTACAGCTTTTGCAAAAGCTTTAAACATTGCTTCGATCTTGTGGTGGTCGTTGCTGCCGGTCAAAACTCTCAGGTGAATGTTCATAATTGCAGAGTATGAAACTGCGTAAAAGAACTCATTCACAAGCTGTGTATCAAAGTCACCAACCATGGGAGATGTAAATGCTGCATCCATTACAAAATATGGTCTTCCGCAAAGATCCACAGCGGCCAAAACAAGGGATTCATCCATTGGAAGAATTTCACTCCCATAACGTCTGATTCCTTTTTTATCTCCAATGGCCTGTAAAAGAGCCTGTCCAAGGACAATTCCGGTATCTTCTACAGTGTGATGCCCGTCAACATTGAGGTCGCCCTTCACTTTTACTTCCAGATCAAAAAGACCATGTTTTGCAAAAGCTTCAAGCATATGATCAAAAAATCCAATCCCGGTTTCAATGTCAGCCTTGCCTGTACCGTCAATATTAAGCTTTACGCTGATATCAGTTTCTTTTGTCTTCCTGATAACACTTGCAATTCTTTCTCCCATAATTTGTGGCTCCTTGCGTTATGTTAACTAAATATTGCTATTTAATTATAAACAATTTATTAATCTTGCATTTAACAATTATTTTAGAAAGTTTACTTGCAATTTTCGAACCTTACTGCAATAGAATTTGCATGTGCTGTAAGGCCTTCCTCTTTTGCAAATAGTTCAATATCCTTGTGGACTTTATATAAACCTTCCTGTGAATATGAAATGATACTTGTCTTTTTTACGAAGTCATCAACAGAAAGCGGTGAGAAAAATCTTGCTGTCCTATTTGTAGGTAAGATGTGGTTAGGACCTGCAAAGTAGTCTCCAAGCGGCTCTGAAGAATATTCTCCAAGGAAAATAGCACCTGCATTTTTAATCTTGGTCATAGTCTCAAATGGATTTTTGGTAATTATCTCAAGGTGCTCTGATGCAACTGCATTTGCAGCATCTATTGCATCATCCATATTATCTGCTACAAAGATATAACCATAATTGTCCAAAGATTTTTTGATGATCTCAGACCTTGAAAGTGTTTTTAAGAACTCATCAATTTCTTTTGACACTTTATCTGCAATATCCTGAGATGTTGTGATAAGTATGCTGCTTGCAAGCTCATCGTGCTCAGCCTGTGATAAAAGATCTGCTGCTACATATCTTGGATTGGCAGTTTCATCTGTCAAAACAAGGATCTCACTGGGACCTGCGATTGAATCAATTGAAACGTGTCCAAAGCATGCTTTTTTAGCCAATGCTACAAATATATTTCCAGGGCCTGTTATTTTATCTACCTTTGGAACTGAAGCTGTACCAAAAGCCATAGCTGCGATTGCCTGCGCTCCGCCAACTTTATAAATTTCAGTAACACCTGCTATATCTGCTGCAACAAGGGTTCCGGCATTAACTTTACCATCCTTTGAAGGAGGTGTGCACATTACAATTCTTTCAACTCCGGCAACTTTTGCTGGAACTACATTCATGAGAACGCTTGACGGATAAGCAGCTTTTCCGCCGGGAACATATACGCCTGAGATCTCGATAGGAAGGATTCTCTGGCCAAGTATGCTTCCGTCTTCTTTTGTATCGATCCAGGTATTTCTCTTTTGCTTTTCATGGAAAACTCTAATATTTTCAGCGCTCTTTTTCATGACTTCCACAAAGTCATCTGAAAGCTCTTTATAAGCTTCTTCTATTTCTTGCCTTGTTACTTTTATTGTTTTTTCATTTACATCAAATTTATCAAATTTAAGTGTATAGTCAAAAAGGGCTTTATCGCCATTTTCTCTTACATTGCTGATGATCTCGTTTACTGTATTTTCGTATTCTGTATAGCTTCCGGGATTTCTTTTTAAAAGATTTCCTAAAAGCTCATCTTTTGTTTCTTTGGTAAGTTTTACTGTGCGCATATATTAGAGATTCTCCTTTATGTCATTTATAAGCTTTCTTATTCTTTCAGTTTCCATCTGCATGCTGACCTGATTGACGATCATTCTGGCAGACAGAGGGCAGATTTCTTCAAGTACTTCAAGTCCGTTCTCTTTAAGTGTTGAACCTGTCTCAACAATATCAACTATGACATCACTTAAATTAACTATAGGACCAAGTTCCACAGAACCATTGAGTTTTATGATGTCAACAGTCTGATGCTTTTGATTAAAGAAATAGTCTTTGGCAATCTCCGGATATTTACTTGCTACTCTTATAAGTTCCCTGTGTTCAAGGAGCTTTTTGGCTTCTGCAGGTCCGCATACACACATCCTGCATTTTCCAAAGCCAAGGTCAAGCACCTCATAAACTCTTCTCTTTTCTTCCATTATGGTATCAGCGCCAACAATTCCTATATCAGCAGCACCATATTCTACGTAAGTTGGCACGTCCGGGCCTTTTGCCAAAAAGAATTTCAGTTTTAATTCTTCATTTGTAAAAATAAGCTTTCTTGTTTTTTTATCTAAGATCTCATCACAGGTAATACCGCATTTATTTAGTATTTCCATTGTGCTATCTACAAGTCTTCCCTTCCCAAGGGCAAAGGTCAAATATCTCATAATGCCTCCATTTATTCATGCAAAAGACAAACATTTTTGCCCTTCTGTCTTAGGTCTGTTGCTTTTTTAAGAGCATCATCAAAATTATCTTCGTTATAAGTAACGGATATTGCAGATGCTTCATGTTCAAATTCTATGCCCTGTCTTTTACAAGCAGAAATAAGGTCGTCAAGTATGATCACAAACCCGATGGCAGGCGCATCTTTCCCGTATTTACCAAGAAGATTGTCGTATCGTCCGCCCTTTGCTATAGCATCGGGAGCGCCATAGGTATAGGCACTAAATATCACGCCTGTGTAGTAATTAAACTTACTAAGGACACTAAGGTCAAAAGAAATATATTTCTGAACACCATAGCTTGTAAGCACTTTATAAAGCTTTTTTAGCCTCTTAACAGCGTTTAATGACATTTCGTTATTGGCGATGTTCTCAGCCTTATCAAGAGCATCATCAGAGCCTATAAATTCAGAAACCTTAAGGATCTGGTCAATGTACTTTGAATCTATGTTGCGCTCGTTCATAAGACTTTCTGCTGCAAAATAGTTTTTAGAAGTGATCTGCTCTCTTATTGCAGCTTCTGTTTCCTTATCAATACCGGCTTCAATGCAAAGACCCTTATAAAATCCAGCATCACCGACACTTATCTGAAAATCACTAAGTCCTGCGCTCTTAAGACAACTTACCAAAAGAGCTATCATTTCAGCGTCAGCCATTACAGAATCATCATTCATTAGCTCTACACCGATATTGTAATTCTCTTTTAACTTTCCCTGCAGATTAGAAGTGTTTAAGAAGGTTTTTCCTTCATAACAAACTCTTACAGGAGTACCATTTTCAAGCAGGACCTTTGAAGCACATCTTGCAATGGACGGTGTGAAGTCAGGACGAAGAACAAGAGTATTTCCTTCCTTGTCGAAAAACTTATAGAGTTCTTTTGCATCAGTCGTATTGATCTCCTCTGCAAATACATCAAAATACTCAAATGTAGGCGTATCAATGTCCTGATACCCAAAACTCTTCATCTTGCCATGAATTTTCTCGGCAATTATTATCTTGTCACTACATTCTTCACCATAGATATCTCTTACTCCATCCGGAGTATGTAACAGAACTTTGCTCATAATACCTCTTTTCACTTTCACGTGGTACAGTGCTACTCTGATAGTATGCTAATATAGTAAAGAGTTTAACATCCAATATTAACTTATGTCAATTATTTATTCCCTTTCCTCTAAATCTTTTTGGATAGTATCAAGAAAAGGGATCAAAATGCCGGATTCACCGGGTGAATGTATTGTATAGGAAATATCGAGCTCATCGTGACGAAAACTCTTTCTGCCGCCATTTTCAGCTCTTTCCCAAAATTCATTTAATTTTCTATAGGGTAAATAATAGAACTCGTTTAGACTTGTAAAATATATCAAAAAGAAAGCAACACCATCCTGCTTTTCAAAATCCTGCATAAATGCAACCTGATGAGGATGGATGTTCTCTAAGGCAAATGTAGCTGTAGCGCATTCCTTTGCATCAAAACAAACAGGAATGCCCTGAACAACTCCTATATAATCGACTGTACTTTTCTGGTCAAAATATGCCAGTGTAATGTGCCTTGTCTGTTTATCAATGTTAATGGGTGTGATAGGTGTAGGAATTTTCTGAATAAGCGCAAGGCCAAGTTCCTGATACCTTTCATTGGATCTATTTATAAGTTCCTCTAATGTGGAACCTCTAAGTCCCCTTGATTTCCAAGTTGGCATGTTACTCCCCCTAGATACCCTCAAACACAGAAGGCAGTTTTGCAATAAACTCTCTCCCCGAGAGATATTCAAGTTCTCCGGACATATTATCCGGGAAATGAATCCTATAGCTGTGTAGCAGCTGATAATTTATACCATTATATTTCTTGCCGCCGTATTTTATATCTCCAATAAGCGGATGGCCAATGCTGGATAAATGAGCCCTAATCTGATGAGGCTTACCTGTTATGAGCTTAACTTCAAGCATGGTAAGATCAGATTTTTCATAATATTCCAAAGGCTTATACTCAGTTTCGATATATGAATATCTGTCATCTTTCGGATCATTTTCCTTTATAAAGACTTTGTTTTTGGCTTCATCCTTATAAAGATAGCCCTTAAGTCTTATACTGTCTGTGATCCTTCCGGATACAAGCGTTCTGTAGAATTTATCAAGAGTCCTGTCTTTTAGCATTTGGTTCATTTCTCTTGCGCCGGATAAAGACTTAGCGCAGATAACAAGACCTGATGTATTCCTGTCAAGGCGGTTACATATAGATGGCTTATAGGTTAAAAGACTCTCCTGTGTGACAGCGCCTTTATTTAAAAGATAATAGATAAGCCAGTCATTGAGGCTTATATCATCTTTATCAGCTTTTTGGGACAAAAGACCTGCAGGCTTATTTACAAATATTACATTTTCATCTTCATAAACTATTTCAACTGAAAGTTTCTCGTAGGAAGAACTTTTTTTCTCATTAACGGAAGCTTTTTTCTTTCCTACAAACTTATCAAATGTCTCATCTGAAAAGTAAATCTTTATAGAATCTCCGATTTTAAGCTTTTCTTTTCCATCTGCTTTTTTGTCATTTAATGTAATATTCTTTTTTCGCAGCATCTTATAAATAAAGCTGCCGGTTGCTTCAGACAGATAAGCCTTTAGAAAGCTATCAAGTCTTTTGCTTTCCTGATTTTTATCAATAACTATTTCTTTCATTCTTTTCTTATAGAACCTTAAATAAACTGAATATATTTACATGACCGGTAATCACAGAGATATGGATAAAAGAACTGCTGCAGGTGTCTGAACAGTTCCAACTTCCCATGATTCTTCAATGGCAACTGGATCGATCTTCTTTTCTTCGCGAAGTTTATCAAGCTGAAGGAGTCTGTCACAGAATTTATCTGCATCTGTAAATACTTTAATGCTATAACTTGAATACCCGCTTCCTGCCATCATCTTCTTAATATGCTTCTCACAGTCTGATTCTTCCATGTCCTTATCAGCTGCCAGAGCACATATATTCTTATCAAGTACTGTAGAAGCTGCGATATAGAAGTTTTTGTCATAGGATGTGATTATATGATCATAATGGATCAAAAGACCACCCTTATTATCTTCAATCTTCTTATAGTCCTTAAGTGAGCAGCTTTTGGCTTTCAGGAACATGATCAGGTTTACACCGCTCCATCCTGTTGGAAGACAAAGAACTGCAGCAATAATGCTAAATATACTCTTCTGACTGTGATATATAAATAATCCTGTAAAAAACACAATAAGAACAATTGCAAGGCATATAGCGGTTCTTATGATCGCTACCTTTTTTCTGTATTCAATATAACCAAATTCACCTTTATCTACACGTTTCATAATATTACCTGTATTATTCTACTCCTAGTTCTTTTAATTCATTTTCTGTAAGAGGTCTGTACTGGCCTGGTAAAAGAGTTTCATCAAGAACAAGCGGACCAAATGTAACTCTTTTTAAGAAAACAACCTTATTTCCAATAGCTTCCATCATTCTTTTTACCTGATGGAAACGTCCCTCATGGATAATAAGATGAACAACAGGATTGCCCTTGTCGTCATTTTCTTTCCTTATGACCCTTGCTTCCATGGTAAGATATGGATCGCCATTATCTTTTTTATCGCCTATATCTACGCCACTTTCAAGCTTTCTTATATCCTCGTCGCTTAGCTCTTTTTCAAGATGAACTTCATAGGTCTTATCTACATGTTTTTTAGGAGAAAGAAGCCTGTGAATAAGACCGCCGTCATCTGTCAAAAGAAGTAGTCCAACAGTATCAATATCAAGACGGCCTGCAGGATTTAAGCCTTTTACATTTTCATCTTTAAGTAGATCAAGGACTGTTTTATTTCTCCCATCAGTTGTGGCAGATACTACTCCATCAGGCTTATAAAGCATGTAATAATGGAATTTACTAAATGTAAGTTCGATACCATCAAAGGTAATTACATCAGCATTCTCATCAATATGAATGTCAGCCTTTTTAACGGGAGTTCCATTTACTGAACATCTTCCGTTTTTTACATATTCTTTTATTTGTTTGCGGGTACCAACATTGTGGTCGCCCAAAAATTTATCTAATCTCAATTTCTTCTCTCTTTAATTGGTATACCCTGTAACCAAAACAGGTTCGCTTTCCTTGTAAAGTTCATAATTATTATATGCTCTGCATACAATAGTAGGTGATACAACACCCTTTGGAATATTTACATTAAAGGACTGTGTTTCCTTTGTTCTATCCCACATCTGCAATAATGAGTAAGTTTTGCCACCATCATAACTATAGGAAAAATATATTACAGGTGACTGGCTGTCCTTTGTACTCATCTCTATAAGAGCATTTCTGCTGTTACTGTCATAAGAAACACAGGAAACCTTGCAGTAATCCGGCTCTGTGAAATCCTGACTCAAACGAGTTTTTGGGGTGCTGACAGTTTTGAAACTATAATTGGAATAGTCAGCTCCTGTAGTCTTGGAAGTAAGCTTAAAATACTTGGCGACTGCAGTTGCATCTGTTACTCCAAGGGTCTTTAGGAATCCAGCAGTGTTAAGAAATGGCAGATCATAACCGTGATCAAGGTAAGCGTGCTCAATAATTACGCAGGGAATGTCTCTTGCTACGCTCTGCCTTATTATTCCATAATAGTCTTTGCCTGTTTTGCCAATCTTTGTCTTTACGCCTTTCTGGTAAAGACCAAGATTTCCAAGCTCATCAGACATAATCTGCCCAAACTCAGCACCCTTTTTGTAAAAAGAGCCAAAAGCTGATGTCCATATCTCGGAACCATAAAAATCATGTTCCAAAGAAGCATTGAAATGGATGCTGTACATAAAATCTGCATTTAAACTCTGGGCAGTAGCTGCACGATCCTCAAGTGATATAAAAGTATCAGTTGTTCTTGTCAGGTATACTGTTACATTATCATACTTTTCAAGCTCTTCCTTCATTGCAGTTGCTACCTGCATTGTCATCTCTTTTTCAGAAAATCCGTTATATTGCGCACCAAGATTTCTTTCTCCGGTTCCGCCATGGCCCGGATCGATCACTATAACAACATTCTTAGATGCTGAGGCAGCTTCTGCTTTTATAGGCATAGTTGCCCCTAAAAGCCCCAAAAGAATTACAATAGTTAAAACAAAAGAAATAATGCTTTTTTTCATAAAATCCCCCACATGTATGATGCAATGCAAATTCCTATGATATAAATAAGCTGTCGCAAAAAAGCGGCAGCTTATAATGTTCTATCAGTTAAGCATATCAAGGTTGATTGCTTCAGATGAAGCGGCATCACCAGCTTCACCGGCTACTGCATCCTGAGCTGTATATCCGGCATCTCCGGAAACCTCAGGCTGTTTAAGATCAGCTCTGTTTGATTTTATAACTTCACTGTACTGTGTAAGAGCTGAAAGAATGCTATCATTGCTCTGTGAAACTGATTTAACGATATCAAGACTATGCTGCTTAACAGCATCTATGATCTCATCATTGTTTTTGCTTGTGGCATCGATCGACTGCGCGATGACATCCTCAACTCCTGCCAAAAGCTGGTCTGTATACTGAACTGCAGCACCCTTCATATTATTGGCTTCGATCATTGCATTATCAAGGATCTCTTTTGCCTGCATTGCAGCCTGTGATACGACTTCATTGGCCTGGGCGTATGCCTGCTGCATGATCTCGTGTTCATTTATAAGCTGATTAGTCTTGATTGTTGCCTGATTTACGATCTCTTCAGCCTTTTTCCTGGCATCATTTAAAATAGCTTCTTTGTTGCTGATGATCTTCTGATACTTTTTGATTTCCTCTGGTGTTTTGCTTCTGAGTTCTCGAAGGAGCTCGTCAATTTCCTCTTTGTTAACAATTATCTTAGTCTGTGATAAAGGCTGAGGTTTACAGTTGTCGATATATGTCTCTATCTCGTCAATCAACTGTTCAATTCTGCTAGTCATTTTTTAATTCCCCCTGACTTATTTTCTGAACCCATACTTTTTATATAATGTGTCAGCGACAAAATCCGGAACACATGGAGTAATATCGCCGTTATAGCTTGCAACTTCTTTTACAACCGAGCTGCTAAGGTAAGAATACTGAAGTGAAGTTGTTAAGAAAACAGTATCAACTTCATTGTGAGAGAGTTCCTTATTGGTCTGCGCGATCTGAAGCTCATACTCAAAATCGGTAATAGCTCTAAGGCCACGAATAACAATATGAATGTTCTCTTTTTTACAATAGTCTATAAGAAGACCGCTAAAAGATTCAACATATACGTTATTTAGGTCACTTACTGACTCTCTTATCATTTTAACACGTTCATCAAGCGTAAACAATGGAGTTTTAGCGGAATTGCACATGACAGCCACTATAACTTTATCAAACATCTGTGATGCACGCTTTATTATATCTAAATGTCCGTAAGTAACTGGATCGAAACTTCCGGGATATACTGCAACCTTCACAGTTACTCCTTTCTATAGAGAAATACATGCTTATTTGTTTTATATTCTTTTTCTCTTCTTACTTCAAAGCCATAATCATTTGCAAAAGAGAAATCCATATCAAGAGCACTTTCTACAATGATCATGGTATTTGGAGTTACATAGTCCATATTGGATAACTGAGACAATGTTCTCTCATAAAGGTCCTCATGATAAGGAGGGTCGATAAAGATAATATCAACCTCTTTCTCATGAATATTCCTAAGACCTAATACTACGTCCTGCTTAAGAACAGTTGAAACATCTTCAAAATGAGTTGTTCTCAAGTTTTCCATGATGCATTTGTATGCTGAATTGGCATTCTCAATAAAATAAGCCTTTGTAGCTCCTCTTGAGAGGGCTTCAATTCCAATTCCGCCGCTTCCGGAAAATAGATCAACAAATACAGCGCCAGGAACCTGATTCTGTATCATGTTGAAAAGTGTCTCTTTAATTCTGTCCTGTGTAGGCCTTGTGTCATTTCCTTCAGGAGTTATTAATCGTAATCTTCTAGCTGAACCTGCAATTACTCTCATAATCTCACCTTTGTTCCCTTAGTATCTCTGCTTGTAACTTTGAGATGGCCAAGCTGAAGTTCTTTATCGTTGTGCTCGATCATCTTTTCTTCCATATCGTTGAGATAATATACATCCCTGATATAATCGTTCTTTCCAAGTCTCATTCCTCTGACACCAACAGCAGCCTTCTTTTTCTCAGGAATCGTTTCAACATAGAAACGAAGGAAATAGCCATCGTTAGATCTAAGGATTACAGTCTTCTGTGTGTGAATGACTTCAACATTTACAACTTCGTCGCCATCCATAAGCTTTGTAGCAGCAACTGTTCTCTTTGATACATCAAATTCGCCGCCATCAACTATCTTCATCATAGCCTGTTTTGTAGTAAATACAAGTCTGTAGAGATTAAGCTCAGACTGGCTGGCAGCAAGGACGATAGTCTCCTTGGAAGTGTCAAAATTGCTGACGTTATCAATAGGAATTCCCTTGTCTCTCATTTTACCCTGAGGAAGATCCATCGCCTTTACAGTATGCAGATTTCCAGCATTTGTAAAGAAGCAGACCTTACCAGTGTTTTTCATGATAAATGAGAACTTGAATTCCGCCTGGATAGTCTCCTTATTTTTTTCGTATGTGTTGGCATCTATGGTCTTTGCATATCCGAATCTGTCCATGATAAATGCCACATCTGTTTCTTCTACAGGCTTTTCTTCGTATACAGCTGTTTCTCTGTTATCTATTATTGTCTTTCTTGGAGCCTGATACTCTTTTTTGATCTTATTAAGATCATTTTGTATAACAAGTGACATAGACTCGTGGCTTTCAAGGATATCTTCATACTTGAAAATATTGGCCACTGTCTCTTCATGCTCTTTAATAAGTGCATCAAGTTCAAGTCCAATAAGTTTATAAAGTCTCATTTCAAGGATTGCATCAGCCTGTGCTTCAGTAAACATAAGCTGAGATGCCATTGCTTTTGACTCTCTTGACTTGAAATTGATTCCTTCAGTCTCGCCGTTAACAAGGCAATTCTTGGCCATGCTTCTATCTTTAGAGCCTCTTAAGATCTCAATAACAAGGTCGATTACATTGCAGGCTTTGATGAGACCTTCCTGAATCTCTTTCTTTTCCTGCTCTTTTTTAAGAAGAGTTGTATACTTTCTGGTTGCTACTTCAAACTGGAAGTCAGCACATGCTCTCATGATTTCCTTAAGAGACATGGTTTCAGGCCTGCCGTTATCAATAGCAAGCATATTAACGCCAAAAGTATCTTCAAGCTTAGTCTTTTTGTAGAGGAGATTTGTAAAGTTCTCTACATCTGTATCTTTTTTAAGCTCAATTACAATTCTGATACCCTCTTTTGAGGATTGGTTAGAAATATCAACAATATCATTTGTGATCTTCTTTTCAGCAAGTTCAGCTACATCAGCCATGAACTTACCGATACCGGCACCGATCATTGTGTAAGGAATTTCTGTAATAACAAGATTTATGTGGCCATTTTTGCCCTTTTCAGTCTCGACCTTACCTCTGATCTTGATCTTACCTGAACCGGTCTCATAGATGTTTCTTAGTTCATCCTTGTTGATGACAACGCCACCGGTAGGAAAATCAGGTCCTTTTATATATTTCATGAGATCCTTTGTAGTTAAAGAATCATCCTGAATATAAGCTATCTCAGCATCTATTACTTCCGCAAGGTTATGAGGAGGTGTGCTTGTTGCCATACCTACCGCAATACCTTCGGAACCATTTATAAGAAAATTTGGTATCTTTACAGGAAGAACTGATGGCTCTCTTTCAGTTTCATCAAAGTTTGGTAAAAAATCTACTACATCCTTATCAAGATCCTGAAGAAAGTTTTCCTGAGTAACCTTTGAAAGTCTGGCCTCCGTGTAACGCATTGCAGCTGCGCCATCACCCTCGATGTTACCAAAGTTACCATGACCATCTACAAGAGGGATCATCTTTTTGAAGTCCTGTGTCATTACGACAAGACAGTCATAAATAGAGCTATCACCGTGAGGATGATATTTACCCATGGTATCGCCGACTATTCTGGCACTTTTTCTGTATGGTCTGTCATATCTTATACCCAGTTCATACATATCGTATAAAGTTCTTCTCTGAACAGGCTTAAGTCCATCCCTTATATCAGGAAGAGCTCTTGCGATTATGACACTCATGGCATAATCTATGAAAGACTTCTGCATTACTTCAGAGTATTCAGTTCTAATAATTCTATCTTCCACTGTTATTCCCCTAACAAACCTTAAATATCTAATTCT
Organism: Butyrivibrio sp. AE2015; assembly: GCF_000420825.1. GTDB lineage: Bacteria > Bacillota > Clostridia > Lachnospirales > Lachnospiraceae > Butyrivibrio. The sequence goes on along the minus strand of NZ_ATVR01000010.1, from coordinate 72,268 downwards.
GCATCAGTTGCGTGCTGATGTATAAAATCACGTCTTGGAGGTACATCAATACCCATAAGAAGTTCTGTCATCTGAGATGCCATCTTGGCATCTTCAATCTCAACAAGTTTTAATAATCTCTTTTCAGGATCAAGTGTAGTCTCCCAAAGCTGAGCAGGATCCATCTCACCAAGACCTTTGTATCTCTGCAGTGTAAAAGAGCCTTTATGAGTATTCCTGTATTTGGCAAGAGCACTGTCATCATAGAGATATTCTTCTTTTCCGCGGGCTGGCATAGCCTTATAAAGAGGTGGCATAGCTATATAAACATGTCCCTGGAAAATAAGCTCAGGCATGAATCTATAGAACAATGTCAAAAGAAGTGTTGAAATATGCTCACCATCAACATCGGCATCGGCCATGATAATGATCTTGTCATATCGTAACTTGTTTATATCAAAGTCATTGCCATAACCTTCAGAAAAGCCACATCCAAAGGCATTGATCATTGTCTTGATTTCAGCATTAGCCAAGACCTTATCAATACTTGCTTTTTCAACGTTAAGTATTTTCCCTCGAATAGGAAGTATTGCCTGGAAGTTTCTGTCTCTGGCCATTTTAGCGCTGCCACCGGCAGAATCTCCCTCAACGATGAATATCTCACATTTAGAAGCATCCTTGCTGATACAGTTGGCAAGTTTACCATTTGAGTCAAAGGAATACTTCTGCTTTGTAAGCATATTAGTCTTTGCTTTTTCTTCTGTTTTCCTTATCTTGGCAGCTTTCTCGGCACAACCGATGATTGCCTTCAAAGTCTCAAGATTTCTGTCAAAGAATCTTGTAACTTCGTCGCCTGTGATCTTGGAAACAATCTTCGCAGCGTCCTGATTATCAAGCTTTGTCTTAGTCTGTCCTTCAAATCTTGGATCTGGATGCTTAATAGAAACAACAGCAGTCATACCGTTTCTTACATCGGTGCCTGTAAAGTTGTTGTCCTTTTCCTTTAATATGTTGAGCTCTCTGGCATACTGGTTTATGACATTGGTAAACATTGTCTTAAAGCCTGTAAGATGAGTACCGCCTTCAGCGTTATAGATATTGTTACAGAATCCAAGAACTTCCTCATGGAATTCATTTACATACTGAAATGCTACTTCAACCTCTACGCCTTCGCTTTCACCGCTAAAAGATATAACATCATGAACAGCCTCTTTTGACTTGTTCATATCCTTAATAAATCCGGTAATTCCGTCTGGCTCATGGAACTCAACATATTCCTCTACACCAGGGCGCTTATCCTGAAAAACAATCGTAAGAGATGGGTTAAGATAAGCAGTCTCGTGAAGTCTTGACTTTATATCATCTTCTTTAAATCTTGTTTTTTCAAAAATAGTGTCATCTGGCAGGAAGTTTATTGTTGTTCCATTTTCTTTTGTTGTTCCAACAGGAACTAAAAGGCCATTTTCAAGCTTAGTTGTGGGAATACCTCTCTCATAACTATCTTCATAAATATAGCCGTCTTTTTTTATCCTGACGCTCATCCTTGTTGACAAAGCATTTACAACTGATGAACCAACACCATGTAGACCACCACTGGTCTTATATGCATTATTATCAAATTTACCACCGGCGTGCAGCATAGTAAGAACAACACGCTCAGCAGTGATGCCCTTAGCGTGCATTCCTACAGGAATACCTCTACCGTTATCTTCAATTGTAGCTGAACCATCAGCCTCTAATGTCACATGGATTTTTGTGCAGAAACCCGCAAGATGTTCATCAACAGCGTTATCTACAATTTCATAAACAAGATGATTAAGACCTCTTGTAGAAACACTGCCAATATACATACCAGGACGCTTCCTTACAGCCTCAAGGCCCTCCAAAACAGTAATACTCGAAGCGTCATATTGTTCGTATGCAGCCATTCAAAACCCCTTTTCAAAACTTTTTTCTAAATAATATAAATTCAAATTAAAAATGTAATTTTCTGGTAACAGTTACTGCCAAAGCCCCGGGACCAATGTGGCAGGCAACTGACAAAGAAAGCGGATCCATATGAATATCAAATCCCGGAAACGCCTCTTCCACTTCTTTTTTCCAAGCCATAGCAGCTTCTAAATCCTTGGTATAAGCACATGCAATATGAAAATCTTTTGCATCCATACCACCGAATCTGTTCTCGATATCTGCCTTAATGGCATTTATCATTATGTTTTTACCCTGATTTGATGTACGTGCTTTAGCAAATGCATCAAGCTTTTCACCCTGGATCTGAAGAACCGGCTTTAAACGAAGGAGTGTTCCGAGTGCAGCTGCAGCCGGTGTGATTCTTCCACCCTTTTTAAGATAATATAGAGTATCAAGCATAATATAGATACTGGATTCGAATTTTGTATCCATAAGCTTTTTGACGATCTCTTCTGCTGATAAACCTGCTTTTGCCATTTCAAGTGCATCAAGAGCAGACTGCCTCTGAGTTACAGATATTCTCTGGTTATCTACTACGAAAACCTTGCCCTCATATTCTTCCTGAGCAATCATATATGCGCTCTGGCAGGAGCCTGAAAGGCCGCTGCTCATAGGAATATATATGATCTGGTCATAATCCTGTAAAACCTTATCCCACAGAGTCATAAGTGAATCAGGAGTCGGCTGGCTTGTTGAAACGGCAGCATCCTCACCAAGTTTGGTATAAAATTGTTCCTGAGTAAGATTTATATCTTCATAAAAATCTTCATTATTTATCATAAATGGCATAGGAACAACAAAAAGCCCTAATTCCTTGGCCTGACTTTGAGTTACACCACTATTACTATCTGTAATAACTGCAATCTTAGACATAATATAGATATTCTACCGACAAAAAAGCCGATAATCCTCCTATTTTCATACTATTACACTAGAATAATATTACTTTTATAATGTGGCAAAGTCAACCGAATTTGCCGATTTTGTGCTGAGTAATTCTTTTAATACACTATGTTGTGGCAACATAAGATCAGGATCATTTGATAAAATCCTATCCGCATCCATAGCTGATTCTTTAACAAGATCGCTGTCGTGGTATATATCCCCAACGCGGAAATTAAGGTCACCGCTTTGACGAACTCCAAAAAGGTCGCCCGGGCCTCTTTGTCTTAAATCCTCCTCTGCAATCTTAAATCCATCATTGGATTTATTCATGATATCAAGCCTTTCTTTGGCTTCTTTTGACTCGGAAGTATTAAGGAATATACAATATGACTGAGCATCGCCTCTTCCTACTCTTCCACGAAGCTGGTGGAGCTGTGAAAGCCCGAATCGCTCGGCATTTTCAATCATCATAACCGTGGCATTTGGAACATTTATGCCAACCTCTATAACAGTTGTGGAAACTAGAACATCTATATCTTTCCTTGCAAAAGCATCCATTATCTTGTCTTTTTCAGCCGACTTCATTTTTCCGTGTAGCATGTCAATTCTTATATCTGAAGGCAGTGCTGCTCTAAGCTTTTCTGTGTAATCTGTGACATTTTCAACATTATCAAGTTCGCCTTCTTCAATCATGGGGCAAATTACATAAGCCTGATGGCCTTCTTCCACCTGATTTTTTATGAATTTATAAGCTGTAGGTCTGTAATCTGTTCCAACAACACAGTTCTTTATAGGCTTTCTTCCACCGGGAAGTTCATTAACTATAGAAATATGCAGATCTCCATAAAGAATTATCGCAAGTGTTCTGGGTATTGGAGTTGCACTCATCAGTAAAACATGCACCTTATCGCCTTTTCCTGCCAAAGATTCTCTTTGGCGAACTCCAAATCTGTGCTGTTCATCAGTAACTACCAGGGCAAGATTTTTATAATTCACCTTTTCCTGAATAAGGGCATTTGTTCCGATAATGCAGTTAACTTCGCCTTCACTTATAAGCCTCTGTGCCTCTTTTTTCTCTTTAGCAGAAAGAGCTCCTGTCAAAAGAACCGGTTTTAAAGTCTTAAGATCATATTTTTTGATAATTTCCTTAAAGCTCTCATAGTGTTGCGCAGCCAAAACTTCTGTAGGAGCCATTAGTGCGCCCTGATAGCCATTTGCAGCTGTGGTTAAAAGAGCCAGCAAAGAAATAATTGTTTTTCCGGAGCCTACATCTCCCTGTATAAGCCTGTTCATAACTGTTTCGCCGCCAAGGTCGGATCTAATATCTTCCCAGGCCTTCATCTGAGCATTTGTAAGCTTATAAGGAAGCCTTTCCAAAAGCCTTTGTGTGTCGGCTACGTCAATCATTGGATATGAATTCTTGATAACTTCCTGAGACTTTTTTAATAGCCTTAACTTGAGCACAAAAAGTAAAAACTCATCATAAGCTAGTCTCCTTCTGGATTTTTCCAGTGCTTTCGCATCAGAAGGAAAATGTATGCCTACTACAGCTTCGCTATAGCTTGTAAGACCATGACTTTTGATTATTTCATCAGGCAGATATTCTTCAAATCTTCCTGCATTTTTAAAAGCCTCATGCATTGCCTTTATCACTATGTTGTTAGAAAGCCCCTTAACAAGAGGATACCTTGGCTGCATCTGACCCATAAGCGCCATATACTCGTCAAATTTATACATTTTAGGCTGATCCATAGAAAGGAAATTACCTTTTTTCTGAACCATTCCTCTAAAGACATGAGTTGTTCCCGGTTTTAACACGCTTGCAAGGTAAGGAGCGTTAAAATAGGTCATTTTAACTCTTGCGGTTTGATCAGCAGCCTCAAAAGCAATAATAGAAAGGTTTCTGACTCTTCTTTTAACAATGCTTCCTATAATAGTCAGTTTACATGCGTTTACTTCACCAGGTTTCATATCACAGGCATTTACAATATTTCCATAAATATCATAGGCCCTTGGATAGTACCTGATCAGGTCACCACAGGTATAGACGCCACATTTTTCAAAAAGCTTTGCTGTTTTCTCCCCGATACCTTTTAAATTTATAACCTTTTCTTCAAGTTCTCTGCTCCCCAAAACACACCTCGCAATAAAGAAAATTAAAGCCAGGCAAACTAAGGCCTGGCTTATGGTTAATCTATAAATTATTCTGCAGAAACTATGTAGTAATATATTGGCTGTCCGCCATACTGAAGTTCTACATCACACTGTGGATACTTCTCACTGATCTTGTTCTTTAAGTTCTCAGCATCCTTCTCATCAACTTCATCACCATAGTAAACACTGATGAGTTCAAGATCGTCATTCATCATCTTATCAAGCATGTTATATGTTACATCAGCAATTTCAGCTCCTACTGAAAGGATTCCTGAATCACCGATTCCCATGTAATCGCCCTGTTTGATCTGTACATCATCGATAACTGTGTCTCTTACGGCATATGTTACTTCACCGGTATTAACAGTTGAAAGAGCTTCTGTCATAGCTGCTATGTTATCTTCAAGTGCTACATCAGGTACATAGTTAATGATTGCAGTTACACCCTGAGGAACAGTCTTTGATGGAACAACTACAATCTTTTTACCATTGTCTGAATCCTCTGCCATAATAGCTGCCTGATTAGCTGCAAGAATAATATTCTTGTTGTTAGGAAGTACTATTACAGTGTCAGCATTAACCTTTTCAACAGCATCCATAATATCTGCTGTACTTGGATTCATTGTCTGTCCGCCTTCAATGACGTAATCAACTCCAAGTCCTCTGAAGATTTCTGCAAGGCCATCACCGGCACATACTGTAACAAAGCCAACTTCCTTGTGAGGCATCTCAGGAATTTCTTCTTCCTTTGTATCATCAAGTTCAACCTTGTCACCAAGAGGAATATCATCTCCAGGTAAATATGTTGGTGTAAGCTCAGCAGCTCCATTTATCTCAGTCTTGATCTCAGCCCAGGAACCATCATTATTTTCATGGAAGAGTTTCTCTCTGTGTTCCATTCTCATATTGTCAATCTTCATATTTGAAAGCTGACCATACATAAGAGCTCTCTGAATAGCAAGACCAGGATCATTGGAATGTACGTGAACCTTACATATCTCGTCATCGGCCACCATTACAATGCTGTCACCAATTGATTCAAGGAAAGACTTAAAGTCAATTTCCTGCTTGATATTAAGAGGTTTAGACAAAAGAACAATAAACTCTGTACAATAACCAAATTTAATATCAGCTTCTTCAACTTCCTTGCCAGCCGCACTTTGTTTTGCGCCTGGTGTCATGGCTTCTTCATTTATGGAAAGATCGATCTCTTTTCCAAGATATCCATCAAGAGCACCCTTAAGAACCTGCATAAGACCCTGTCCGCCAGAGTCAACAACACCAGCCTGCTTAAGTACAGGCAGCATATCAGGTGTTTTGGCAAGTACTTCATCAGCGTACTTAATAACTTCGCTGCAGAAATACTCGATATCATCTGTTCCCTCTACTGCAAGTTCATGAGCCTTTTCAGCTGCACCCTTGGCAACAGTAAGGATTGTTCCTTCCTTAGGCTTCATAACAGCCTTATAAGCAGTTTCAACAGCCTTATCAAATGCGGCTGAAAGAATCTCTACATTAACTTCATCATGCTCTTTAACAACCTTGGTAAATCCTCTAAGGAGCTGTGAAAGAATAACTCCGGAGTTACCTCTGGCACCGCGAAGGGAACCAGATGAAATAGCCTTACAAATGGATGTCATGTCGCTGCTATCGCCAAGACCTGAAACCTCTTTAGCTGCTGACATGATAGTCATTGTCATATTTGTGCCTGTATCTCCATCGGGAACAGGGAATACGTTAAGTTCGTTTATCCATTCCTTTTTTGCCTCAAGATTCTTGGCACCAGCTAAAAACATTTTTGACAACAGCTTAGCGTCAATTACATTATTACTCAAAACTTAATTCCTCCTAGAACTCAATCGAGCCAATTAATCTATAACACGGACGCCTTCGATGTAGATATTAATCTTCTCGATTTCGAGCCCGGTAAATTCCTCTACTTTATATTTAACAGTGTCGATAAGGTTATCAGATACTGCTGAGATACTAACTCCATAAGCTACTATAACATGAAAGTCAAGTTTAAGCTTGTTGTTATCATCAAGCGTTACATTTATACCTCTTGTCATGGAATCAAGCTTAAGAAGGCTAACAAGGCCATCCTTGACATTTACATTGGCCATTCCAACAATTCCAAAGCATTCCATTGCGACTGCACCAGCATACTGGGCAATAACTTCATTATCAATAGAAATATTTCCCATGTGTGTGTTTACCACAGAAGCTTTCATATAATTCCTCCTTAACAGGCAGTGCTATCACCGCCGTTTTCGCATACCATATAGTATTATAATAGCAGTTTATAAAAAAATAAACCATAAATTTTCTATATTTCTCTTGCAATTAGTTTTCGTTTCTGCTAATATATCAATGTTGCGAAAACATAAGCAATAATATGCTATTTATTTACGATTACATGGCTTATAAGGAGGTGTCAAAATGGCTAAATGTGATATTTGTGGCAAGGGCGTTCATTTCGGTAACAACGTAAGCCATTCTCATAGAAGATCTAACAGAGTTTGGAAGTCAAACGTTCAGCACGTTGCTGTTAAGGTCAACGGTCAGTCAAAGAGAATGCACGTTTGCGCAAGTTGCCTTAGATCTAACAAGGTTGAAAGAGCTTAATTAGTAATAATAAAAACTACCTGGTAACAGGTAGTTTTTTTATTGCATTTTTTACTCTTCTATTTTTATGAATTATATTTTTTATACAGAAAATCCAAAGAGAGCAAGTTTTGATATGATAAGTTCTCTTATAATGATTCCCTTCTCTTCTTTTTCATCCTTATTCATTTTTACAAGCTGTTCTATTGTATAGACTTTCTCTTTAAAACCCTTTTCATGATTTAAAGGATCTTTATATTGAGATGTTCTGATTCTGAGTCTAAGTTGCCTATAGAGTTTATAATCAAAACTATCTTTTTCTATATAGTAAAGATGACTCTCAAGCGTTGTATCAAGGTCTACTTCATCTTTTATATATTTTGAAATTATAGTTTTAAACTTAAAAGGAACCATTTCATTATTTAAGAGCTCATTATAGTTATAACGAGCTCCAAAATAATATCTTTCTATATCCTGCATGTAATACTTGAAATCATCTTCATTTACAATGTTCTGCATATGCTTAATTACTTCTCTCCGCTGTCAAGATCTTCAATGTTGTCACCGCTAAACTTTATGGCACTTCTGATCTTATCTTCATCCCATCCTGTCTCATCCATAAGCTCTTTCACGCTGACTTTGCGTCTTAGATCATCCGCAAGTTCTTTTGCCTTGTCCGCAACTTCCTGAACAAGTTTAAGAACCTTCTGGCTTCCTGTATCTTCTGCAAGATTCTCCTGAATAATATTCTCCATGGCATCAAGCATAAGCTTATATAAAAAGCTCTCAACTTCTGATGGCTCCCCAACAGCATCAAGCATTGTAACGCCCTTGGTAAGTGCTACATTTCCTTCGCCTATAAGATCTTCCAAAAAAACTCCCTGTTCGGAATACATTCTTGCAACATCTACTACAAGGGGAAGATACATGGTAATTAGCTTTTCCTGCGCATCCTTTTCCCCTGCCAAAGCAGCAATTGTTATAGCTTCTTTTTCGCCATCAGAAAACTCAGGTAGTGCATTTAAACTTTCAATGTAATCATCTAAATAGTTCTTTTCTTCTTCAGAAAGATCCTCGTCTGTAAAAACAGCTTCTTCATCAACACCTATCTTATGACTCTTTAAGTACTCAAAGACCATTTCAAACTGCTTTTCATCAAGTTCAAGATCAGAAAAAGCTTCTTTAACTTCCTCTGATGTGATTATGTTTTTATTTTCTCTGGCTGTTCTTGTGACGTTCTTTAGAATAGCCGCAAACTCTTTTTCTTTGTTTTCTAAATTACCCATGTTGCTCCTTTATTTTACGTGCTGATGTGTGAACAAATGATCCTGACAATACTCATAATTGCCATTACACTTTGAACAGAATCTGAATTCCAGGTCCGGGTACTCAGCTTCTGTACGTCCACAAACTGCACATTTATGTCTTGTTATGCCCTTAGGCATCATCTTTGATGCATTGCGATATTCTCGTCTTCTCTTTACCTCTTTTGGTCTCAAATGACTGATCTTGCCTGTCTGCAAGTAGAAAAGAAGCAAATTGACAAACTGAAATACAATAGCAAAAAATACAAAATAATTGCTATTGGCAACGCCTGTAAATGCATTATATGCAAGCAGTGCTGCATAGAAATAGCCAAGATATTTAACCTTTATAGGAATGATAAACATCAAAAGAACCTGCACATCCGGGAAACACATTGCAAATGCCAAAAATACCATTTCCTGAATATATGAGGTACTGAAATAGATTGAAAAAGCGCTCATGACTGTGCCAAGAGCATCACCATCAATTCCAAAAAAGAACTTGTACACCAGCATAGTTGCAAATGATGCAATGATCATAAGCACAACGCCTCCTAAGATAAAGACATTGTACCTGAATGTTCCCATTGTTCTTTCCATGCTGGTACCAACAAAATAATAAAAGAACAAAGTGATAATGATTAGAATATTAAAAGAACTTGGCGGTATTAAAAGCCATGATACCAGTCTCCAGATCTGGCCATGTAAGATCGCATAAGGATCAAGAGTTAAAAATCCAAGGATATTTACACTTGGCGGAGCAAGCTGTAATACATATCCCAAAACGTAAAGTCCAATGATATACAAAGTCAGGTTTGGAATTGCATATTTTCCAAACTTTCTTTCCATATTGTTCAAAAATTCATTCATAGAAAATCCTCATTCTGTTATAGTATTATGCCTGATAATTTATCAAGAATAGCCTTTATATCGTAAGGCTTAGTTATATATCCATTCATACCGGACTTGATTATTTTTTCTTTTCCGCTCTCAGATTCATCAGCTGTGATCGCGATAACAGGAATTTCTGATCTTATATCATTTTCCATTTCTCTGATTCTCTTAATAAACAAGTACCCTTGAATATTTCTGTCATCTACATTGATCAAAACAGCATCAAAATATCCTGAAGGTGCTGCCTTGACTTTCTCATAGGCATCAAGTCCATCGTTGGCAATCTGAACTTCCATTCCGGCTTTTTTCATAATATCGCCTGTAATTGTCTGATTCGGAAGTGTATCCTCTACAATAAGAACTCTTTTGCCAAAGAAATTGTAAAGGCTTAAGCTATCATCTATTTTTACCTGACCGCTCTCAAAGCTGCTTATATTAAGAATATTATTAAGAATTGTTGTCAGCTCTTTACTGAATGAGCCCATCTTAGCAAGGTTATTCTTAATATTTGTAAGATCATTCATATTCTCTGAAATCCTAATAAGAGAAACAATATTGTTGATTGGCTCTCTCATATAGTTATTCATCTTATTGAGTAAAACAAACTTCTCCTGGTTTACAGCTTCAATTTCACGCTTTGCATCTTCTTTTTCACGAATACGCTTCCTGTTTATACGCACTGAATAAAGCAAAAGTAAGATCAAAATGGCAAGAATAATTAAAAATACAATAAATGCACCAATAAAATTCTCTCTCAAAACATCTTTGAAGGTGTATTTATACATGTTATCAGAATAAACTGAACCAAGATTATTGATATACTCTGTTCCTGCTCTGCTCAGTCCTCTGTCAATAAGTTTCAAAAGTCCTTCATTACCAATCTTTACTCCGAAGCACATGTCGTCTACGTATCCAAGTTGCCTGAACGAAAGTTTTTCGTAATCAGGATCTTTGAGCATTGATGCAGTTCTAAGGCCATTTAATGTCGTATATGTAGCTTCACCCTTTAATACAGCCTTAAGGCACGCATCAATGGATGGATAATACTCTATTGTAGCATTTGGATAATGATTGGCAATGTAATAATATTGAAGCTTGTTGCTTTCATTAACTGCAAATATCTGCTTTGAATTATCATAGTAATTCGTAGAATATATCAGATCTGTAAGCGTGGATATAACAGGTTTTGATATGAACATGCCATCTTCCTCAGAGAAGAAAAGTCCTCCGCCAACAGGAAATGCAAGTTCAATTTCTTCATCATCCATAGCTTTAACAAGTTCATCGTATGTATCAAATCCAACATACTCAATAGCAATTGTTTCATATCCAAGCTGCTTAAGCAAATATGGAACAAGCTCTTTAATTAGCCCTGTTACTTTGCCATCTTTTGCAGTATCACTGTATGGAAGATAATTATTAAGATATCCGACTGCTACACTTTCATGTGAAGAAAGCCATTCTTTTTCAGAGCTTGTAAAGGCTCTGCTGGCTAATGTTTCAGGATAATACTTATTTCTTAATACACTGATATAATCAGGATACTCTAAAAAGAGCTGACTCTGAGCTTCATTAAGTTCTTTTAAAAGATCCGGTCTGTCTTTACTTGTGCAGATAAAATAGTCTGTTTCGCCAAATGGATAAAGTGTTTCAGCGTGGCTTCTGTCGTATATACCATCGCTTTCGCCTGCAAGTGTATCAACTTCCCTTTTGTCAAAGGCCTCCAGAAGCGTATCATAATCTGTATAAGATACAATATTTGCATCTATGTTTTTTTTATTCAAAAACTCTTCCAAAGAGTCTTTTATAGCAGAATCCAGAACACCTACGCTTTTACCGTTAAGTGTCCTTGGGTTTGTAGTAATCGTGTCATCTCCCTGATGTTTAACAAGGCTATATTGTTCTGATCCCTGCGGACGGTCAGGATATGAAATAAGGTGACTTCTTGCCTCTGTATAAGCAAGACCTGCAACAATATCAACCTCACCATTAACAAGCATGTTATATATGGTTACAAAGTCGCCATAAACATACTCGTAATTCCATCCTGTGTATTCAGAAAGCTTTCGATAGTACTCATAAGCGTAGCCGCTTTTGACTGACTTATCTGAAGCACCTTCCTGGAATACTTCATTCTGATAATAACCAACCCTTACAGTCTTGGTTATACTCTTCCCCGCTGTTCCCTTAATGCTATTAAAATTAAAAATCAAAATGACTGATAATAATACCAGAAAAAGTCGTTTTGTTTTTGATTTCATAAATAATAATCCCCTTCATATGCTCATACAGAGTAATCATAACACAAAAACTCCAATAAGCGAATGCAGTTTTTTTAAATTTTATACAATTTATCATAATTGATTTTTATATGTCGCTGCATTATAATCATATAGATTGTCTGTAGCTACATTTAATTAGAAGATATAGCTTAGCAATAGATTTAGAAGTTGAGGTTAAAATATGATTTCAAAGGACTACACATTAGGTATTGATATTGGTTCCACCACTGTTAAGGTGGCCCTTTTGGATAACAATCACAAGATTATTTTTTCTGATTACAAAAGACATTTTGCCAATATTCAAGAGACATTATCAGATCTTTTGCAGGAAGCTTATAAAATAAGCGGCGATATAACTATCCATCCTGTCATAACAGGATCCGGCGGACTTACACTTGCCAAGCACCTGGAAGTTCCTTTTGTTCAGGAAGTTATAGCTGTTTCTACTTCACTTAAAGAGCTTGCTCCTAAAACTGATGTTGCAATTGAGCTGGGTGGTGAGGATGCCAAGATCATCTATTTTGAGGATGGAAATGTTGAACAGCGTATGAACGGTATTTGCGCCGGCGGTACAGGTTCATTTATAGATCAGATGGCTTCTCTTTTACAGACAGATGCTACAGGTCTTAACGAGTATGCCAAAAATTACCATTCTCTTTATACAATAGCTGCAAGATGTGGTGTTTTTGCAAAATCAGATATTCAGCCACTTATCAATGAGGGTGCAACAAAAGAAGATCTTTCAGCTTCTATTTTCCAGGCTGTTGTTAACCAGACTATTTCAGGACTTGCCTGTGGAAAGCCAATCAGAGGTCATGTGGCATTTTTAGGTGGCCCTCTTCACTTCCTTGATCAGCTTAAAGCTGCATTCATTCGCACACTTAATCTTGATGAGGAACATACGATTGAAACTGACAATTCCCATCTCTTTGCTGCTATAGGTTCTGCCTTAAATGCCAAAGAAGATGTTTCATATTCTATGAATGAAATGACTGATAAGCTCTCCCATAAAATAGTTATGGAAGCTGAAGTATCACGTCTTGATCCTCTTTTCAAAAATGAGAATGATTATTCAGAATTCAGAAACCGTCAGGACAAATATAAAGTTAAAACAAGAAAGCTTGATGATTATAAAGGAAAGGCTTTCCTTGGAATCGATGCCGGTTCTACTACTACAAAATGTGCACTTATCAGTGAAGACGGAGATCTTCTTTATTCATTCTATTCAAGTAACAACGGAAGCCCATTAAAGACAGCCATCTCCTCTATTCAGGAAATATATAAGCTCATGCCTGAGGGTGTCTCAATCGCCAGATCATGTTCAACAGGTTACGGTGAGGCGCTTCTTAAGTCTGCACTTTTACTTGATGATGGAGAAGTTGAGACAATTGCTCACTACAATGCCGCTGCATTCTTTGATCCAAAGGTTGACTGCATCTTGGATATTGGCGGACAGGATATGAAATGTATTCATATAAAGAATAATTCAGTTGATTCTGTTCAGCTCAATGAGGCATGTTCATCAGGCTGCGGTTCTTTCATTGAGACCTTTGCCAAATCTTTAGGATATAGCGTTCAGGACTTTGCTAAAGTAGCTCTTTATGCTAAATCTCCTGTTGATCTTGGAACAAGATGTACTGTATTCATGAATTCTCGAGTTAAGCAGGCACAGAAGGAAGGCGCTGATGTGGCAGATATTTCATCAGGTCTTGCTTATTCAGTAATTAAAAATGCTCTCTTTAAAGTTATTAAAGTTTCTGATGCCAAGGACCTTGGCGAACACATTGTTGTTCAGGGAGGAACTTTCTATAACGATGCTGTACTTAGAGCATTTGAGATCATTTCAGGTGCTGAAGCTATTCGCCCTGATATTGCAGGAATTATGGGTGCTTTTGGTGCTGCACTCATCGCCAGAGACAGATATTTTGAGACAAGCGACTATAAAACAACAATGCTTGGTATTGAGCAGATCAATAACCTTGAATACTCAACAAGCATGACTACCTGTCAGGGATGCACAAACCACTGTCGTCTCACTGTAAATAAATTTACAGGCGGAAGAACTCATATTTCCGGAAACAGATGTGAAAGAGGTATCGGTAAGGTAAAGAACGCCGATAATATCCCTAACCTTTTTGATTATAAATATAAGAGAATATTTGGATATGAACCACTTGAAGCTGATAAGGCAAAAAGAGGTACTGTCGGTATACCAAGAGTTCTTAACTTTTACGAGAACTACCCATTCTGGTTTACTTTCTTTACAAAGCTCCAATATAAAGTTGTTCTTTCACCAAGATCAACACACCAGATCTATGAGCTTGGTATTGAATCAATTCCAAGTGAATCAGAGTGCTATCCTGCTAAATTGTCCCATGGACATATTGAGTGGCTTATAAAACAAAAGGTTGATTTTATCTTCTATCCCGGACTTTTCTATGAAAGGGAGGAAGTTGAAGGCGCAACCAACCATTACAACTGCCCTATTGTTACTTCATATTCAGAAAACATCAAAAACAATGTTGAAGCTATTACAAATGGCGAAGTTAAATTAAGAAATCCATTTATGGCCTTCACAAACCTTGATACTGCTACAGCATCTCTGGTAAAAGAATTTTCTGAAATTCCGGCTGAAGAAGTCATTGCTGCTGCAAAGGCTGGCTGGGATGAAATGCAAAACGCAAGAAAAGACATACAGATAAAAGGTGAAGAAACCCTTAAATGGATGGAAGAAAACAATAAACACGGTATTGTTCTTGCAGGAAGACCTTATCATGTAGACCCTGAGATCAATCATGGTATTCCTGATATGATCTGTTCTTATGGAGTTGCTGTTCTTACAGAAGACAGCGTTTCACACCTTGGCAAGCCTGAAAGACCTCTTATTGTTTCTGATCAGTGGATGTATCACTCAAGATTATATGCTGCAGCAAGCTACGTAAGAACAAGGGATGACCTGGATCTTATCCAGCTTAACTCCTTTGGTTGTGGTCTTGATGCCGTTACTACAGACCAGGTAAATGATATTCTTTCCGGTTCAGATAAGATTTATACATGCCTTAAGATTGATGAAGTAAACAGCCTTGGAAGCGCAAGAATCAGAGTACGTTCTCTTTTAGCTGCAATTCGCGTAAGGAAGCAGAAAAATACTCAGAGAACAATTCATTCAACTGCTAATAACAGAGTTCTTTTCACAGAAGAAATGAGAAAGAACTATACAATACTCTGCCCTCAGATGTCTCCTATTCATTTTGATATCTTAGAGCCCGCTTTCAGAGCTTGCGGATATAACTTTGTAGTAATGCAAAATGATAACAGACATGCTATTGATATGGGTCTTAAGTATGTTAATAACGATGCTTGCTACCCTTCACTTTGGGTTGTTGGCCAGATTATGGATGAGCTCCATTCCGGTAAATACGACCTCAATAGAACTGCTGTTATCATGTCACAGACAGGTGGCGGTTGCAGAGCAACAAACTATGTAGGATTTATAAGACGTGCTCTTAAAAAAGCAGGTATGGAACAGATTCCTGTTGTTTCACTTAACCTTTCAAAGCTTGAAGCAAATCCTGGCTTCCACATTAACTTTGAAATGCTTAAAAGAGCTGCTTATGGCGCTGTTTTCGGAGATATCTTCATGCGCTGCGTATACAGAATGAGACCATACGAAAAGGTCAAGGGTTCTACAGAAGCCGTTCATGAGAAATGGAAAAAGGAATGTATCGACTTCGTATCATCCAAGCATATGAGCTTTGCAAAGTTCCAGAAAATGTGCCGAGAGATTATTGAAGACTTCGATAAAATAGAGATAACAGATGAAGTAAAGCCAAGAGTTGGCGTTGTAGGTGAGATTCTTGTTAAGTTTGCACCAGCAGCCAATAACCACCTTGTTGATCTTCTTGAAGCAGAAGGTGCTGAAGCTGTTGTTCCTGATCTTATTGATTTCATGCTCTACTGCTTCTACAATCAGATCTACAAGGCAAAAGAGCTTGGAACTTCCAAGAAGACTGCTGCTCTCATGCGTGTAGCAATCTGGGCTATTGAAAAGCTTAGAGGCGGAGCAACAAAAGCCTTTGAAAAGAGTGTACATTTCGAGCCACCAACAAGTATCTATAAACTTGTTGAATACGCAAAACCTATCGTAGATATCGGCAATCAGACAGGTGAGGGATGGTTCTTAACAGGAGAAATGGTTGAACTTATTAAAGGCGGTGCTTCTAATATCGTTTGCACACAGCCATTTGGATGTCTTCCTAACCACGTTGTAGGTAAAGGTGTTATCAAGCAGATGAGACACATGTATCCTGGCTGCAATATAGTTGCAATCGACTATGATCCGGGTGCTTCTGAAGTAAACCAGCTTAACAGGATCAAGCTTATGCTCTCAACAGCTCAAAAGAAAGTTGATGACAAAATGAAGAAGGCTATGTAAAAAAAAAAAATAAAGGCACATCGCAAAAGCGATGTGCCTTTTTAAATGATAAATCATTTGAATTTTGCATTTAATTTTTCGATGGCATCTTCATGACGCTGAATGGCAAAGGTTGCTGATTTTGCCTTAAGCTCTGCATTCATACGCTTCTTATGGATTTCATTAGCCTTTACATAATAATCGTAAACGTCTTCATCCTCAAGCTCGAGGAATTTATCCGCAAAGCATCCAGGAAGCACAAACTTCTTAACAACGTCTTTAAACTTTACTTCTATGTACTTACCATCTTGCGTGATGACTGTTCCTTCACCAAACTTTTTATGTGTCACAGTTAGTTTAAGAGCAGATCTTTCACCAAGTTCTTTTTCATCCTGATCAAGTGCATCAAGCTCATGATCCAATTCTGTCTGAAGAGCTTTGAGCTCTTCTATCTGTTTAGCATTTTCTTCTAGCATCTCTTTAGTCTTCTTTGTAGGTTTCTTTTTAGAATCTGTCTTTACTTCAAGGTCATCGTTCTCAACATTAAGGGCCATATGTTAATTCTCCTTGTCTAAACTATCTCAAAATAAAATAAACGACCTAACATATATATTTTAACTTATTTTAATAGAAAAAACAATGATAGTGGGACCCTTAAAATATTATAAATTTATAACGTAGTTGTAACTCCGGGTTTAAGTTCGATGTGTTTTTTATCAACTTCAAGCCATACGCTTGCGGCACTTGGATTATATGCAAAGTCTCCATTTACTGATACCTGAACTCTTGAAGCTGCTTCCATGTAATCAACGATTTCGATATTTGTTGCATACCAGATATCATCCTTGTTGCCAACTTTTTTAGCAAAGTTCTCAATCACATGCCAGTTATTATCAATTTCAAATTCATAACTGTGTCCCCATACATACATCATATACAGATACTGGGTTTTATGAAGATTTATAAACTCTTCAGATAATCTTTCCAAAGCTTCATTTTTGTGGCTGCATGTAGGATTCCATCTAAGATAATCTGAAGGCATTGCAAAGCCTAATGTTGAATGAACTGTTCTTGCATGTCTGATACCACATGCTTTTAAAGCATCTACTACATTGTCATCAAATGAGCCATTAGGATATGCAAGTCCTCTTACAGTGTAGCCAAGTGCTTCCTCAAGCTTTCTTCTATCCTCTATTACCTGAAGCACCATCTGTTCCTTGGGGCTTCTTGCAATTGTAGGATGTAAAACAGTGTGACAGGCAACTTCATGTCCCTTATAAAGCTCTTTATACTCTGAAACAGGAATACGTTCGTCATAAGCATTAGTAAATGGTCTGTCTACAAGACCTGAATTTACATTAAAAGTTCCCTTAAGGCCATACTCATTAAATAAGGCAACAAGTCTTCTGTCGGCAATCTTGCCATCATCATAACTAAGTGTTAATACTTTATGTTTTCCTCCCGGAAAGCAGGTATAGATATTCCTAAGTTCCATTTTTTACTCCCTCACTTACATTTTTTTAGTCAGCATCTTGGATGCGAGCTTTCTTTTTTCTTCATCTAATATCTGTCCCCATTGATATGGTGTGTTCTGGTATACGTAGTAGTTGAGCCAGTTTGTATAAAGAATATTTGCATGACTTCTCCATAAAAGATCAGGTACATTTTCAGGATTATCATCCGGATAGTAATTTATTGGCATTTTAATATCAAGCCCTTTTGCCAAATCTCTTTTGTACTCACTATCAAGTGTTAACCTGTCATATTCTGCATGCCCCATTGCAAATATCTGACTTCCTGACTTATTCATGCAAAGGAAAATTCCTGCCACATCAGATTCTGCAAGAACAACAAGATCCTCGCAATCATGTATGGCCTTGGCAGGAGTCTCTGTATGCCTTGAGTGAGGCATTGAAAATACATCATCAAAGCCTCTGACCAAAGGTACCTTCCTGTTCATGACTCTGTGCTTATAGATACCAAATCTCTTTTCAGGCAAAGGCTTTTTATCTATTCCATAGTGATAGTAAATTCCTGCCTGTGCTCCCCAGCAGATGTGAAAGGTTGATGTTACATTTGTTTTTGACCATTCAAATACTCTGCAGAGTTCATCCCAATAATCAACCTGTTCAAACTCAAGCTGCTCAACAGGCGCACCTGTGATAATAAGACCATCATAGGTATTTTCCTTTAGTTCATCGAAAGGATGATAAAACCTGTTAAGATGGTTAGGAGACGTATTGGATGAATGGTGGGAACTCATCTGCATAAAAGAAACATCAATCTGCAAAGGCGTATTAGACATTGATCTAAGTAGCTGCAATTCAGTATCCTCTTTAAGTGGCATAAGATTAAGAATACAGATCTGCAAAGATCTGATGTCCTGATGCAGGGCTCTGTTCTCATCAACAGCAAATATGTTTTCCTGTTCAAGGATCTCCCTTGCAGGAAGATCATTTTTTATCTTAATTGGCATTTTTCATCACTCCGTATAAAAATTATTTGATCATTTCTAAAAACTGAGCTTCATCAATTACTTTAATACCAAGTTCATTGGCTTTTGTAAGCTTACTTCCGGCAGCTTCGCCTGCAAGAACAATAGAAGTCTTTTTTGATACACTTCCTGAAGCTTTTCCGCCGTTTTTAACAATAAGCTCTTCTGCCTCTTTTCTTCCAAGAGTTGGTAATGTTCCTGTAACTACAATGGTCATTCCGGAAAGCTTGTCGGATGCATCTTCATCTTTTGGGACGATCATGTTAAGTCCCATCTTTTCCATCTCATCAATGATAGAGAGGTTATTCTCATCATGGAAGAAGTCATATAAATCTTCTGCTGTGGTTTCACCAATATCAGGAATCTGCAAAAATCCGTCTTTTGTAACTTTCTTAAGATCCAGAAGACTGTCAAAATGTTTCATGATCTCTCTTGCTGTTGACTTACCTACATTTCTGATTGCAAGTCCTGTAAGAAGCCTTACCGGATCATTTTCTTTAGACTTTTCTATCTCTGCAAGAAGCTTGTCAGTATTCTTCTCTTTACCAATAATTCCCTTTTCAATCAGAACATCTCTATGTTCAAATAGGTGATATATATCAACATAGCTCTTTAAAAAGCCCTCAGAAACAAGTGCTTCTATAAGTGTATCACCAAGTCCCATGATATTCATGGCATCTCTTGAAGTAAAGTATGAAATTGTTCTTGTAACCTGAGCAGGACATGTAGGATTGACGCATCTGATATCAGCCGTATCTTCTTCTCTAAATAAATGGCCGCCACAAACAGGGCATTTATCCGGAGCTTTATATACAATTTCAGGTGCCTTCACGCAGCCGTTTAGTTTTGGAATGATCTCACCGCTCTTAAAGAGCTTGTACTCACCACCAATTCCAATCTGCATTTCATTTATATAGTCCTGATTATGGAGAGTTGCTCTTGATACACTGGTACCGCAAAGTCTTGCTGGCTTACCTGTCTCCTTGTCGTGAAAACTGCCAGTAAAAGTAAGTTTGCCGGTTCTTCCAACATCCACAATGATGTCATCCATAACAACGACTCTTTCTTCAGGTGGATACTTATATGCTATATGTCCACTTGAGTACTTTGAGCCTGATGGGAAATCATTTCTCCACTGAACCTGATCTATTTTTATAACAGCGCCGTCCAGGTCAAAATCCAGGTTCTCTCTCATGTCACCAATTGTATCGATAGCATTTAAAACATCTGATGCTGTGCTGCATTCTTTATGAAAAACAGTCTTAACACCAGCATTTTCGAGTATATCAAGGCCTTTACAATGGGACTGCATAAGTTCCAATGGACCATCCTGAATATTAAAGATGAACATTTTAAGGCCTCTGGACCTTGTAATCTCGGGATCAAGCTGTCTCAAAGTTCCTGCTGCTAGGTTTCTTGGATTAGCAGAAAGCTTTTTGCCGAGCATTTCCTGAGTTTCATTAAACTTATCAAAACTTTCGTGTGACATATATACTTCACCGCGAAGCTCAAGATAATCATAAGGAAGGTCGAGAACCTGCTTAACATCAGGTATTACAAGAGCATTTAAAGTTACATCCTCGCCGATAAGACCATCTCCTCTTGTCTCTGCAAGAGATAGATGAAGTTTCCCATCAGATTCATCTTTTGTGTATCTAAGGGACATACTAAGACCATCAATTTTCTGTTCAACAGAAAATAAAGCCTCCGGATGCATCAGATGCACCTTTTCTATCCAGGCAGAAACGTCTTCTTTATTGAATACGTCCTCGATAGAAAGCATAGGTACATTATGAGTTACCTTAACACCGGCCTCTCTCTTTGCTGTTCCGCCGACAATCTGGCTTGGAGAAGCCTTTGTTACAAATTCAGGATTTTCTTTTTCGATTTCCTTAAGCCTCTGCATGAGTTTATCATACTCATAGTCAGAAATTTCAGGTTCATCCTGATTATAATATAAATCCATATGATGCTTGATTTCCTTTACCAAAGCATCATATTCTTTCCTCATCAATTCTTTTTCCATACAAACTCCCAAAAAACTATAATACTAACAGTATATTATTATTTATCTGGCAATTCCAGCATCTTTATAGAGTTTTTTTACCACTTGGTCTGAAAGGACCACATATTTTCCGGGGGTTATATCGTAGTCCTTTAATTTCACATTCATAACCCTTATTCTTTTAAGCTTAACTACATTTGCCCCTAAAGCTGCACACATTCTGCGAATCTGTCTGTTAAGCCCCTGAGTCAGGACAATGTTAAAAGATCTTTTGCCTGTCTTTTTCACTTCGCAGGGCCTTGTTCTTCTATCAAGCTCTTTTAGATACATTCCTGAAGACATGGCTTTAAGAAAATCTTCCGTCACATCCATGTCCACGGTGACTTCATACTCTTTTTCATGCTTCATAGAGCCTTTCATCATGGCATTTATAAGCTCACCATCATTTGACATAAGAAGAAGCCCCTCTGAGTCTTTATCAAGTCTGCCTGCGTAAGTGACTCTTTTATCAAATCCAAGGTCTTCTATAACAGTTTTTTCTGCATACTTATCTTTTTCTGTACATGTAACACCAACCGGCTTATAGTATGCGATCACTATTTTTTCATCCAAAGGCTCTATCTTTTTGCCATCAACAAAAACAGTATCTGTATCAGTTACATCAATACCAAATACTGCTTTCTCACCATTTATAGTGACTCTTCCTTCATCTATTAACTTATCTGCCTCTCTCCTGGAGCATACGCCGCAACTGGCAATATATTTATTTAATCTCATAAAACACCTGACCACAATAATAATTTAAAAGTCGAGCATATATTCGTCATATACGCTCGACTCATAATTCATTAGTTTTCTTAAACTTGCGCCAAAGAATTTATTGCATCATCCTTAATGATCAGGTCATAGGACTCACGGATATGTGCGATCACATGCTGATTTGATGCTTGAAAATGGCCAAACTCATATGCCATTGTAAATAGTGACGCAAATACTTTTGGTTCTTCGTCAAGTCTCTTTAAATCAAGATAATACTTACCATCCTGCTCATTCTTATAAAGAGAACTTGATATATTAAGATCTGTAGGTGCCTTTTTACAAAACTCAATAACAGTACTGATATTTGCAAAAGAGAAAACATATTCATGGAACTTAAGTCGCTCTTTATCTCTGTTTTTCTTGGAAGCACCGTTTGAAATCTTATCTGCTTTTTCTTTATTCTCAGCAGCTGATGACTTCTGATTGAGTGAAATCTTATCATGGTTCTCAGCAAGTCCTGAGTCTTCCATTATATTTTTTACTGAATTGGTGAACTGTTTCAAGCTCTTTAAATATTCATTTAATCTGTTTATTCTGTCTTCATTTTCAGAATCGCCAATATCCTCAAGAACATTCTTTGGAATTGTGATTCCGGCTTTTTCAGTAAGGTTTTTAAGTATCTCTCCGAATGAAGCTGAAGCATTTTCAGAAAGAGTTAAAGAAATGGAATGATCAGGTAAAACAGTGATCTGCATTGGCATAAAGGAACCTGTTGGTTTATAATCGACCTCTTCCTGGGCCTTACGCATTACATCATGTAAAAAATCCATCGCTTCTTTTTTCTTTTCAAATAAATCCTCGAGCTTTATTCCCTGCTCGTCCATATCATCTTCAGTTATGATACATGTTACTGTATCCTTATTGATTCTTTTAAATTCCATTAAATACTTATCCTTTCAAGAAATCGAAAGTTACGACATATATTTTACATCATTTAGCAAATTCTTGGAAGTCCCTCTCCGTACATCAGACCAATTATACGTTTTCCGCCAATTTTGGTATTAAGTACCACATTATGTTTATCGGCTGATCCGTCATTTTTGCTTACATCCCCTATGATGCAGGCATTCTCACCATATTTAGATCTCTTAATTATAGAAAGAGCTTTCTCTGCGTCTTTTGCAGCTACTGAAAGAACCATTTTTCCTTCATTGCCCATATACATAGGATCCAAACCAAGAAGACCACAAAAATCTTTTACAGCTGGTGAAACCGGCATTTTATCTTCGTAAAGATCAATTGTGCATTTTGAGCTTTCGCAGAACTCATTTAATACAGTTCCAAGGCCGCCTCTTGTGACATCACGCATAGCGTGCACTTCTACATTATTATCCAAAAGTCCTTTTACCATCAAGGCAAGAGGTGCTGCATCGGACTTTATATTATTTTGGATTCCCATCCTTGTTCCTAAAATGGCAGCATGATGATCGCCAAGATTACCTGATATGATTATCTTATCGCCATCTTTTAGCTTAAATGGTCCCGGAACATCTAAATCTTCAGAAATGAAGCCAACCCCGGAAGTATTTATTATAAGTCCGCTCTCGCCGCCTTTGTTTTCAATAACCTTTGTGTCGCCTGTAATAATCTTGATTCCAGCTTCCTTTGCAGTTTCAGCCATTGAACTGATAACTCTGTCCAAAACATCCATATCAAGGCCTTCTTCAAGGATGCAGCCGCAGGTAAGGTACATTGGCTTTGCACCGCTCATAAGAAGATCATTGACTGTTCCGCAAACAGACAACCTTCCTATATCACCACCTGGAAATTCAATAGGAGTAACAACAAAGCTGTCAGTAGTAACCGCAAGCCTGCCACACCCTTCTACAACTGCAGAATCCTCAAGCTTATCAAGTATTTCGTTGTGAAAATGTTTAGCAAATATATCTCTGATCAAAGCGGAAGTTGACTCACCACCACTTCCATGTGCCATTGTAATCTTCATAATCTGTTCCTATCTTCTTCCTGATACAAAATAATTATAACAACTGCCCTCTGTAGATACCATGCATGCTCCATGAGCATTATCCGGAGTACATGCTTTGCCAAATAAAGGACATTCATAGGGCTTTAATTTACCTACAAGTACACTTGCGCAACTACATCCGGGTGGCATATGATCTTCATCAAGGCCTATACTTCCAGCGTCAAAATCAGCATATTCTTTTTTCAATGCCATGCCTGATCCTTTTATCTTGCCCATGCCGCGCCATGAGGCATCTGATACTTCAAAATACTTTTCAACGACTTCTTTTGCCTTAGTATTTCCTTCCTCTGTCACTACATTCTTGTACAGATTCTTTATACCGGATTTACCTTTCATCTGTAAAAGAGCATATATAGTCATAATAAGCTGTTTGCCTTCAAAACCTGAAACCACAAAAGGAATTCCAAGTTCATCAGACAAAGCTTTGAATGTATCACTTCCTGTGACCGCACATACATGTCCCGGGGCAATAAAGCCATCAATTCCGCCGCCATTTTTCACTACCCATCTGATAACTTCAGGCATAGTTTTAAGTGATGTCAAAAGCTTTAGGTTTTTAACGTTTTCTTTTACCGCTTCTTCTAATACCATTGCGTATACAGGAGTCGTGGTTTCGAAGCCAATCGCAGCAAAAACATATGTATGAGAAGGATCTTCCTTGGCAAGCTTAACAGTTTCCATTGGAGAATAAACCATTCTCACGTGACCGCCATCCGCCTTTGCATCGGCTAGTGACTTATGTGTTCCCCTTACCCTTATAAGATCACCAAATGTCAGTACGATGGTGTTTTCCTCCATTGAGAGCTCAACAAGTCTGTCAATTACAGCTGTAACTGTAACACAGACAGGGCAACCGGGACCTGAAATGAGCTTTATCTTTGGAGACAGCATTGATGGAATGCCATTTTCTGATATTGCTGCGGTATGAGTGCCGCAAACCTCCATTATATGTACTTCTTCACCATCATAGTTCTTTAATTTATCAAGAATTTCTTCAAAAGTAATTGATCCCATTAAACAGTCAGATCCTCAATTTCATTAAATAATTCTTCCATTTCATCAGCCATTTTTTCATCCATAGTCTGGATGATGCAGCCTGCATGAACCAGAACTCTGTCGCCAACCTTTACATTTACAAGGCCTGCTTCTGCTATAACCGTATTACCGCTAAAATCGACAGTAGCTTTTGTTCCATCTATCTTAATAACTTTTCCCGGTATTGCTACGCACATATCTAATCCTCTTTCAATAATCCATAATATGCCTGTCCAAGGGCAATTCCAGCATCCCCTGATGGTACAAGCCTGTTCCAATAAACATCAAATCCCTCTTTTGTCAAAAGAGCTATTGTGTTCTTTAAAAGTATCCGGTTCGCAAATACTCCTCCGGACAAACAAACTTTTGATTCCTTGACATTGCTTCTAAGTATACTACATATTTTCACGATATAATAAGCCAAAGCTAAATGAAAACCATATGCAATGTCCTTTGTTTCAAAACTTCCATCTGCAATACATCCCTTTATCTGTGAAAAAAGATCAAGCTGATCGAATATAATTTCTCCCTCTTCATTTTCGATGATTTTTACATCAAACAAAGGAAAATGACTTCCATTACAGAGCGAAGCTTCTTTTTCAAGTAAGATCGCGCACTCACCTTCGAATGAATTATAGTCCTTTATTCCTAAAAGTGCACATACGCAGTCAAATAATCTTCCGACACTGGAAGTTTCATAAGTATTTATATTATTTTTAAGAGCAGCCTTAACGATATCACTGCCGTTATCATTAAGAGCTATCTCATAGCATTCTTTTACAATATTTGCCTTCTTGGGAGCTGTATCTCCGCCCATAAGCTTAATATACGATAAGTGGCTCTTTCTAGTATAATCTATACCATTACACAGAAAAACTTCTCCACCCCAGACTTTATCGTCATCGCCAAAGCCTGTACCATCAAAGGCAATTCCAATACATGATCTTAATTCATTTTCTGCCATGACAGATAAAACATGAGCATAATGATGCTGCAATCTTATCAGTTCTATGTTTCTTTTTTCTGCATATTCTTTTGCATACTTTGATGAAAAATACAAAGGATGCTTATCGCAGACAGCTCTCCTTGGAACAAATGAAAAAAGATCTGAATTTCTTTTTATTAGTTTATTAAAAAGCTCATAGGTGTCAGCATCTTCTAAATCGCCTATAAACTGGCTAAGAACAACTCTGTCTTTTTTGGCAAACGAAAATGTGCTCTTTAGGTCTCCTCCAAAACAAATAGTTGAAGTGTTATTATCTGAGCCTTTGCAGATTATAGGAAGCGGTGAAAAACCTCTTGCCCTTCTGATAAACTGGGAAGAATACTCCCCGTTCTCATTTTTGATAACAAATACCACAGAATCATCCTGAGGCTGATTTATCCTTCTTTTATGGAAAAGAACTCCGTCAACATAATATTCTTTTGATCCATCCATTAGTTTTTGGTCAAAAGAATCATGATCAATAATTATGGGCTGACCAGAAATATTGGCGCTTGTACAGATTAGTGGACCAACTTCATCAGTTAATAATCTGTGTATGCCTGCTGATGGCAAAAAAGCCCCTATATAATTACTGTCCTTGCAGACTTCATAAGGAAAGTCCTGCTTTTTATTTAATAAAACAATAGGTCTTGCTGAAGACAATAAAAGCTCTTCTTCCTTCTCGTTAACTTCAGCGTATATTTTTATACTATCAACTGTCGAAAACATAACAGCAAAAGGCTTATTCTCTCTGCCTTTTATCTGTCTTAAACGTAAAGCAACAGGATTCTCAGGCTTACATATAAGCTGATAACCAGATACACCCTTTAGTCCTATGATCTTACCTTCGTTTAAAAGAGAAATTGCTTTTTTCACAGCATCTTCCCTTTCAAGGTGAACAGATTCTGCCCCGTCATAGTAGTCAAGAATCATGAAAGGTCCACAATCATGACAGGAAATTGTCTGTGCATGCCTTCTACGTCCACTTTTATACTCCGAAAGGCAGTTAGGACACATTTCAAAATCGACCATTGTGGTTGTATGTCTGTCATAGGGAAGAGAATCCAAAATACTGATACGAGGCCCACATGAAGCACAGCTTATCAGCGGATATCTATATCTCCTATCGCCTTTTGAAAGCATCTCATTAAGGCATTTATCGCAGATACCTATGTCAGGTAATACTATTGGAAGTTCAGATTTAAGGTCCACAACTGAGCTTTCTACAATAGCAAAATCATTAAAAGAATAATCGCTTTCATTAAGCTTTTCTCTGGCAATGTCTAAGACAAATGAGCCTTTAGGCTGAACATTTTTAAGCTCATCGCAAAAATCATCTATAGTCTTTTCCAAGCCGGAAACAATGATCTCTACTGCAGCTCCTATATTTTTTACCTGCCCTTTAAGACCATATTCAATTGCTTTTTTTAAAACAAAAGGGCGGTAGCCTACTCCCTGCACCGCCCCTTTGACTAAGATTTTTTCTGTCATCAATCTTTCTTTTCTTGTGTATTTGCTGTAGCAACAGGATTAGCGTTTGCAGCTCCTCCATTTGCATTTGCGGCAGCAGCCTTAGCTGCAGCTGCAGCAGCCGCACGTTCTTTTGCAGCCTTCATCAAAGCTTCCTGAGCTGCAATTGCCTTCTCTGACTGTTTAAAAGTCTTAGTAATCTTCTCATCGCCGGGTTCCTGGAATCTGACACCCATTGAAAGACATTTCTTAGGACAATTATCAACACAACATCTGCACTGTATGCAGCTCATAGGTCTGATAGACCATGTCTTTGCTGCCTTATCTACAGTGATCGCATGTGTTGGGCACTTAATTGAGCAAAGGCCGCAAAGGACACATACGTCCATATCATTTTCAACATGTCCCCTGGTACCTTCAGGAAATTGCTTTTCTGCCTTTCTTGTATATGGCTTTGATACAAGGTTACGAAGAATTGTTTTCTTAAAACTTACAAATGCCATCTCTAATCTCCATCCCAATTAAATATTTCATTATCTTTCAGTACAACTGATACAAGGATCAATAGTAAGTACAAGAATAGGTACATCTGCCAGATCGCATCCCTTTAATGTCTCAACAAGGCCTGAAAGGTTTGCAAATGTGGGAGTTCTAACTCTCATTCTGTCTATGAACTTTGTTCCGTTAGCCTTTACATAATAAAGAGCTTCTCCTCTTGGCTGCTCGATTCTCATCATATATTCGCCATTTGGCATACCCTTAACAGGAACATCAATATCTCCTGAAGGCATTTTGTCGATACACTGACGAATAATATCAAATGCCTGGAAAATCTCCTTTATACGGCATTCAGTACGGGCATATGAATCACCCTCTGTAGAAATAATTGGCTCAAAATCAATATCGCCGTAAGCACAGTATCCTGTTGATCTGATATCACGACTGATTCCGCTTGCTCTAAGGAAAGGTCCTGTACATCCAAGTGCGTCAGCCTGTTCAGGAGTAAGGATACCAACGCCACGAAGTCGTGTCTGAACAGCAGCATCATTAAGGAATGGCTTAGCAATAGCCTTAAGATCCTCTTCCATTTTATTTATTCTCTGATAAAAATCTTTAAGCATTTCATCAGATACATCTCTTCTTATACCACCGATCTTCATAACAGAGAAAATAACTCTTCCTCCTGTAGATGCCTCAAACATATCAAGGGCATCCTCTCTAAGTCTCCAGCAATCCATGTAAAGAGACTCAAATCCAAAGGCATCAGCCAAAAGGCCAAGCCAAAGAAGATGTGAATGGATTCTTGAAAGCTCTGACCAGATAGTTCTAAGATATTTTGCTCTTGCAGGAACATCAATATCCATAATATGTTCAACAGCTTCTGAATATCCAAGTCCATGGCCAAGTGAACAGATACCGCAAATACGTTCGGCTACATAAACCATCTCATTAAAATCTTTTTTATCAACCAGCTTTTCAAGACCTCTGTGAATGAAACCTATTGAAGGGATAGCTTCAATAACCTTCTCATCCTCCATAACAAGGTCCAGATGTATTGGTTCCGGAAGAACCGGATGCTGGGGGCCAAATGGAATAACACTTCTAGTAGACATTACAGTTCCTCCAATTACTTAAATGGTGTCTCTATCGCTGTACGATAAAGCTTACCCTCATAGTCTATATTTATCATCTTAACCTTTACACCAAAAAGGTCATGCATTTCATTCTCATATATGAAAGCACATGGGAAAATACTTGTTATACTTGATATTTCATTCTCTTCAGGAAGAGTTATCTTAAGCTGTTTAACCTCAAGCTCTTTTCCAAAAGAATAAATAAGCTCATATCCATCAGGTATTCTTGTAGCACACTGCTGCATAAGATGATAACCATTAAACTTAAGCTTCTGAGATTCATCTATAATGCTTTCAGGATTGACATTAATAAATTCTGTATTCATTATTTATTATCTCCTTTCTCAGCATTATTTGTTGCAACTGGGGCTGCCTGAGCATTAACAGGCTTAACAGCATTTGCAGCTGGAGCTGCAGGTGCAGGCGCAACAGGCTTTGGTGCAGGCTTTGCTGTAGCCTTGATCTTTTCTTCAGCCTGCTCTCTTAAAGCTTCTTCAGTAAGAACAGCATCATACTGTGTGCTCGGATCATAGTCATCAGCAGTCATATGAACAGCCATCTTACTGTAATCAACAGTACAATAGCCCTGTTTCATTGATTCTTTAAGTTTCTTTCTCTTTTCTTCAAGAATACCAACAGCCTTAACAACACCTTCAATGAGGGCTTCAGGTCTTACAGCGCATCCAGGAACATATACATCAACAGGAACTACTTTATCAGCTCCTCCTAAAATGTTGTAACACTCTTTAAAGATACCGCCGTCGCATGCGCAGATTCCGCAGGCAACAACAACCTTTGGATCAGGCATCATATTATATAACTGTCTTACTACAGGGGCTGTCTGAGCATTGATGCCACCAGTTAAAAGTAAAACATCAGCGTGTTTAGGATTACCAGTATTTATGATACCAAAACGCTCTACGTCATAAAGTGGAGTCATTGTGGCAAGAACTTCTATATCACAGCCATTGCAGCTGGATGCATCATAATGTAACACCCATGGTGATTTAGATATTTTCATTGATCTCACATTCCCTTCCCGTATTATTTAAGCACATTAAGAATAAGCAGATTTGTACCTGCGAAAACTAAAATTACTGACCATGTAACTTTGAGCATTGTAATGTATTTTACACGTGGGAACAGATTATCAATAAGTGTCTCAAGGAAAAATACAACTGCGCATGCAATAAGAGCCCAAACTCTGCTGATAGGATTTGCTGTTAAGAAGAACATTCCAACAATACCCATCATAAGTACTGTGTCATACCACTCTGCTATCTCAACAAATGCAAGGTTATTACCTGAAAGATCGGTAGTAAGTCCTTTAACCATTTCCTGATGCATATGATGTGAAGTACTAAGATCAAAAGGTGATTTACGAAGTTTGATTATAAGAATAAATACAAATCCTATAAAGAAACCAGGGATCTGAACGATTGCAGGAACACTTGCCTGGATCAGATCGTTTACCATAAAGCTTCCGTTTGCATAATAAAAACCAATCGCTACCAAAAGTGTCATAGGCTCATAACACATCATCTGTAAAAGCTCACGCTGTGCACCCATGATACTGTAAGGACCATTAGTAGAAAATGCAGCCATAACCATAACAACTTCGGCCATTGAAAGAGCAAAGAATACTAAAAGCATATCTCCGCCTGCAAAGAACAATGTTCCTGTAAAGATTGTCATGATAAGGTAACCTGTAACAAACAAAACCTGAATGCTGTTAACAACGGTTGTCTGCTTGTTGAGAAGCTTATATACATCGTAAAATGGCTGGAAAACCGGAGGGCCCTGTCTACCCTGCATACGGGCAGAAATAACACGGTCTACTCCTGAAAGAAGTCCTCCAATAAGTGGTGCCAAAATAATATAAAGTACAGCCTTAAGTATGATCATAGACATTAGAAAGCACCTCCAACAACAATGATAAGCATTACTGCAACAAGAACAGTAGCTATGTAAATACAAGGTCTGAGAAGTTTCTTTTCACCAAAGTATTCTGTCATATACCAGTTAGACATATAAAGAGCTCTCTCTTTTCCAAAAGAATCAATATAGTGTCTGTCATCTCCTGCATTGACACCTGCAACATAAGACATTGTCATCTTGGAGTTCTTACCAATTGATAAGAATCTTGATCCGATTGGAATCATAAATACCATTGCAACCATTATCATCATGATAATAATATCGCTGCCACCGATAACATCGGGAATACTTGTATGATAAGCCTCATCAAGTATAGGCTGTATCATATGACCTGACATCCATGGGAATGCGAAGCACATGATAACAATAAGTGATGTCAATGGGAAAATAGATACCATCTCACTTCTAGGAGTTGTATCCTCAAGCTCAAATGACTGGTGAATAACTGTGCAGATCTTACCAAGCCATTTTGCCCAGTAGAACAATGTACTTCCTGAACCAAAAACAAGGAAAAGAACAAGCCATACTGAACCTGAATCAACGAATGATTTAAGAGCAGCCCACTTGGAAACAAGCATTCCAAAAGGAGCCATGAACATTCCACAAATACCAATGATCATAATGAACGCAAGTCTTGGTAACTTGATGATAAGACCATGCATATCCTCGATATCACGGCTGTGCATACAGTTCTCGATATCACCAACTGTCTGGAACAGAAGTGACTTAGAAACAGCATGGAACAAAACAAGCATTACTGCAGCCCAAACACCTTCAGTAGTACCGGTTCCGGCGCAGGCTGTAATAAGTCCAAGGTTTGAGATTGTTGAATAAGCAAGAACCTTTTTACCATCACTAACTGTAATAGCAAGAAGTGATGCTGCAAAGAATGTGAAGCCACCAATAACAGTGATCATGACTCCGGTAAGAGTTCCCGCCATGACAGGTGCTACTCTGATAAGCATATATACACCAATCTTTACCATTGTAGCTGAGTGAAGAAGCGCACTAGATGGTGTAGGTGCAACCATGGCGCCAAGAAGCCATCTTGAGAATGGGAACTGTGCACTCTTTGTCAAAGCTGCAAATGCGAATAATGTTACAGGCACAATGACAATAGCTGGCGCTGAAGTATGTGTAACCTGGCTGAGATTAGAGATCTGTAACTCAGGATTCATATTGCAGTATAAAAGGCCAGCTGCAAATCCACATCCACCAAGAAGATTCATCCACAGTGCTCTGAATGAATTGTCTACAGCTTCCTGTGTTCTTGTATAACCTATCATGAGGAATGAACATACACTTGTGATCTCCCAGAAGAAATAGATCCAGCCAAGATTATCAGAAGAAATAAGTCCGAACATTGCACCAAGGAATACAAACATAAGAGCAAGGAAATAATTAGAACGATCCTGTACATCTGTATGATGATGATGATAGTCCTTCATATATCCTGATGCATAGATGCAAATAAGAATACCAACAATACCTACGATCAGATACATAACAGCTGCAAATGTATCAATACGAATATGTGTATTACCCTCTACAGCTTTTCCTGTAAGATCCATCCAAAGTACTGGAATGGTACCAACAAGAGAAAAAATAATAGCATAATACTTTTGGTATTTAATGCTGAGAAAACATACAAGACCCATAAGAAAAATCTCGCCGGCAATAACGAGCATATCAGGCACATGTGTGTGTTCTAAGTATACAAACTGGGATGTATCCCCGGATGTAAGAACATTAACAGCAACATAAATAGCAGTTATCATAATTGTAAATCCACCAATTATAATAACTGCGCTTCTCAAAGGACTTGCCTTTTTAAGAAAACCTATGATCACTGCCATTAAAAAAGGAAATAAGATAAGAAAGTTTACTGCGTTTAACATAGTAATAGCCAAGGTATTTCGCCCCTTTCAAATGCTTTTTTCAAATTTTTTAGCTCATGAATTTTTTAAAAATTTATCGATGGCGTCATTTAACTCTTTGACAGCATCTTCATCTCCATCCTGGACCGCATGAACTATACAATGACTGATATGTTCTTTAAGAAGTTCTTTTCCGCAGCCGTTAATTGCCGACCTCACAGCTGCAAGTTGTATAAGTACTTCTGTACAATCCTTGTCATCTTCAACCATCCTTTTGACAGACTCCAGATGTCCTATCGCTTTAGACAGACGGTTTACTATAGCTTTCATTTTTGCGGGATCATGGTGATGATTATGGGTATGAGAACTCATAAAAAACCTCCAAAAAACAATGTGCGCTTTCGTTAAATTTTTGACTTTTGTTTACAAAACAATACAAAAGTCTAACAAAACCGCACATCAAGCCGAAACTTATTATATTTCTATCTGCCAAAAAAATCAATAAAGATTAGCGTACATTTCCTATAATCTTGTACAAAAGATTATACAAAATTTTAGCCTCATCTTCAGACAATTTTACACAGGACCCAATTGATGAAGGAATACTTATAGCTTCTTCTCTGAGTTTTTCTCCATCTGAAGTTATAGAAACAACAAGGTTTCTTTCATCTTCGCTGGATCTTTCTCTTGTAATATAGCCCTTAGACTCAAGCTTTTTAAGTACAGGAGTAAGAGTACCGGAATCAAGATAAAGGCACTCTCCTAAAGTCTTAACATTTACAGTTTTTTTCTCCCACATAACCATCATAGTAATGTATTGGGTGTATGTAAGATCAATCTTGTCAAGATAAGGTTTATACCTCCTGATTATTTCCTTGGAACATGCATATAAAGGAAAGCAAAGCTGATTTCCAAGTTTTAATGATTCGTATTTTTCTTCGTTATCTATCATAACTAACTCCTAAATATAATTTTATGCTATTTAATTATACATTATTATTCAAAAAATACTAATTATTTTTTCAAAAAATTAATCTGAAATTTAAGTTCTATAATTCTAAACAATTTAGTAAGATAACGCATAAATGGCTCCGTTGCAATGGCAAATAGCACAAAAAGCATTATACAGGGCTTTGAAACATATGAAATAGAAAACAGCTCATTAAAGAAAATTGCACCCAAAACAAAAACAATCATGCATCCAAAAATAACCCGAAGTCTGTATGTATTCAAAGGTGACGAAATATTGGCAAGGATAATAAATCCAACTATGGCCAAAAGAAAAGTTGCAGCAACAGAAACATCAGTCTGATCCACTCCAAAGGTATTACTAAATACAACAAGTGCAGCTATAGCGAAAAAGTCAGTGAGTGCTGCCGGCATTGCTTTTAACAGTACTTTGACAAGAAAATGCCCCTCTATCCTCTTGTTATTTGGTTCCATAGCCAGGAAAAAGCCAGGAATACCAATATTCACGAGGCTGACGATAGTAATCTGTGATGGCTGTAATGGGTATATAAGTACATTGATAATTGAAAATACAGCCAGCAATAATGAAAATATATTTTTTACCAAAAACAGTGTTGCAGTTCGTTCTATGTTATTTATGTCTCTTCTGCCCTCTGCAACAATTTTGGGCATATGGGAAAAATCACTGTCAAGAAGCACTACCTGAGCAGCCTGAACCGCAGCTTCTGACCCGGAAGCTATAGCTATCGAGCAATCAGCATCCTTCATGGCAAGAATATCATTTACACCATCACCGGTCATAGCTACAGTATGACCGTTCTTTTTAAGTGCTCTTACTATCTTTTGCTTCTGTTCGGGTGATACCCTTCCAAAAACAGTCATTTCCTTAACTGCAAAAGGAATATCCCCATCATCCAATGTACTTGCATCAACATATTTGTCGTAGTTTTTAATACCTGCTTTTTTGGCTACTTCTGATACAGTTATTGGATTATCTCCGGATATTACTTTTACATCAACGCCTTGTTTTTCAAAGTACTTAAAGGTATCAAAGGCAGCGTCTCTTATAGGATTTTGAAGTGTTATGAACATAAGAGGATGTGCCTGTTTCCCATCAAGAACTCCTTCAGCATTTCCATCATATTCTGCAAAGCAGAGCACCCTAAGGCCCTTTTTTGTATATTCTTCTATAGTGTCCTGATATTTTTTAATCTCTTCTCTTAATATAAATTCAGGAGCTCCCAGAACATATCGGCAATTATCAAATTCTACGCTGCTATATTTGTATTTGGAAGAAAAAGGTTTAAAGGAAACGCAGCTTCTGCTCGTAGTAAAACCGAAATAATCCTCCAATGCATGCATAGTAATGTTATCGTCAGGCAGACAACCAAGATACTCTGAAAGAAGCCTGCAAGTTGCATCAAAAAGCTCGTCATCATCTTCATTTGACGCAAGAATAGCCTCTGCAACAAGCATGCTATTGTCTGTTATAGTGCCTGTCTTATCTACGCAAATAGTATCAACGCGGGCCAAAGTTTCAATACTTCTCATATCGTGAAGCATTACTTTCTGTCTGGCAAGCCTAATAGTACTCAGCCCAAGAGTTATACTAAGCAAAAGGTATAGCCCTTCCGGTATCATTCCAATAAGCGCAGCAACAACTGAAGGAATGCTCTCTGAAAAAGAATTGCCCTGAACGAAAACACTTTGGCAAAAAAGAGCAATTCCGATCGGAATGATAAGGATACCCGCAGCTATGACAATGTAATCAATGGACTTAACCATTTCAGACTTCAAAGCATTAGACATATTCTTTGCTTTGAGCATAAGCTTTGATATATAGGAATCAGCTCCAACTCTTGTAAGTTTTGCTATACATTTGCCGGAAACAACAAAGCTCCCCGACATAAGTTCAGAGTCTTTAACTTTGTTGATCTCATCAGCTTCACCTGTTAAAAGAGCTTCATTAACAGATATTTCACCTTCAACCACAACTGCGTCTGCACATATCTGACTACCGGATGTAAGTACAATATAATCTCCTTCAACAAGTCTGTTGATTGGAATAACATCCTCTTCTCCATCACGTATAGCGACAGCTGTAGACTGATTTAATACATTTAATTTATCGAGAACCTTTTTGGCCTTGATCTCCTGAAATATTCCTATAAGGGAGTTGCAAATTATAACCGGAAGAAAAGTGAGCGAATTAAATGCGCCTGATAAGACCAGCAAAACTGCCATGATAAAGAAAATCAGGTTGAAGTATGTAAAGACGTTTTCTTTGATGATATCTAAGGTCGTTTTTGCTGTATTGTCGACCTGAATATTACCTTTTCCTGATGCATAAAGCTCTCTTGCTTTTGCAGAACTAATGCCATAATTTGAGTAATCCATTTTGTAATCCCCATTTACAAATGTATTTGCCATAAAAAAGTCCCCGGAAAATTATGTTTTCCGGGGTTTATATCACTTAATATTATGAGACATATTCTTGATAGGAATATTAGCATATAAAGCCGGAACAGTTTTTCCATCATTTGTTTCAGTATCAACATTTGTAATATTGATATCTATTCCATCCATATCAATTTCTGCATATTTTGAAAGTACCTCTATGATATCGCTTCTGATTTTTTGAAGAATTTCTGGTGAGCATGATGCACGATCAGAAACAAGAACCAGTTTAAGGCGATCCTTAGCAACATCACTTGAAGATTTTTTCTTGAAAATATCTGATATCTTCATAAAAATTGCCCCCCTCTATCACTTTTTCTTAAACCAAGAAAAAATTCCTTTCTTAGGATCCAAATCAAGAAATGGTACCTGTTCTCCACCTATTCTGCGGCAGATATTCATATAAGCCTGACCAGCAAGTGAGTTATCTCCAACAAGAGGTTCACCATTATTAGTAGCTACAACGATATTCTCATCATCAGGAACCTGGCCGATAAGGTCTACAGCAAGAATATCTATAACATCCTCAGCAGACATCATATCACCACGCTTAACCATGTCAGCACGAAGTCTGTTAACAATAAGATGTGTTTTCTTGATCTCATTAGCCTCTAAAAGACCGATAATTCTATCTGCATCTCTTACAGCTGAAACTTCAGGTGTTGTAACAACAAGTGCTCTATCTGCTCCAGCTATAGCATTTTTGAATCCCTGTTCAATTCCTGCAGGGCAATCAAGAATTACATAATCAAACTCTTCCTTAAGCTCTTCTGTGAGCTTTTTCATCTGCTCAGGAGTTACGCTTGTCTTATCCTTAGTCTGAGCTGCAGGTAAGAGGAAAAGATTCTCATATCTCTTGTCTCTAATAAGAGCCTGATTGCGCTTGCAATTGCCTTCAATTACATCTACAAGATTATAAACAATCCTGTTCTCAAGTCCCATTACAACGTCAAGGTTTCTAAGTCCTATATCTGTATCAATAAGAACAACCTTTTTATTAAGTTTTGCTAAACCTGTACCAATATTGGCAGTAGTGGTTGTTTTACCAACACCACCCTTACCTGATGTTACTACTATAACTTCTCCCATATCTTTCCTCCAAATATTATTTGTTTAACTGTCTTAAAAAAGCAGGTCCATATAAAGACTTAACTATATGTCCGTTTTCAATATATGCTACTTCAGGCTCATTGTTTTCTGCACTTGCAAGTAGTTTTTTCTTTTTAAGTCTAAGTTTAGGCCCCTTTTCAGCATCTGGTGAAATAGCAATTGAATCAGCAATTCTGACCTGCAATGGATTAAGATCAAGAGCCATTACAAAAGCTCCTCTGTCTCCGCCTGCACCTGCAAACGCGTTTCCTCTGAGCTCTCCCAAGATAAAAATACTGCCATAGGACACAACGCTTGCGCCGGGTTTTACATCTCCAAGTATTACTACGCTCTGCTCGCAGGATATATCCTGACCTGAACGAAGATTACCATTGTAGATAAGCGCATTGTTATTATAATCCTGAATGATCTGCTCCGGAGCCGCTGTCTCAGCCGTTTCACTTTTTAAAGATGATGCTGAATCTTTAGAATTAACAGATTTAAAAAGTCTTTCCTCTTCAGACTCTTCATCTATAACACAAACAATTTTTAATTGTGAATGTTCTGTAATAATATCAACTATTTCTTTTTCTTCTATTTCTGAAAGCTTACGTCCTCTGACTATAAGCCCCATGGAGTTGTGACCCAAAAAGCCAGATGCTTCTTCAAACCTTTTTGCAGCCTCAACCTTTAACTCTTCAAATGGCGTTTCATTATCGAGAACCAGTATTATCCCTGATTTAGTGCCCTTTATTGTAACCGCCTGATTCAAAATTCCACCACCAATCTATCAAAAATTCATACCTATACAGTATAAAACATTTGTTCTTAAAATCAAAGTACGAATTTACGTCTATAAAACGCTAAAAACAGTCAACAAAAAGAGCTTGGTTTCCCTTCTTAATAAGAATTAAAACCAAGCTCAATAATGTTTTATTTAATGAATAAAAGATTAGTTAAGACCAGCTGCCTGCTTTGCAACTTCTTCAGCGAAGTTCTCGTTCTTCTTCTCGATTCCTTCACCTGTCTCAAAACGAACAAATCTCTTGATAGAAAGCTTAGCGTTGTTGTTCTTAGCAACCTGTGCAATGTACTGACCAACTGTCTGCTTTCCGTCTTCTGCTCTTACATAAACCTGCTCATTAAGGCAGATCTCTTTGAGCTCTTTGTTAAGACGTCCGATAAGCATCTTCTCAATGATTTCCTGAGGCTTTCTCTTTCCTTCTGGAAGCTCCTCGTTCTCTTTCATAGCCTGAGCAAGAAGGATTTCCTTCTCATGGTTTCTGTACTCTTCTGAAACATCTTCAGAAGCAACATACTTAGGGCTAAGAGCTGCAACCTGCATAGCTACATTCTTAACAGCCTCTTTGATGTCGTCATTAACAACATCTGTCTCAGCCTCAACAATAACAGAAATTCTACCATTACCGTGAACATAAGGAACTAAGATACCGTTAGAAGCTACAACCTTCTCGAAACGTCTGATGCTAAGCTTCTCGCTGATAACTGCTGTGATCTCAACAAGAGCATCATTTACAGTCTTAGACTCATCAAGGTTCCATTTCTCAGCAAGGAATGATTCCATATCCTTAGAATCTGAATTAACAGCCTGTGTTGCAACAGCCTCAACAAATGCCTGGAACTTATCGTTCTGAGCAACGAAGTCAGTCTCTGAGTTAACCTCAACAACTGCTGCTGTTGTGTCATCCTTAACAGCGATTCTTGTAAGACCTTCAGCTGCGATTCTGCTAGCTTTCTTCTCAGCCTTCATGATACCGTTCTTTCTAAGGTATTCTACTGCTGCGTCCATATCTCCGTTAGTCTCTGTAAGAGCCTTTTTGCATTCCATCATGCCTGCGCCAGTTGACTCACGAAGCTCTTTAACTAATGCTGCTGTGATAGCCATTCATTTATCCTCCGATATTTTATATTTATTCAAATTCGCAGCCAACCAGAATTGATTGACTGCGTTTTAATTCAAAAAACTGATTACTCTGTAACTTCCTCAGACTCTACAGCTTCTTCTGCATCATAGTTAGCTGCTGCATCAGACTCTGCGCCCTGATTAGCTTCGATAACAGCATCAGCCATCTTGCCAACAATAAGCTTAACAGCTCTGATAGCATCATCGTTACCAGGAATGATGAAGTCAAGTTCTTCAGGATCACAGTTTGTATCACCGATACCGATAAGTGTGATTCCAAGAGACTCTGCTTCCTGAATGCAGATTCTTTCCTTCTTAGGATCTACTACGAAGATAGCATCAGGGATTCTCTTCATATCTCTGATTCCGCCAAGGTTTGCCTGAAGTTTTGTGAGCTCTTTCTTAAGCTGAGCAACTTCCTTCTTAGGAAGAACATCAAATGTTCCATCTTCCTGCATCTTCTCGATAGCTTTCATTCTAGCGATTCTGCTCTGGATTGTCTTGAAGTTTGTGAGCATACCACCAAGCCATCTCTCGTTAACATAGTACATTCCGCAACGCTCAGCCTCAGTCTTAACTGCGTCCTGTGCCTGCTTCTTTGTTCCAACGAAAAGGATTGTTCCACCCTGCTGTGCAATTTCGAATACAGCCTTATAAGCCTCATCTACCTTTACAACTGACTTCTGAAGATCGATGATGTGGATTCCGTTTCTCTCTGTGAAGATGTAAGGAGCCATTTTAGGGTTCCATCTTCTTGTCTGATGTCCAAAGTGAACACCTGCTTCAAGTAACTGTTTCATTGATACAACGCTCATGTTATTACCTCCATTTGGTTAAAATCTTCCGTATACTCTTGGCCGTTGCTCCCATCCGCGCGTTATCAGAAGGGCGGCTCCCGATCAGATCAGCACTTTGCTGACACCATATCAGGAATTAAATATACGTGCATATTTTTGTTACTGCCAATAGACAGTCTGTGCAATTAGGCATAATATCCCCTTTCACACAGCTTTATCATATTATCATAGACAAAACCATAATTCAACACTTTTTTGCAATAAAAACCCTGCTTTTATTTGTAAAAGCAGGATTTAATGATCATTTTGTGATTATTACCGCAATTTCGGCATATGTTGCACCTGCCGGAATCACTTTTGTTCCGGATCTTATTATTCTGTCTTTTCCCTGATCTATAAGATATCTGTTAAATGCAGAGGCATTATCTATAACTCCTGCATTATATAAAACCTGTGCCACTCCATCAGAGCCTAGTCCACCGGGAATTGTAACAGTCTTGGGTTCAGTATTTATAGAACCCGCCTCAGTCAGGTTAGTTTCTTCAGAAGAAGCATTTACAATTGTATTTGTACTTGTAGCAGCTGTGCTCTCTTCGGTTTTTGTTTCACTTTTTCCAACTGTCGATGCATCTACATTTTCTTTTGTAGAAGCATTCGCCAAAGATGAATCCTCTTTTTCCTTTGATACTAATGTCGAAGCTTCTGAAGAAGAGTTGCCTGAATCTGCTGTATCTTTGCTCTTCTTATCTTCTGTTTCTTTCTCTTCTTTAGCCAGAGTAGAAACAGATTCACTTGCGAGAGCGACTGTTTCGTCGACTTCTTCAAATATTTCTTTTCCTGCTTCATCCAATGTTTCACCGGATGAAGATGAAAGTGTCGCGCCATCGTTTTCCACCTCGCCTGTTCCGCCTGTAAGCACGCCGCCTTCCGCCATGCCAAGCTCTTTTGCTCTCTCAATTACCTGGGCGTCACTGATAGTAGCCTTTCTGCCTCCCAGAGCAAATCCCATGATTATCGCAGTAAGAATAACACCAATTCCGATACCGCGAAGATAATACTTTAATTTCATCCCCTAAACTTCCTTATTTTACTTTCCTGTGTTTATTTGAAAGGTCGATGACCAGCTTGACTTCGCCTATTCCAAGGCCAAGTTCCCTGGCAATGACCATATTAGACTTTCCAGCCTTATGCATTTCAATGATCTGTTTATTCTGCGAAACAGGATCAACTGCTGTGATCTCTTTCATGTTTTTGTCAGGATTAACAGGCTTTGCTTCTGATATCGATACAACTTTTGCACTGACTATTTCCTTAGGAGCAGTTTGTTCGCTACCTGTATTTCCGATAACGTGAAGGCCTGATGCCTGCGTCCTTGATATTACCTGAGCCGGTATCTCATCAAGTTCCTTAAGTTCTTTTATATTTCTCTCATCAACATAGCCGCTTTCAATAGGAGCATCCTCCTGGATCTGCGGTTCTTTAGCGGGTACAACAATCTTTTCTTTATAAGGAATCTGAATACCACTGAGTGTATCTTTTTCCTCATCCAAAAGAATTGCCCGAACTTTCTTTTCAGGAACAGGTACAGCTGCATCCTGAATGCTCTTTAAAGATTCAGCCTTCTGAGCAGCATCACGCGCTGTGGCTTCTGCATCTAAAACAGCCTGTTTTGCCTCATCAGTTTTTTTGGCAACTTCTGAAACAACATTGGTAAGATTTTTATGCTTGTCATTAAGCATATCATACATAAACATTACTTCATCATGATTTTTATGGATATCATTTATGACGGTGTCAGAATATTCACCGATAGCAGAAAGCTTTTCGTTAGAAATGCGCTCCATTGCGCGCTCAGTTCTATCTAAAGAAAGATCTACGGTATCATCAACCATAGTTTCAATAGTCTCTTTTTGGTCCTCGACCTCACGACGAACAAGCTCACGAATCTCCCTCTCCATGAGCAATTTATCTTCTTCATCAAGATCCTTACTCGCAGGAAGAAGATACCCCAATATGATCGCGGCAAAACCTGCCACAATTAATACAATCTCAGTGATACTAATCATTGTCTCCGCCCAAATGCCCCATAAAAAAGTAATTTTGATTCGATATTTTATTATAATATAGAAATATTAAATCTTCAAATCAAAACCCGAAGAAAGCCTAAGATCAACAGGTTTTCCGTTCCTGTCCATCATATTACCGGCCATCTTTTCCATTTTTTCAACAGATAATTGCCTCTCAAGAATAGGATTTTTCTCCTCTTTTGAGCCCTTCCTGTTTCTTCCGCCATCGCCCATGTACTCGTTGCTGCCCTTGTCCTGAGCATCGGAATGCATCTCACCCTGTCCTACGTCGTCTTTTTGATTGACAGAATTCTTTTGATTGTCGACTTCTTCATTAAACTGAGTCTGAAAATTCTGCCTGTCCATAAGAGGGCGGGAATCTTCTGCCGCTTTTACATGAGAGACTTCATTGGAAGCAGCAATTACCCCAAAATCAATTCGGTTAATTGACATAGCTTTTCTCCTCCATTAAAACCAATTCCCCTAAATTGGCGCCAGTCTTACATCACCTTCTTTTACAACAAATCTGCTATATTGAACCGGCTTTTTTACTATCATGGACAATTCCCCAATGTTCACGGTAGTGCCGGGATAAGCAGTCCCCTCTACAATTACTTCAGCCTCTTTGG
Source organism: Butyrivibrio sp. AE2015 (assembly GCF_000420825.1). Classification (GTDB taxonomy): domain Bacteria; phylum Bacillota; class Clostridia; order Lachnospirales; family Lachnospiraceae; genus Butyrivibrio. Next base: position 29,606 of record NZ_ATVR01000010.1, on the reverse strand, counting down.
CCTCCTGAAGCTTTTCCATCAACTGAGTATATTCCTCGGCATCATTTTCAATGCTTTCAGTTAATGTTTTATTCATATCTATCAGCTTTTTAACACTGGCAACCTGTTCCGGTGAGAACTTGGCTCCAGCCTTAAGCATCTTACTAAATCCATCAATAGTAGGCTTTATACTTTCTATATTTTTCTGAGATAAAGCCATATTTTTCTGAAGTTCTTTTAATCTTAATTTAAGTTGCGGATCAGAGCCCACATCTATTATGGTATTGGCTCCCATTTCTGATCCCAGGATCTTGGCCTGTACTTTATCAGCAGCAATTACCTTGCCGCCTGCAATAAAGCCTCTTTTACCGGTAACATTAACCTCTGTTCCGGATGAAACATTTGAATGCAGGATACATTCACTTGTAATGCTTCCCTTTGCTGTTATTGTAGCATTTTCTATAAACTTTGTAACTACATTTCCGCCTGCAATTATATTTCCGCCTGCTTTTGCTCCGCACTCTAAAATAATGTCAGAGCCTGCCTCAAGTGTTGCGCCTTCAACGATTCCCTTAACAACTATGTTTCCACCTGCTTTAACAGAAAAATTAGATGACACAACCCCCTTTACGACAACGCTTCCCTCATAATCAATATTTCCTGTTGCAACATCAACATTTTCAAGAGTAAGGACATCTGAAACAGTGACCTTTCCCTCTTTTAAAGTCACATGTCCTGACTTTTCCGCCTTTAATGTCATTTTATCTTCAGATAAAACAGTATTCTTGCCATATTTTATAAATGTGGTCTTAACAGCAGCAGGTTTTATATTTTCACCATAGATATTTATGCCCGGCTCGCCCAAAACTTCTTTATGGAGGGTTGCTAAAAGATCTCCCTCATTTACATTGTTTATGAGATTGAGATTAAAATAATCTACACTTCCATCCTCTTTAAGAGTAGGTTTTGCACGCAGATTGGTATTAAAATGGTATTCAACTTTTGCGTTTTGCCCCTGCTTGACTGGCTTTCCCTGACAGATAAGGATTTCCTTGCAGTATTCTCTATGTTCAAAGAAATTATGTATATTTTCAGTCTGAATCCCATATGAATACTTTCTGTAAGCAAGAGTATCCATGATCTCTTTTTCCGTCAAAAGCTCAGCGCCTTCTGTAGGAGGAAAAAAATAAGCTGTGACAGTCATATGATCCTTGGAAACATCAAACTTCACGCCTTCTCTTTCCGGAAGAATCTTAGCTTCAGAAATAATGACAACGTCATCCTCTGCTTTTGTCACAGCTTCATTTAACACAACAACATCATATTGAATTTTTCTATCTTCCAGGTAATCACGGACAATATTCACATCCAGAGCTTCATCTCCGTTAGTAGGAGGAAAAACCCTGATTCCTGTGCCATTATCAGTAATTACCAACTGGAAATAACCATTCATATTAAACCATCCTCATCTGGAACTTGTTATTATCCCCAAATAATCACCAAGTTTGTTTCTCATCTTCTGCAGTGCCTTTGTATGAAGCTGCGAAACACGTGATTCTGAAACCTCCAGGACTTCACTTATTTCCTTCAATGTAAGCTCCTCATAGTAATAAAGGAGGATAACTTTCTTTTCTTTATCTGTAAGAAGCTCTAAAGATTCAGCAAGCATCTTCTTGAGCTCTTCTTTTTCAACAGCATCTTCAGGCTTAACAAAGCCTGCGCTGTGATTATTGGCATCTTCAGTAATATCAGCCCCCTGATCCATAAATTCATTGAGGGATACAACGCCTGTAACCTTCATCTGATTCTGCCAGTTCTGATATTCATCTTCTGAAATATCCATTTTAGCGGCTATTTCAGCATCAGTGGCAACATGGCCACTATCCCTTTCGATTTCTCTGATTGCAGCATCGATCTTTTTCTGACGTTGTCTGATCGTTCTGGGAATCCAGTCCATCTTTCTTATCTGGTCAAGAATTGCACCACGAATACGAAGGCTTGCGTAAGTCTCAAACTTAACATCCTTCATAAGATCAAATTTATCTATGGCATCAATAAGCCCAAAAATGCCATATCCCACAAGATCATCATATTCAACATTAAAGCCCAGATACATACTAAGTCTTCCTGCAACAAGTTTAACAAGAGGAGCATATTCCAGAATAAGCTTTTCTCTTATATCAGCAGATTTTGACTTATTATATTCTGTCCATAACTTATTTCTGCCTGCCTCATCCATGCATCAGATCCCCAAATCCTTTTATTTTATAGAATGTCTTTAATTTCCAAAGAATCTGTTTCCTCGCCGTTTCCACCATTTGCTTCTGCTTCCATGGCTGCCCTTGATTCTTCTTCAAGCCTTTCTGCTTCGGCTTTTTCTGCCATAGCTTTCTCGTAATTAATTTCAATAAATCTTGTGATCATCTTTTCTGTCAAAAGACCTATCACAAGAAATATAACAACAGTGGTGAAAACAATCACAAACCAATCCCCCACAGGATAGTGCTTAAAGTACGTAAAAACTGCAATTACAGCGGTACTTGAAAGCACTATCAGCGGAGTAATCAGTTTAGTATTAAACTTTTTTAATTCATCTTCATTATCGGTATTCATATAATCTTTTCTGGTTTTCCAACAGCTCTGATTACATAGTTACCATTTTCAGGATAAAAAATGACCGTTCTTCCATATGAATCGCCTGTGTCCTGAGCAAGAACCGGAATATTGAGCTCTTTTAACTTTTTCAGAGAAGCTGCAACATTTCTGTCACCGACCCTCATGGCCTGGGAAGCAGACTGAAACGCAAACATCTGCGCTCCGCCTGCAATCTTAGCAACGAGCCTTGTTTTATTGGCTCCCTTTGCTATGATCTGTTTCACCAGTTCTTCAATTCCCGTATCCGCAAATTTGGGAATATTAGAATTGTTCTTTATCTCAGTTGAATCCGGCAGCATAACATGTGCAAGTCCGCCAATCTTGGTTACAGGATCCCTAATTGCAATTCCAACACAGGACCCAAGTCCTAATGTCGTAATTCCGTCAGGGCTGACACAAATATTCAGATCGGCCATTCCAACCTTTATTATTTGACTCATAAGTCGCCCCTTCGTTAAAGTGAAACATCTCCCATTCCAAGTGAAGAGAGAATCTTACTGTAACCATCCATATCAGGTAAAAGAATAAAATATCCGCTAAGTTTCAGCTCATCAAAGAACTGTGTCTCGATAAGAAGGATCTTGTCGCCCATCATTCCAAACTGAATAGCAGGAACACTGAGGATTGCAGCCGCCATATCAATTGCAACATATGGTATTGACGGAACAAGCTTTAGGTTAGTCATCATAGACAGGGAGTTAAGATATGATCCTGTAATGATGTTTCCTACTTCTTTTAAGGCAGACATTTCTACCTCATCAAAATCGGCCTCTTCAGGCTTTGCCCCTGTGCCCATAAGTTTATCTACAAGATGTCTGGCAGCCTGCTTTCCAAGAAGGAACATGATGCTTCCATCAATATCTCCTTCTACAGCAAGGTAAATACCTGCCATGATCTTCTCAGCTCCGCCCATCAGGTCTCCTACATCCTTAAAATCAAGTAGCCTTACCTGAGGAACAGACATATCAACCTTAGTACCTATCATCTGTGCAAGTGCCGTTGTGGCATTTCCTGCACCAATATTACCCAGCTCTTTTAATACGTCAAAGTATTGGCTGGATAAATTATCCAAACTCATTTCACCCATTAGTTATCCTCCATCAGCTGGCATTTGATGCTTTTTCCTTTGCTTCCTTATCTGAAACAACTGCTTCCAGGTCGAGAATTGAAACCAAACCACCTTCATAATGGCCAACGCCACTTACAAATGAAGCATTTGATTTAGCCTTTTTGTCATCATATCTGACTTTCTCAACATTATTGGAATCGATCGTAAGAACCTGATTAACCTGATCAACAATAATACCTACGAGGTCGCCGGCATCAGTCTTGAGGATAATGATTCTGGATTTATTTGTTATCACATCTTCAGCAAGTCCCATCTTCATGCGAACGCTCATTACAGGAACGATCTCACCACGGATATTGATAACGCCCTTGAGGTACTCATCAACCTGTGGAACTCTTGTGATCTGCTGCATTCTAACAATGTTGTCAATGAATTTGATATTGATGCCATACTGCTCATCATCAATTTTGATAACAATATACTGGATAAGTTCTCCTACATCGGAATTATCTCTAAGTTCGTTCATCTTTATTCTCCTTTACCAAACTTAAGGTTCAAATCAGAAAATAGAATTAGTATCAAGGATAAGAGCAATCTCGCCATCGCCAAGGATTGTAGCACCACTTATCAGTTTGCACTTGTTGGTGTACTTTCCAAGAGGCTTGATAACGATTTCCTGCTGGCCCATGAGTTCATCTATTACAAGACCTGCAAGCTGGTCACCCTTTCTGGCAATAACAACAACCATATCCTCCTCTGGGTCCTTTGTGGATTCAGTATCAAGAACTTCACTAAGTCTGATAAGAGGAAGAACGCTGCCGCGAAGATTGATAACTTCCTTATTCTCTACAAACTTGATATCAGAAGGTGAAACATCTTCAATACTCTGAATTGAATCAAGAGGAATAGCGTACTTTTCTTCACCGATGATAACCATGAGAGCCTGGATAATAGCAAGTGTAAGAGGAAGTCTGATAACCCATGTTGATCCTTCTCCAAGTTTTGTCTTAACAGTTACTTCACCTGAAAGGGATTCAACTTTTGACTTAACAACGTCAAGTCCTACACCTCTACCTGAAATTTCAGATACCTGCTTAGCTGTTGAGAAGCCTGGATGGAACAAGAGCTCTACGCACTGTTTCTCAGTTAAAAGAGCTGCCTGATCAGGAGAAACAACTCCTTTTTCAATGGCCTTGTTCTTTACAGCCTCAGCATCAATACCATTACCATCATCACCAACTTCGATAACAACGCTGTTACCATCCTGGAATGCATGAAGGAAAATCTGTCCAACTTCAGGCTTACCACGCTGTGCACGAAGATCTGCAGATTCGATACCATGGTCTGCACTGTTTCTGATAAGATGCATCAGAGGATCACCGATCTCATCTACAACAGTACGATCCATTTCAGTGTCTTCACCAGTCATTGTAAGTTCCATCTTCTTGCCAAGAGTCTTATTAAGATCTCTGATCATACGAGGGAATTTCTGAAGAACACTCTCAATAGGAACCATTCGAACTTTCATGACTGATTCATGAAGGTTTGTGGTTACACTCTCAAGGTATTCGATCTGCTCATTTACATTTCCGTTGCTGACTCCTGATGTATTTGCTGCTGATATAAGTGAGTTCTTGGCAATGATCAGCTCACTCACAAGATTCATCAGAACATCCAGCTTTTCAATATCAACACGAACTGTTCTATTAACAACAGGTTTGCCGACAGGCTTCTTGCCACCGGCACCGGCGCCGCCAGCTCCAGCTGCTGCAGGTTTATTTTCTGCAGGTGCTGCAGGTTTACTTTCTGCTGGCTTACTAGCTGCAGAAGCTTCTGCTGCAGGTGCTGCTTCTGCCTTTTCTTCAGCAGGCTTTGCACCGCTCGGGTCATACTCGCCACACTCACAGGTTTCAACCTCAGAAACAGCCTTTACAATTTCTTCAACCTTTTCTTTTGATTCATCAGTAATAAGGATCAGGCTGAAAGAAAAATCAAATTTTTCATCTTCAATATCCTGGGTATTAGGCTCAGAAACAGCAATCTCACCAATTTCTTCCAGTCCCTTAAATACAAGAAAACCTCTTGCAGCTTTAAGGATACAGGATTCCTGGATATGTACTGTAACGCCATAGATCTTCTTACCCTGGCTTTTTGCTTCTTCTAATGTGGATTTAACAGATGGATCAAGGCGAATTGCCCTGTAATCCGAAGAACCGTCAGCTCCATCAGCAGGTCCATCAGCAGGTGCTGCAGAAGCTTCAGCTGCAGGTGCACTTTCTGCAGGCGCAGCAGCTGCAGCAGGTGCTGCGCCTCCGCCGCCACCACCATTTCTGATATCTGCGAGAGCTTTAATGATATTCTGATGTTCATCAGTACCTTCGTCCTGATTCTCGGTGATATTATCAACATATCCCTGAATAGCGTCAAGGCACTGAAGGAGAACATCAATGTCGGCAGATTTGATCTTAATCTTGCCGCCACGAACATCAGAGAAAACATCTTCCATATCATGAGTAAGATTCTGCATTCTGGTATAGCCCATAGTTCCTGCCATACCCTTCATAGAATGTGCAGAACGGAAGATCTCATTAATGCAATCTTCGTTCTCAGGATCCTGCTCAAGAGTCATAATGTTATCATTAAGTGACTGAAGGTGCTCCTTTGCTTCATCGAGAAAGACACTTAGATACTGGGAAACATCCATAACAATTTTACCTCCATATTAAAAAAGTGATAGGTCTTTCAAAAGTATATTCTTATTATCGCATACTTTTGAACATATTATCGGCTTTTTGAATGGAGGAATGCAGAAAAAAAACTTAAAGAAGTATTAAAAGAATATGAAATCCCTCAATTCACACCGACATTCATTATTATTTCCTGGGCTACATTCTCAAGTTTTACAACCTGATCCACAAGTCCAGCGGTTGCTAGAGCTTTGGGCATTCCATAAACGGTACAGGTACTTTCATCCTGACCGATTACATGAACTTTTTTCTTTGACTTTAAGTTCTTGATTCCTTCTGTTCCGTCAGCACCCATTCCGGTGAGGACCACACAACAAATCTCATCGTAATCAGAATCCATTAATGATTCATACATGAAGTTTGCACAAGGTCTTACACCTTCTCTGGTAGGACCATCAACGTAATGAATTACGCTCTTTGATCCACTTTTAACAATGTGCATATGCTTACCGCCTTTTGAGATGTAAACACATCCCGCAGCAAGAACATCGCCTTCAGCTGCCTCTTTAACAGTTACCTCACTGAGAGAATCAAGTCTTTCAGCAAGAGAAGCTGTAAAGCCTTCAGGCATATGCTGAACAAGAACAACCGGGGTTTTAAGATTTTTAGGAAGTTTTGGGATTACAGATTGAAGAGCTCTTGGACCACCTGTTGATGATGCAATAGCCACAATTCTGTTTCCAGTGATCTTACTTGCAGATCTGCTGACAAGCTCGACAACTTTCCTTGACTCCTTTACTTCCTCAATGGAGAACGTCCTTGCAGGCATTGGTGCTCTTGAATCGGCAACCGCCGCAAGGGTATCTATGAAATGCTTGGTGAAATCTTCACCTCTGCATTCAGATGCACGGTCTGGTTTATGGACAAAATCAAGAGCTCCCAGATCAAGCGCATCCATTGTGACCTTGGCACCTTCTTTTGTATCAGTACTGGCCATCATGATCTTTGCTTTGATCTTATTTTTTTGAAGCTCTTTTAATAATGTAATACCGTCCATTCTTGGCATATTGATATCAAGAACAACAGCATCATAACTCTTCTTTTTGAGAAGCTCCAGACCTTCAACTCCATCTTTGGCCTTATCAACCACCTGGAATCTTGAATCTGAATTAATGATATCACTAAGAACAGTTCTCATGAGTGCAGAGTCATCAATAATCAAAATATTTTTCATAATTAAGTTTGCTTCTTTCTTATTTTTCGTTCTTCTTCGAAGATAAAATGTATGATATCTTCTCTGGAAGTCTCATCAATGTACAGGTACTGAATACGGTGTTCATATAGCCCCGGCCTGTTCTCAAGTTCCTGGACTTTCAGAACATGGCATATCATTTCATACTCGTTTGAACTACCAGCTCCCGGAAGCTTATAGGAACAATAGATAGTATCACCCTCTTCATAGCGGAAATTTGCTACGAATCTAAGTCCTCCTCCACTTATATCTACAACAACGCTTCTCTGAAGCTGAACACCCGGATCAACAAGATATTTTCTGTTATTTTCAAATGCTTCCTTTTCTTCTTGGGAACAAAGTCTGGATTTTAACTCCAGTGCGCAACTAAATCTGTAATATTCTCGTCTCTGTAATTTTTGTAATTCAGAAGTAAGATCCAAGACCAGAATATACATATTATCGCTTCTATATCTATCGACAATTTTTGAAAAACATTGAAACAATCCTTTAGTACTGTAAAAACAAAGGCTGTACTCTCCATCTACAGGAAGAAGTACAAGTTTGCCCTGTTCGAAAGGCATCAGGACTTCAATCCTGTCATCGGATGTAACATCCATAACCTTACTCATATAAATATGTTTGGTTCTGGAATCATCTTCCATCCAGATCTTTCCGGTAGCTTTTAACTCCACTTTTATTCCGGGTGATATATAATCACTGAGCATTAATTAGTTCTCTCCATTCATTGTGTATTTGGTGCACTACCAATAATGTTAGGACCTGCTGAAGGCAATGTACTCAGTTTCCTTCCTGTAATGATATGTGAAAAGAAAGCTGCCATTCCCCTTGGTTTAATAAGTGCGGTATCCGTCGGATTCATAAGCTGTGTTGCAATAGATTCAAATGCCTTTACAGATTTGGCATTTGGATACTGTATTGAAACCGGCGATTGCTGCATCACACTTCTTGATAACATTTGATCCTGGGGTATTGCCCCCATATAAGTTAACGGCAATTTTAAATATCTGGCAACCACAGCATTTAACTTGTTAAAAAGCTGTTGCCCCTCCTCCGCTGATGACACTCTGTTCGATACCACTTTTACTTTAGTATCCTCTTTTGAAAATCTTTGTGACTGATTAAGTGCCTTTAGTAGTGAATAGGAATCAGTTATAGATGTCGGTTCAGGCGTTGTCACAAGTATGATCTCGCCACTTGCAACCAAAAATTCCATAACTGCATCAGATATTCCTGCACCTGTATCTATTATTATTATATCAGCAATTGCGTCAAGTTCTGCAAGATTAACAATAATATAGACCAGATAATCACGACTAAGGTTATACATGCCCGAAATACCTGATCCACCTGAAATAAAGCCAACTCCTTCAGGCCCCCAGGTGATAATGTCTTTAATATTTTTTCCCTGATAGATCAAATCGCACAGATTATGTTTTGGCACAGTTCCAAACATAATCTCAATATTAGCAAGTCCAAAATCCGCATCGAGAATTATAACTCTTTTACCCATTCTCTTGAACTGGATTGCCAGATTTATCGCGACATTTGATTTACCAACACCACCTTTACCACTTGTGACAGTAATTATCCTGGCAAGAGGTCTGGCGGGCTTATTTGAATTCTTAATAATATTTCTAAGCTGTTGTGCCTGATCCATAAACTACCCCAACAAATTTACTTTCCGCCAAGCAAATGCTTTACTATCTTTTGAGCATCAAATACTGCAATATCATCAGGAACGTTCTGGCCGTTTGTAATATAAGCCACTGGTGCCCCTGTATGCATCCTTACATTGTACAGATTACCCTTAGCCCCGGTTTCATCCATCTTTGTAAAGATCAGTCTGTATGCAACCATTTCTGAATATGCATCAGCTATCTCAATAAGATCCCTGTACTTTGTAGTTGCTGATAAAACAAGGAAATTCTCACATTCAATAATATCTTCCAAAACTCTGATATAGCTCTCAACATCCTGCTTAAGTTCATCGTTGTGAAGCGAATGTCCGGCCGTATCAACCATAATGTAGTCATAATCCTTGAAATCTTCAGCCGCCTGCTTCATTTCATCTACTGAATAAATTACTCTGAAAGGTATCTCCAAAATCGAAGCATATGTTCTAAGCTGCTCAGCTGCTGCGATCCTGTATGTATCGACTGTCAAAAGAGCTACTTTCTTTTTCTGGGTTACAGAAAGCTCAGATGCAAGTTTTGCAATAGTGGTTGTCTTTCCAACGCCGGTAGGCCCAATAAATATTTCAGCTCTTGGTCCCTCTTTTTCAAGATCGATGGGTTCAGATTTTCCAAATTTAAGAACCATCTTCTGATAGACATTTGCAAGAGCAAAGTCAAAAGGAAGGCCCGGTTTACTTATTTTTTCGACTTCATCAGTAAGCTGATTTACGTATATTTCATCAACTTCATTTTCTATAAGAGTATTGTACAATAATTTGATAAACGATAAGGTTTCCTCGGAAACTGAAGCCTTAGATGAAGGCTTTGCCGAAGTTTCTTCGGAAGGCTCAGGAACAAATTCAGCAGTCTCCTTATCAGTCTTAAGGAAGTTCTTTTCAAGAAGAGAACTTAAGTTATCGAGCTTCTCCTCAATAGCACTGTTATCATCCCTTATATCTTTATTCTCCCTTACCTTTGTGGCGTTAAGAGTCGCCGAAGCAATAGTATCCCTCTGGCTGTTCTGGACATTTTCTCTTTGCGGCGAAAGGGTTCTGACAGCAGGTTTTTCGGGTTCATCCTCCAAAGCAACCGTCACTTCAATTTTTTGAGACTGGAATAAAGAAAGAAAACCTGTCTTTTTCATTGGCCTTACATTCATAACAACAATGTTAGTGCCAAGCTCCTTTCTTGCCTCTTCAGTAGCCTCATTCTCAGTTTTTCCAACATACTTTTTGATAATCATATTATGCAGTTACCATCCCCACAGATTGTAATTCAATGTTAGCCTCAACTTCATTATATGAAATAACAACTAAATCCTTATAATAGTCCTCAGTCATCTTCTTAAAATACATCCTGACTATAGGTGAAGCCATGATGATAGCCTGTTTTCCGGCTTCTTCAAGCTTTCTGACCTGTTCGCCAACAGAATTAAGAATCGACTTAGTCCTTGCCGGATCAAGAGTAAGATATGCGCCTGTCTCGGTCTGTTTAACGCTGCTCATAATCTCCTGTTCTATCTTAGGGTCAAGAGTCACGACGCTTGTGGTCTCACCCGGCATAAAGAATTTATTAGAAATCGCTCTCTTTAGTGACTGTCTCACATACTCTGTCAAGATATCAGGGTCGTGAGTTGATGGAGCAAAATCTGCCAATGTCTCAAAAATTGTAACAAGATCTCTTATGGAAATACCTTCTTTTAGAAGGTTTTGTAATACCTTTTCTATCTCACCAAGGCTCATAAGCTTAGGAACAAGTTCATCCACAAGAGCAGGATTGTTCTCTTTTAGATTATCAACGAGATTCTGAACATCCTGTCTCGTCATAAGCTCTGCTATATGTTCTCTTATGATCTCTGTAAGATGTGTAGCTATAATTGACGGAGGATCAACTACTGTATAGCCAAAGCTCTCAGCTCTTTCTCTCTGTCCCTCAGTGATCCATATAGCAGGCAGATGGAAGGATGGCTCAAAGGTCGGAATACCTGTGATCTCGTCCTCTACATGTCCTGGATTCATAGCCATGTAATGGTCAAATAAGATCTCACCATCACTCACCTGTATACCTTTAATTTTAATGATATATTGATTAGGATTCAACTGAATATTATCTCGAAGACGAATTATTGGAACAACAGTTCCAAGTTCAAGTGCAACCTGTCGTCTTATCATTACAACTCGGTCAAGAAGATCTCCTCCCTGGTTTACATCAGCAAGCGGTATAATACCGTATCCAAATTCAAGTTCAATAGGGTCAACCTGCAAAAGACTTGTAACATTTTCAGGCTGTCTGATCTCTTCTGCTGAAGTTTCCTCAGGAGATGTGGCTTCTGCCTCAGTCTGGACCTCTTCAATTGTCTGACTTGCAACTCTTCCAAGAAGTATAAAGCCAGCACCAAAAGTAACATACAAAAGTGTAGGTAGCGGTGAAAAAATACCAAGTCCTGCAACAACGCCGCCAACAAGATAAAGAGTCTTTGGCATTCCAAAGAGCTGATTTATTAGGACATGGCCAAAATCCGCTTCTTTAGAACCCTTTGTTACAAGAATACCTGTCGACATCGATATCATAAGCGAGGGAATCGAGCTTACAAGTCCATCACCCATAGTCAATATTGAGTATGTATTAATGGCAGTATTTACATCCATACCCATTCTGAGTACACCCATAGCAATACCGCCAATCAGGTTGACCGCAGTAATTATAAGGCCAGCTGTTGAATCTCCCTTAACATATTTGGTAGCACCATCCATTGCGCCAAAGAAGCTCGCTTCTTCCTGTATCTTACTTCTTCTTTCTTTTGCCTCTGCATCTGTTATGGCGCCTGTATTAAGATCGGCATCAATAGCCATCTGTTTACCGGGCATAGCATCAAGTGTAAATCTTGCTGATACTTCAGCTACACGCTCAGAACCTTTGTTGATGACCATGAGCTGAACAATTATGAGAATTACATAAACAATAGCTCCCACAATAAGGTCGCCGCCACCAACGAATGAACCAAATACAGTAATAACCTGCCCTGCGCTTCCCTGCGTAAGAATAAGTCTTGTAGACGAAACGTTAAGAGCAATCCTGAAAATCGTAGTAAACAAAAGGATCGTTGGGAAAAAAGACATTTGAAGCACTTCCGTTGCGAACATCGCAGTAAACATGATCACAAAGGATAAAGACATATCAAATGCCAAAAGTATATCGAGCATCCAGTCTGGAAGGGGAATAATGAGCATTACAATAGCTGCTACGATATAAAGAGCAAGACCATAATCATAGACTCTGTTTCTTATCTTAGATAAATCCATGCCACTATCTCCTTTCCATCAAGTCTTTTACAAAAAAATCAAACTTTGCCTTTCAAGTGATAAACATAAGCAAGGACTTCGGCAACTGCCTTATATAGTTCAGGTGGAACAAGTTCTCCCACTTCAACATTCGCATAAAGCATTCTGGCAAGAGGCTTATTTTCAACAATCTCAACATCATTTTCCCTGGCTATATCTTTTATCCTTTGAGCCAGATAATCTGCGCCTTTGGCTACGACCATAGGTGCATCAGCCTCTGTTGCATCATATTTAATGGCTACAGCATAGTGAGTAGGGTTCGTGATAACAACGTCCGCTTTAGGAAGATTCTGCATCATTCTTCGCTGGGAAGCCTGCATCATTCGGCGTTTCTGTGCGCCTTTTACCTCAGGATTACCTTCGGAGTTCTTAAACTCATCCTTTACTTCCTGTTTAGTCATCATCATATCTTTATTGAATTTGCGTCTCTGATATATGAGATCCGCAAAGGCAATTAACATGTAGGCAGCAGCAATTCTGAGGCCCAAATCAATAATAAGGTTGCCCATAAGGCCGATTGCCTGCTTTAAGGGAATATCATATAGCAAAAAAAGTGATTCTTTTCGCCCCGAAAAAAACGATATTATCACAATTGCCATAATTCCCAGTTTCAGGATTGATTTAGCAAGTTCAAACACTTTTCTCGTTGAAAAGATCTTTTTCATTCCTGAAATAGGATTAAGCTTTGAAAGCTTTGGCTGCAGCGGCTTCGTTGTAGGCTTAAAACCAACCTGAACAAAGTCACAGATAAGCGCTACCGAAAAACCAACAATAAAAAACGGAGCACATAAAAGAAGGAGTGTCAGCATTGCATGTATTACAAGGCTGCTTATATAAGCCACCGGAAGGTATCCATCATAAGTCCTTGCCACATTAGGGATTGAATTATATACATACTGAAAGGTGTTGCTAAAAATCTCACCCATAAATCCATAGACAAATCTAAGGATTATAAAAAGCGCCAAAAGGCTAAAAGCCGTAGCAACTTCCTGACTCTTTGCAACCTGTCCTTCTTTTCTGGCATCATCAAGCTTTTTCGCAGTAGGCTGTTCGGTTTTTTCAGCGCCGTTTGCATCTTCTGCAAAAAACTGGAGATCATATGCAATTAGTAAAGGCTTATATTCAGCCGCTTTGCATACTGTATACAAATTCGTTCATCAGCTCCTTGATATTTATATAAATATAATTGGACGCATCGCCAAGCATCATAACTGTAATGAGCATTACAGAGAGCCCAATCACTATTTTTATCTGAATACCAACAGAGAACATATTCATCTGCGGTGATACTTTCGCTAAAATTCCAAGAACAACGTTCGTAATAAAGGTAATGATAAATATTGGGAGCGCTATCCTGAAACCAATTACTATGTAGTCTCTCAGGAAAGCTGTAACAGCACTTAGCATTCTGTCAGAATTGATAACAACACCGTTTACAGGTATCAGGGTAAAAGAATCTGCTAAAGCCTTTAAGATAAAGTGATACATTCCTGACAGAATAAGCATCATTGTAAGGACCTGCGAATAAAATGTACCTGTAATAGTCGTCTGCTCATTTGTATTAGGATCAAACAGATTCACCATGGAAAGTCCAATCTGCATATCTACTATTGTACCGGCAAAATTAACTATAAGCGTGGAAAGCTGCACTGCATATCCAAGCAAAAATCCTGCCATAACCTCTTTTAACACAATTACTGTATATCCGATAATTGTGTGATAATCAGGTACGTTAACAGGAACTGCCCCATAGATAAGTATTGATAGCAAAAGCCCAAAGCCTATCTTTACAAGGTTTGGAGATTGTCTTCCTCCAAAAAAGGGACATACAAATATAAAGCTCGTAACCCGGACAAACACCAGCAGAAATATTTCAAGATCGCCATAACTAAAGGAGTAATCTATCATGTAAATCCTCTATCTCACATATTTTGAAAAATCAGACCATAAATTGATGATATAGCCTGATAATTCAGTAAGCATCCAGTTTCCAATCAGCATAATCATCACAAACACACCAACTACTTTAGGTACAAACGTAAGAGTCTGCTCCTGGATAGAGGTTACAGTCTGAAAAATTGAAATAACAAGGCCGATGATCATAGATGTCAAAAGAACTGGCAGTGACATTTTGATCACAAGAAAAAGTGCGCTGTTCATGATTGTGTTTATATCTGATAATGTGATCATAAAAACGCCTCCTTTTAATAAAATGACTTGACCAGATTACCAATAATAAGGCTCCAGCCATCCGCCAGTACAAATAAAAGTACTTTAAATGGCATTGAGATTGTTGTGGGCGGAAGCATCATCATACCCATACTCATAAGTACCGATGCAACAACCATGTCAATCACAATAAATGGTATATAGATCAAAAAGCCTATGATAAATGCTGTTCTAAGTTCACTTACTATAAAACTCGGAATAAGAACAACGTTTGGAATACTGTCCAGTTCTCCGTCCCACTCAATCCCATCTATCTGCATAAACAAAAGAACATCTTTTTTCTGAGTCTGACCATACATAAACTGCCTGAAAGGCTTCATGGCTGTCTCAATAAACTCAGTCTGGTCCATTTGTCCATCTTCAAAAGGGATAACTGCAGTGTTATATGCCTCAGTCAATGTGGGCTGCATTATAAAAAGTGTCATAAACAAAGCAATCCCAATCATCACCAGGTTTGGTGGCGACGTTTGGGTACCAATAGCAGTCCTTGTAAAATGCAGTGCAACAATGATCCTTGTAAAAGAAGTCATCATTACAAGGAGTGTTGGCGCAAGTGAAAGAAGCGTCAGAGTAATAAGTATTCGCAGTGCACCGTTAACAGAGCCATTGCCGTTATCATATGTAACAGTAACAGTATTTGCTATATTCAGCTTTTGAAGGTCATCCGGATCTTCTGATGCTCCTGGAGGATTGATATTAGTCCTCTCTTCCTTGGAGCCTGTAAGATATGAATCCCTATCTGTAGTTGGATCAGTAGGTTCAGTATCAATTACCACTTCTTCAGTGGCTTTAGCTGTTATGGGAATAGAAAAAGAAATAAAAGAAATCAGAGCAATAGAAACTAAAGCAGCTATTATCCCTCTTTTTACGCTGCTCTTTCGGCCAGTTATTTTATTCCCATCTCCCCGTCTTTTTGTCATTTACTTTTTATCTCGCTTTTGAATTTGTCAAATATCTCCTTGAAGCTGGCGCTGTGGTCTTCACCATCTGCCAGCTTAAGGGAATCCTTGTCAACTTCGCAAAGAGCCGTTATTTCATCTTTTCCAACGGCAATAGCCATATACTTGTCTCCAAGTCTGACAATCTGTATGTATTTATTAGTCGTAATTCTTCCTGTTTCGATTATTTCAATATTGCCAAAAGAATTTTTCTCCTTCTGATAGCCGGCAAGATACCTTGTAACAAAATAGGTAGCCGCCAGAACTGCAATAAAAATAATGAGAACAGAAATAAACTGGATGTAAGAATCTGCCGTCATTTTTTATCCTACTGAACAATTTCGGTCACACGCACACCAAAACTTTCTTCAATAACTACAACTTCACCTTTAGCTACAAACTTACCATTTACAAGAACATCCACAGGTTCACCTGCAACCTTATCAAGCTCTATGATGGTTCCCGGTGCAAAATCGAGAATATCAGCTATAGGTTTTGCTGTTCTTCCAAGTTCAACAGTAACTTCAAGCGGAACATCCTTGATGATTCCTATGTTTTCTCCTCCTGCCATAATGGTCGTGCCACCAGCAAAATTCTGGAACTGCGCAGGCTGGATATTCATATTCATCATCTGCGGAGCCATCATCGGCATACCCATTTGTGGCATACCCATCTGTGGCATTCCCATCATTGGCTGGCCCTGCATCATCGATGGATCCATCTGTGGCATTGCGGCCTCAGGTGCAGGCGCAGGCGCTGGTTGTGGAGCAGGTTCCGGTGCAGGCGCAGCAGCTTCTGATCCGCCGCCGGAATCACCTGAAATAACAGTATCCTTAAGAGTTTTTGCAAAATCTATAGGATATAATTGCATCAGGGTTGAATCTACAAGGTCTCCCACCTGCATTTTGAAAGAAATCCTTACGAATGTTCCTGTAAGGAATTCCGCAATATCAGAAGGATCGTCATTGATCATATCAAGAAGTGTAGCCTGTGGCGGGCTGATATCTACCTTCTGGTTGATCATGGTAGAAAGAGATGTGGCAGCAGCACCCATCATCTGGTTCATGGCCTCAGAAATTGCTGACAACTGAAGTTCGCCAATCTCTCCATCAGTATTAGTACCATCACCACCCATCATAAGGTCAGTGATGACCATAACATCGTGTTCCTTAAGAATAAGGATATTGGTACCATCAAGACCTACTGTATATTTAATCTGGATAAATACACAAGGTCTCTCATAGTTATTGATCACATTTTCCCAGTTAGCCAACTCAACCTGGGGCGTAGTGATATTAACCTTCTGATTTACAAGGGAATACAGCGTTGTTGCTGAAGATCCCATGCTGATGTTAGCCACTTCACCAATAGCATCTTTTTCAGAATCAGTAAGTAGTGACTCATCAATTGTACTGCCTCCAACTGGTGGCGTTGCAGCAGCTGCTTCTGCTGGTGCATCTCCCCCGGAATCGGCAGGAGCGTCCGCTGGTGCATCTGAGCCGCCTGAAGTATCCATTCCGGCTAGCAAAGCATTAATTTCGTCCTGAGACAACATTCCATCCATGCTCCTACTCGTCCTCCTCTCTCACAACTGACGTTATCCTGACAGCATACTTATCTTTTGCCGTTCCCGGTAGCGCAGTGAATTTATATATATTGCCTACATAGATCTGCATATCCGTATTAACTCTATTATCAAGCCTTATAATGTCTCCGGCCTGAAGATGAACAAAATCGCTGACTGATACATTACATCTTCCAAGAATAGCTTTCACCGGCACATCCACATGCTTGACCATAGTTTCAAGTGTATCCTGATAGTCCTCATCATTGTTTTTCTGCATTGTAGAGAACCAGAACTTTGTATTGAGCTTGTCCATTACACTCTCTAATGTGAAATATGGAAGACAGACGTTCATAAGTCCTTCCGTATCACCAATCTTTATGTTAAGAGTGACAATGGCGATCATATCTGTCGGAGAAATAACCTGGGCAAATTGAGGGTTTGTCTCAATCCTCTCCATTACAGGATTTATAGCTACAACGCTTTGCCAGGGTTCAACCATAAGCTGCATACAAATGGTAACAAGCTTTTCTATAAGCGGCATCTCTATGTCAGTAAAGGGCCTTGGCTTATCAAGGGTCCCGCCTTCACCTCCAAGCATTCTGTCGATAAAAGAAAAGCCTATATTAGCCTGGAGCTCCAATATAATAGTTCCCTGAAGTGGCAAAAAAGATATGACGCCTAAAATAACAGGATTTGAAAGCGCATTACTAAATTCTGAATATGTAACAGTCTCAGAGTTAGCAACTGATACCGATACATTTTTTCTCAAATACAAAGGTAGTGTAGTTGATAACAGTCTTCCATAATGCTCGTAGATCATCTCCAAGGTTCGAAGGTGCTCTTTGGAGAACTTGGCAGGACGTTTAAAGTCATAATCCTTGACTTTCTTTTCGTCAGCTGCCTGCATTTGATCCACATCAAGTTCGCCGCTAGATAGCGCTGCCAACAGACCATCTATTTCACTTTGTGACAGTACTTCACTCAAAATGGATCTCCTTTCTCAGTAGTTTAGTGTTAGATTTTTTAGTTTACTGATAAATTGCTGTTATACTTACGTCATAGATAAAGTTAGAACCATACAGTTCCTGAATCGCCTCTATAACTTCATCTTTTGCAGGCTGTATATCGCTCTGAAGTTCTTCCATAGTCTTACTTGAAAGAATGTCTATAACCTTTGACTTGATCAGATCATTCATACTGGCAATAGATTCTGAAGTTCCATAGGTTGCATAATCAGCTGAAGCTGTGTTCATAGAAAAGAGAACTTCAGCAACCATATAATGTGCTTTTCCATCTGCTCCTGGTTTTAAACTGATTGTAAGACTGTTGTCTCCGGTAAATCCAAAGGTTGCAAGATTGGCAACACCAACTGTGCCTGATGCGGAACCTGAGAATCCTCCGCCTGCTCCACCGCTTGCCTCAAGTTCGAGAGCAGCAGCTATATCCGAAATAAGTTTTGCTGTCTGTGAATTTGTAGTCATAACGCTAAGAAGCATAAATCCATTCATAGCCAGATTAACTACAAGAAGTGCCAAGATAATAATGGATAATAAATTCTTTTTCATTTAAAGGTATCCCCCTCTTAATAAGATGCACTTAATGGATTGTATATCTTAATCTCTACTCTTCTGTTTCGAGCTCTTCCTTCATCAGTCGAGTTGTCTGCAATTGGGTCATATTCACCACGCCCTGTATGAACAATGTTTGAAGGATCAAGCGTTGTGTTTTCACAAAGATAGTTAAATATCGCAAGTGCTCTTCCTGATGAAAGTTCATCATTATTTGCATATTTTCCGCCGGATGACATTGGGACATTGTCTGTATGTCCTTCAATATCTATAGTTCCTCCGGCGTAGGATTCAAGAATCTGACCTACTTTCTCAAGAACAGGAATTACATCTTCTTTTATTGCCGTTTTGCCTGAATCAAACAGAATTGATCCCTGAATCGTAAGCTGAACGTATTGGCTGGTATAGTTTAGGGATACTTCGTTTTCAATTTCTCCCTCTTCAAGAGCCTGTTCAATCTTTTCCGCCAGCTTTTGAGAAGCTTCCATCTGAGCCTCTTCTGCCGCTTCCATCAGCTCTTCCTCGTCCATATTGCCTACATCAGCCTGATCCGAATCGGAGTCATCTCCAGTCTGCGCAAGCCCCATGGATGTGATATAACTTGAAAGCTCAGTCAGCTGCGAAACACCATCTCCAATAAGTGCTCCTTCGCCTAAAGCCATCTCACCACCGTTAAAAATACCGAATGCCGAACTAAACGATGCTGCTACTTCCTCAAATTTGGCTGCATCCATCGTAGCCATAGAAAACAACAAAACGAAGAAACAAAGGAGCAGGTTCATCAGATCACCGAAGGTACCTTGCCAGGCCGGCAAACCAGGTTTTATTTCCTCAGGTTTCTTTGCCATTATTCTCCTCCATCACCTGAACCATTCTCAGCTTCATAAGCAGCTCTGTCACCTGGTGACAGGAATGATTTAAGCTTTTCTTCTGTAACACGAGGATTTTCTCCTGCCTGTATAGACAAAAGGCCCTCAATAACAATACTTTTAGCCATATACTCTGCATTATCTCTGGCTTTTAATTTATTCTCAGCAGGATAACAGAACCAGTTTGCAAGAACCGAACCATAGAATGTAGTGATCAAGGCAACCGCCATGGACGGTCCGATAGATGAAGGATCAGACATGTTCTGAAGCATAAGAACCAGACCAAGAAGCGTTCCGATCATTCCCCAAGAAGGTCCCATACCTGCAAGATCACCAAAGAAAGAATAATTTTCCTTGTGTCTCTCAGACATGGCATCAATTTCAGCTTCCAAAATACTTTTTACAAGTTCAGGCTCAGTACCATCTACAATAAGACCAACGCCTTTTTTCATAAATGCATCTTCAAGATTACTTGCGGCTTCCTCAAGTGCAAGAAGTCCTTCTTTACGAGCTGTATTTGAAAGATCGATAATCTGTTTTATTGTGCCCTTAGTGTCATCAGAGGGCATTTTGTATATTAGGGTGTAAGATTTCAGACCATTAATAAAGCTTGGCATACTCCTTGACGCCAAAACCGCCATAGCCGCTCCACCAAATGTGATCATAGCTGAAGGAGCATCAAGGAAGTATTTGACGCCGGTGATACCAGCTGAAAAGACAATACTCAGAATCATGAAAACAAAACAAAGACCAACACCAAGTAATGAAGCAATATCCATACTGTTTTCCCCTTCATATAAATATTAGATACCAGTCATATGCCGTTTAACTGATATGTTTGGCTGCAACATTAAAAGCTTAGTTTTCTATAATCTTATATATATCTTCAGGAGATTCCCTGACTATTAACTTTCTGCCACTGCGCAATATGATCACAGTGTCAGGGGTAGCTTCTACCGTTTCTATGGAAGAAACATTTAAAAGAAATTTCCTCGTATCCATTTTTGTTAGTTCAATAATACTTTTAGACATCTATTCCCCCGTCAACATCTAAAAATTTCATTGTTTCAAAAAATTTCACTAATTTGCGAAATTTTATTTCTAACTACATATATTTTACCACTTTTAGTGTACTAATACTCATATTTTTGTTCACATTTTAGACATATTTGCAAATTAATTACACTTTATACCGATAATAATGAAATTAATTTTGCGTTTCACATTCACATATTTTTAACATTTATACATATGCACATTTACACAACATATAGTGGTAATAAAATAATTGTAGCACAACATTTTTATTAATAACAGTATCTTTTGAAAAAATACGCTCTGTTTAGCGTTTTTTCACTATCGTTTATTTGCAAACTCGCATCGCTCCTGGCTTCGTAAAATAGTGCCTCACATAAGTGGCGCTGCCAACCTCAAAAGGAGCTGCCCAAATCTAAGAAATGCTCCTCTGCCTTTTGAATAATATTCAGTGACATCCTTTGATTTCTTAAATATTTTCTCAAAATCTTCCTTCGTGTCTTTAACAGCTTTGCAATCAGCATAAAGACAGCCATTTTCAAAATGATGATACAGACTTCTGTAATCAAGATTGATTGTTCCGCATGTTGCAACAAAATCATCGCAGATACTCATTTTTGCATGACAAAATCCAGGAGAATACTCGTATATCCTGACACCATTCTTTGCAAGTGCATTATAATAAGACCTTGTAACGCTGTAAACAATCTTTTTGTCAGGAATACCTGGAGTTACTATTCTGACGTCAACACCTCTTTTGGCTGCAAGAGAAAATGCATGGATCATCTCCTCAGTAATGATAAGATAAGGCGTAATGTACCATACATAGTCCTTGGCCATGTTTGCCATGCTCATGTATACTTCCTCTCCTACCTGTTCCTTATCCATTGGGCTATCAGCATAAGGTACTATAAATCCATTCTCAGAAGCCTTATAATCGTATTTTTTCAGATATTTATCAAAAGTGACATCATCAATATCGTTTTCTTTTATAGCATTCCACATTTCAAGGAACGTCACGGTAAGTGACTTTACCGCGTCGCCGCAAAGCTTTATTCCTGTGTCCTTCCAATATCCAAATGGCTCAGATACATGAAAATACTCATTTGCTATGTTATAGCCGCCTGTGTAACCTATTTTTCCATCAATTACAGTAATCTTCCTGTGATCTCTATTATTAAGAAAAAGATTTAACCCCGGTGCGAAAGGATTGAATACTCTGGCACGGATTCCCTTTGCGCGAAGTCTTTTGACAAAATCAGTTGTTACAAATCCAATACTACCCATGTCATCGTAGAAAACTCTGACTTCAACGCCCTCTTTTACCTTTTGCTCAAGGATTTCCTGAATGCTGTGCCAGCTTTCAGCATCCTCTATAGCATGATATTCCATGAAAATGAATTCTTTTGCATTTAATAACTCTCTTTTTTGATCTTCGATTCCCTTAAGTGCGTCATCAAAATATGTAATATCAGTATTTTGATAAGCAGGATAACGGGCATACTTTTTTAGATAATGTGTAATATTAGAGACATATGGATTTTTTTCTTTGAGGCGCATCTGCACATCGCTGTTATCAGGCAAAAGAGGCAGCAGGATATTATCTATGTTCTCATAGCGCTTTCGCATCTTTTTTGTACCCCCGTTATAGCCAACAAGGAAATAAAAAACTATTCCTGCAACAGGAAGTACCAAGATCAGCATGATCCATGGCATCTTTATAGATGCAGTCTGATTCATAGAGTAAATGCCCAGAACAACAAAGAAGCTAATAAGAGAAAAAAGTATTGAGACCCAATGCCATGTATTATTAAGCCAAATAACACCGCCAACAATCATCAGCGCGTTAAGTATAACTGAAAGCACCGCAATGGCCATTCTGAAAACGCCATTTTTCACTGCAGCTTTTTTCTCTATTGTTAACTGCTTTGCTTCGCTCATACAAAAAATGTCTCCTTGCCTCTTTTAAATGTATAAAATAATTATAGCAATTTTTAATTAACTGTTAAAAGAAAGATAATAACGAAATAGGCCCCGCCGCAATTAAAGCGGCGAGGCTCATCATTAGTCTTATGATTCATAAAAAGAATTATCTCTTAAGATTTGTAAGTTCTTCAAGAAGTGTGTCTGATACTGTGATGATACGGCTGTTTGCCTGGAAACCACGCTGTGTTGTGATCATTTCTGTGAACTCTTTTGAAAGGTCTACGTTTGACATTTCCAAAACACCTGTGTTCATGTAACCACCATCAGTTGTGATATCCTGAATAGTTGCTTCACCTGAGTTAAGAGTTGATGCATAAAGATTATCGCCTTCTTTTGAAAGACCGGATGCATTAGCAAATTCAGCAGATGCAATCTGTCCAAGAAGCTTTGTCTGACCATTCGAATATGTTGCATGGATCTGGCCATCAGTAGCGATTGTAACACCATTCATCTCACCAACCATACGTCCTGTGTTAAGAGATGACTTATCTCCTTTTACAGCCTTGATTGTTGCTGTTCCGCTTGTGTTGTAATTAGTTACAGTAGAGAAATCAACTGTAAGCTGTCCCCTCATAGCCTCTTCATCAGCAGTAGTTGGCTGGAATCCAAATGCTTCAAGTCCGGGGATTGTCTGATCAAATTTAATATTGACCATTCCATTAGCATTTCCGTTAGCTGTTGTAAGAGAACCATTTGCAGGATTAAATTTAAGCTGAATAGTCTGACTACCTGTTGTAAGAGTAATACTTCCATCAGCATTTATTGAATATGTACCATCTGTTCCGAACGCATCTGCATCTGAATCAGATATTCCATAAACTTTGCTGAGAAGATTCTTGTAAGTGCCAGTTGCTGTTGAGATCAGGTCTGTAATATTTCCAGTATTTGGAACATCACTGTACTCAACAGTATCTGTTGTTGTAACGTAAGTCAAAGTTCCATCAGATGCAGTCTGTGTAGCATATGATGTACTGATAGACTTTGGAATCGATACTGTGTCATAAATTGATATCTGTCCATTTGCAGATATTGAAACCTTATATGCATCCTGAACTGTCTCAGAGCCCTTTGTAAGTCCGAATACATTTTTTAACATGTCAGCGCTTAAGTCAGCAACCGTGGTTTCATTTCCTGTAAGCACATAGGAACTGCCATCTGCTGAACTTGTAAATACTCCGCCAAGCTCAGATGCTGTTTTAACCGGATATGTATTTTCATTTGCTGTAAAAGTCTTAGAGAATATTTTATCTGAGTATATTTGGTCTCCAGCCTTTGTTTTAAGTCCATTATCATAGAATATGATTCCGTTAGTACCTGTTAAAGATGTAATATTTACATACGCGTAATCATCTGTACATCCAGGCAATGCAGCCTCAAGTTCTGCCTTTTGGGCATCTGAAAGGTCACTGATAGCATAAATTGTATTTGTCGTCAATCCTGACAGATTAGTAGTTGTACCTGTAGCTGATGCCTGTACCGGAGTTGTTGATGTTGTATCATATTCTGATTTGAAAACTGTAAGTGTTGAATCTGTATATGTGTAATACAAATTCTCATCAGCTGTTGCAAGCGCATCTTCAAGTCCGTCAAAATCATTGTAATAGGCTGCCAAAGCTGTTTTACTTGTAGTCGATGCTGTTGTTGCCGCATTTGGTGCATGTGTACTTGTTACTATGAAAGTATCATTTCCTGCTGAATTGGAGTTAAAATTAAATCTATAATATGAACTACCTGTAAATGTTGTAAGTTCAGCATCGGTCATGCCAAATACATTCTTAAGTGTAGCCTGTAAAGTCTTTGAACCACCTACAACAGTTTTAACTTCACCCTCAGAAGCACTTGGAACATTGTAGGCAAGTCCGGTACCTGAAGTACTTACATAATATGAATTTGAATTATTACCGTTATAAGTATAGCCTGTAGGAGATTTAGTCTCTTTTGGATCATCATAAGTAATGGTCAAAGTACCACTTTCACTTATGGTATATGCAGATGTTTTGGAATATCCTTCCGTCTTACTGGTTACTGTCGCATCATCAATGCCATAAACCTTTTGAAGAATACCTGCATATTTGCTTTTACTTGTTGTCATAAGATCTGACAACACTCCGGATGTAGGAACACCTGAATAAACTGTAGCTCCTGCAAGAAGGTTAACAGTTGATGTTGTAGCGCCAACCTCTACTGAATATGCGTCTGTAACACCAACATCAGTAGTTTCAGTCGCTCCGAAAGTAACGCCCTTCATCAGTGCTGATCCGATCGATGTTCCTGATGAATCAATTATATCTGTAAGCTGAAGTGAAAAAAGATCATCAGTACCTGTATCCTTTAATGTGAACTTACCTGTATAGAGATATCCCTTGTTATCATAGAATTCCAGAGTGAGTGTCTTACCATCATCAGATACAACGTTTGTATCATTATCATCAATATTTCCAGAGAAAAGAGCTGCTGTTGTAGATGCTGGTGAATATGTTGTATTATCAGCGCTCATGATCTGAAGCTGGGATAAACCACCATTTTTATTTACTGTAATAGCTCCGGTCTCAGGATCTTCCTGTGCTGTCCAACCCATTACGAAATATCCATTTGACTGCATTGCAAGGTTACCGGCACCGTCAACATAGAAAGAACCATCTCTTGTATAAAGATTTTCTTTACCGTTATTAACTACAAAGAATGACTTACCGGTGATCATGATATCAAATGGGTTATTTGTTGTCTGTGTAGCGCCCTGAGATTCAATTGCTGTAGCAATCGCACCTGACTTAGCACCAAGACCGATCTGTCTTGCATTTACACCACCTTTAGTCTCAGTAGCACCTGATGCTGACTGGGTTGTCTGATACATAAGGTCTGAAAATGTAATAGACTGGGATTTGAATGATGTTGTATTAACGTTGGCAATATTGTTACCAAGAACATCCATTTTGGTCTGATGTGTGCGAAGTCCGGCCACACCAGAATAAAGTGATCTCATCATAAGACTTTAGTCCTCCATCATAAAACCTATGCGTATGCGCGCATATCAATATCTGATTTTGGACGGATGAGTGATTTAAAAGAGATTTCCTTCAATCAGTCGGGAAATCAAGATCTCCTGTAGGCACTTAAGGCCTCTTTAGGTCCAATCCGTTAAGCAATCACTGCTCCGTCAATATTTGTAAAAACATTACTCTTGTTTTCTGTCTGATCCATTGCTGTTACTACTGTGTTGTTTGGGACATTTACGATAAATGCAAGCTGATCAATGAGTATAAGAGAGTCTTTAATGCCTTTTTCACCTGCTTCTATCTTGCCCATATTAAGCCTTGCCATCTGCTCATCTGTTAAAACTATGTTTCTGTCCTGCAGTCTGTTTGCGGCATGCTTAGAAAACTTTAGTTCTTCTGAACTAATAGTATTATCGGATGATTCCTGTATTTTATTTAGAATACTGGCAAAAGAATTTGCTCCGGTTTGAATGCTTTGGCCTTTGTTATCACTTTTTTGAACATTTACGTTTTTGATCTGGCCCTGCACCTGGTCTATTGATAAAAATCTTCTCTCATCAATATTCAATTTCATATACCTCCTTTCCTGCGTATTTCCATAGTTCTTTTAACTGCAATCAGGTTTTGTCCTTTGAAAAAGTCCTGTGTGTATCACCTCTGATATCATCAAGCTGATTAACATACTGAAGAAGTGAAGTAACATAATTCTTATTCATAAGATTCTTTGCTCTGTCATCAAGATTCATATAATAGTCATACATTGAATCAATTGTCTCACCATGCTTTTCCTCGGTAATATATTCAAGCTCAGGTAACTTATCTATATTCTTCTGGAAATCATCAACAACTTTAAGGGCATCAGTATAATCAGAATCAAGAACCTGTGTAACATCATCGATGTTATAATTTGTGCCGTTAATGCTAAGATAAGCCTTATTTCCGCTGTAGGTCACAAAGTCTACAACACCCTGGATCTCAGTACTCTTACCGTTATCCGGATTTGTCTGTGTAACGACAACTGTCTTTCCTACCATCTCAGAAGCTCTTGAAAGTGACATGGAATTAGCCATGTTACTTAGCTGCTCAACCTGAGTAAATGTTGCATACTGGGAAATATACTCAGTGTTTGATGTAGGTTCCATAGGATCCTGATACTTCATCTGAGCAACTAATATCTTCAAAAAAGAATCCTTGTCATAACCGGTAGGAGCAGCTTTATTGCTAGAACTATTGGTATCAAGGTTTTTCACCTTACCGTTTTCAATAATAGCTTCAACTGAACTTAAATCTGCCATTTTTTATCCTCCAGGGCTGGCATAAAAGCCAGCCCAACAAAAAATCATGCACTATAGTCAACGGTATTTCCGTTCATTTCCATTACTTTTGCAGCTATAAGCTCTTCTTCTGACATATCTTCCTCTTCAAATTCTGAGATTTCAGAAAGATTTATTCTCCGAAGCGACTTTTTTGATCTGCCCTCAGCCTGCTCATATGCCTGCCCCTGCTGATCATGCTCAAGATTTTGCTCAAAAGCATGGCTTGCAATAGTAACTTCAATTGCTGTAACTTTTACTCCCTGTGCGTCAAATTTCTGCTGAAGAGAAGCCATTTGGCTCTCAACTGCTTCTTTTACCAGTTCATTCTGGGCTGTGAATTTTGCAACTATTCCATCCTTAGTACTTGTAAGAAGGATATTTACGTTGCCAAGATGAGCCGGGTGAAGCTGAAGTTCCATAGAAGTCTCACCATTTCCTGCAGAAATTGTTATCTTTTCTGTGATCTGTCTTATTATATTTTCCATCTGTGCCCTGTCAGTATAGCTAACCGTGCTGACGGGACCAGAATCTACCGCATCTGTTATATTGTTTATTAGCTGATTAAAAAGATTCGCATTTTGACCACTTTCATTTAAACCACCCTTTGTCTCTTTATGACTATTTGAAGAATCAGATGTTTCTTCAACAGGCTTAAATTCAGCGATTTCCACTTCTTCTGATCCTGCATCTGCCTTGATTTCAGGCATCTGCTCTTTAGACTGTGGTGCCTTGATATCCTTAGAAATATCATCTCCGGCTTCATTTACTATGATCTCGGGAACTTTACCAACATTTTCAGCTGGCATTTCTTTTTTAGTTCCTTCAAAAGCCACCAGATCATCATCAAAGCTCTCAAGCGCAAGTTCAAAATCTTCTTCGGATAAGTCAAACTCATTCAAAAGTTCGCTCCTCATACTATCTGCACCCTCCATGAGGTCCTGCATCGTAGCATATAGATCTGTGTCAGTTAACAGATCAAGCGCCTTATCCTCGCCAATTACTTCAGTGACCAGAAGCTGTACATTCTCAGGATTTAAAAGGTCTCCAGCCATCAGTCCAAGAATTTCCATAGCACTTAAAATATCTTCCTCGTTTATATCAAGTGCTTGTGCCATCTTAGAAACAAGTTCTTTTCCTGCTTCTCCTATAGCCTCCTGCAGCTTTTCATCTGCTTCCATGCTCTTTGTATCGGTTTCATCTAGTTTAGTAACATTATCAGTATTCTGCTTATTTTGAAGATTATCGGTATTATTTTTACTATTACCGATTGCCTTTTGTGTGTCATTACTTTCATTTGATCTTGCTACATCTTTCTCCTGATTACTTTTTCCTTGCTTTATAGCATTATCTGTAATCTGAGATTTATTATCTTTTGCCTGAACTAAAGCATCTGATGTCTTATTTAAGACATTACTAAAACTGTTTGCAGCATTTCCCACTTTAGTTTTAAGCTCTGCTATTGATGAAACACCAACCGCTGCAGTCGACTTCTGCATGTAGGTAAGCATTGCTCCTACATTATTTGTCGTACTGCTCATCAAGTTCCTCCTTTCAAATATATTTATTTTGTTTGGACATAAACATCCATAGACTCTCACAACATATATCGGTTTTTATTTAGAATACTTAATATAAAATATTTAATTATTTATAGGTATACAGTTTCCATAGGATAATGAGATATTTTAGTAACGCTAAAACAAAGGTGATATTAGTTATATTAGTTAAGAAGATTACTATGGCTTATATTATATGTTCACAAATAATTATTTCTTTGTTTATGCATAAGTAATTGGCTCCGTACGCCACCATTGACTGAACCTGAGGAAAACGCCCTGGTCTGCGAGCCGACGGTGAGGATGATGGGAACAGTAGATCTTATCTCACCGTCGGATTCAGCATTGTAGCGTTTTCCTCAGACCCCGTCAATGTCAAGCACCTTCGGTGTGGCTGGTTGTTATTGCCTCGGGCTCTGACTCCGAGAACAGTAAGGGGTTGCTGAATTTGGATCAGCATGGGACTCGGGGGAAAATAAAGGTAAACAAATCAAAAACATGACCTGGTGAAGTTTTTTATTCTTTCTAGGTCATGCTTTAAGTCATAATATTGCTTTGCAATTACTAAATTCATGACCTATTCAGCATTTTTCTTTTACTTGGGTCATGTTCTATATTGATCTATTGTCTTGCTATTGCAAAATCCATGACCTAATCAGAGTTTTTCTTCTCCCTAGGTCATAGATTTTTTTCATCCATTGTCTTGATAATATTAAGGTCCATATAAAATGATGAAAAAATGTTGATTTGGGCACATAGCCTGAAATTAGGCTTGCTGCCACATCCTCATCAAGTAAACTACTACCCATGTCAAGGACAGTATTTGAAATTTACACCCATTTTTTAGACCAGCATCTTCTTTGGATATTCTCCGGTTTTTATGTATC
>NZ_ATVR01000009.1 GCF_000420825.1 Butyrivibrio sp. AE2015 | reverse complement strand
GGAAGTTTTTTAGCGCTATATGCCCAAATCATCCTTTTCATCTAAACATCAATGATTGTTTTATAAAAAGAAAGCATGTGTACAGAAAAAAGATGCTCGCGTCATGTCGAAAAAGATGTACAAGACATGAATAATAGAATAAATTCTAGATTTCATGCCAAACGATTCTATTCAAGGCATGAAATTATGAGGAAAATCTGACACAGCATGTCGAATTACTAAGCAAAGACATGGTATCTGAGTCAAAATCACTAACAACATGTCTGAACCACTATACAAAGCATGTGATACTTGCAAAAAATCTCCAACTCATGTCAGAAGCCTTTGCACAAGGCATGAAAATCGAGAAAAATCTCTCGCATCATGCTATAGCCAGGTAAATCTTTATGCTTTCATTATCCCAAGTCTCCAGCTGATTCAATTTCAGCCACCCCTACTGTTCTCGGAGTCAGAACCCGAGGCATTAAAACCCAGCCACACCGAAGGTGCCTGCCATTGACGGGTTCTGAGGAAAACGCTACAATGCTGAATCCGACGGTGAGATAAAACTTACTGTTCCCATCATCCTCACCGTCGGCGAGGTATAGACGACGTTTTTCTCAGACTCAGTCAATGGTGGCGTACTCAGCCGCAATCTAAAACTTTTCTCATGATGAAAGTATTGTTTCCAATACATATGTTTATCATCATGTGATCTGGTCTATAAAGGATGATCTGATAACTGAAGAATGCTTGCTCCATTGGAGAAAGCATTCGTGACATAGATCAATTTATTTGAACCGTCACTATGTATCCCAACTTACTTACGCATATACAAAGAAAAAGATTCTCGCGCAAGCATTTAGCTTGCGCAAGAATCCTCTTTATAATCTATATCTCTATAAATTGTTGTGCTTAAATATACAGAGTTAATTAAGCCTCTTCTTCTGTCTTTTTCTTTCTTGTTGTCTTCTTAGGCTTCTCTTCTGCGTCGTCATCCTTCTTAGCAGCTTTCTTTGTAGCTGTCTTCTTAGGCTTTTCCTCAGCATCGTCTGCTTTCTTTGTTGTCTTCTTTGCAGCTGTCTTCTTTGCTGGCTTTTCTTCAGCATCGTCAGCCTTCTTTGTAGCTTTCTTCTTAGCTACTTCTTTAACGTTCTCTACAAGGAAATCAGCAGCTTTCTGAACAGCAAGGTCACTTCTCATTGTCTTCTGCTCAGACTCTGACATAAGCTCTTTGAGCTTATCGAGTTCCATCTTATACTGCTCAGCCATCTTCTTGAGTTCTTCCTCGAAGTCCTCATCGCTAACTGTGATGTTCTCAGCCTTAGCAACTTCCTCAAGAACAAGTCTAGCCTGGATTCTTTCGATAGCCTGTGGCTTAACCTGCTCGATCATCTTGTCTACAGTGTTGCCTGTATACTGAAGGTACTGATCCATGCTCATGCCCTGCATCTGAAGTCTCTGAGCAAAATCATTAACGATCTGTCTAGCCTGAGTCTCAACCATAGCTTCTGGAAGTTCCATCTCAGAATCTTCGATAACAGCCTTAACTACAGCGTCCTCTCTCTTAGCCTTCTCTTCGTTTGTCTTTCTCTCTACGAGTTTCTTCTTAACATCTTCCTTGTACTCAGCAAGTGTATCGAAATCAGATACATCGCTAGCGAACTCATCATTGAGCTCAGGAAGCTCTTTAGCCTTGATAGCCTTAACTGTGCACTTGAATGTTGCAGCCTTACCAGCAAGGTTGTCAGCCTGGTAATCCTCAGGGAATGTTACGTTAACATCGCCTTCCTTACCAATTTCAAATCCAACAAGCTGCTCTTCAAATCCAGGAATGAAAGCACCTGAACCGATTGTAAGAGGATAATCTGTTCCCTTACCACCTTCGAATGCAACTCCATCAACAAATCCTTCAAAATCAAGAGTAACGATATCGCCATCTTTAACAGCTCTGTCTGTTACTTCTACTGTTCTTGCGTTTGTATTTCTCTGCTTGTCGATCTCAGCATCAACATCGCTGTCAGATACTTCGAGATCCATCTTCTCAGCCTCTACGCCCTTATATTTACCAAGCTTAACTGGAGGCTTAAGAGCTACTTCTGCTGTAAAGATGAAATCCTTACCAGCCTCAAGCTGCTCAACATCAATCTTAGGTGAAGAAACAACTTCTTCTCCACACTCCTCTACAGCCTTAGGATACTCTTCCTCGATAAGCTCGTTAGCAGCATCCTCATAGAATACTCCCTTGCCATACATCTGCTCGATCATCTTACGAGGAGCCTTGCCCTTACGGAATCCTGGGATCTGAATCTTGTTTTTGTTCTTGTCATAGGCCTTCTGGATAGCCTTTTCAAGCTGCTCTGCAGATACTTCGATCTTAAGCTTAGCCATGCTCTTCTCAAGCTTCTCTACTGTTACGCTCATTTTTGCTAAATTCTCCTTCTAAAAATTGTTTATATAAAGGGTTTTTAAACCCTTCTGGCCTTTTAGGCACAATCGCTTGTAGATTATAACATAGCTGAATATTTTTTTCCACAACAATTTATCTTAAAAAAGTCAATTCTCATCAAATCACAATTTTACTGAGCTCATGTGAGAGTTGCTGTATTTCACATCACCGGTAACATCCTCAAAGAACCACTTTGCCGGCTTATACGCTCTTGCTGCCTCTTCACTCGGAAATTCAACTTCCGCAAGAATAGTCCCTTCAAAAGGCGCATCAAAAATATCCAGTTCTATCTTAATCTTTCCCTCTTCTACAGCCTTTTTTATACCCGGCTCACCGGCAAAAAAAGTTTCATCAAATCCATCGCTGTTTAATGGAATAAGGTATCTCTTTTTCCTTATCATATTGCCATCAGCCTTGAGAACAAGGTGATCATAAGATTCTTTATCAAGGGGCATGTTATATTCTACTTTACCTATTGGCCTGCTCTGGCCATCCTGCGATGGATCTTCATTTTCCATGGAAGATCCCTTATATGTCATGTAATAGGTGTCATCTTCCCTGCGCACCCTGACTGCCGGGTGAACATTAAGATACCCCTGCTCAATAACATGGTAGGGGTATCGGTCTAAGTCCTTGGGAAGCTCTTTTACTGTGAATTTGCGTTCAATTTCTATTCCCATATGTTTTTCCTCAATAGACAGGAATGCCTTCTTAAACATTCCCTGGAGCTTACTGTTTATATACTATTTTTGCAGCCATATCCTCTGCAGCCTTT
Source organism: Butyrivibrio sp. AE2015 (assembly GCF_000420825.1). Lineage (GTDB taxonomy): Bacteria > Bacillota > Clostridia > Lachnospirales > Lachnospiraceae > Butyrivibrio. The sequence continues at coordinate 106,232 of NZ_ATVR01000009.1, read as the reverse complement.
GGGCCCTGGAATTTCTCGATAATGGCAAGACCAAATGGAATTGCGGTTCCCATTCCGCGGCTGGTTATAAAGTTATCATCAAAGGTAACTTCTGATGTCTGCACATTGGCACCATTAAGATCCACTTCACATCCCGGGTAACAGCAGGCTTTTTTGCCATCAAGAAGACCCATCCTGCCATAGACTGTAGGTGCCGCACATATTGCAGAAAGAAGCTTTCCTGCGTTATTAAACTCTGTAATCTTTGCTTTTAATGGCTCACAGTTAAACAGATTGTTTGTTCCAGGCATTCCACCCGGAAGAATTATCATGTCGATTTCATCAAAGTTCACATCACCAAATAACTTATCAGCTTTTACTGTAATGTTATGTGATCCTGTAACCTCGAGAGAATCGCTGATTGAAACTGTACTGATCTCTATCTGAGCTCTTCTTAAAAGATCAACAACTGTAAGTGCCTCAATTTCTTCAAACCCATTTGCTAAAAAAATCGCTGTTCTGTTCATGATCTCCTCCTTGTTGATTCACCCTCGATCAGTTCCCCGGGGAATGTAATGTGGCGATGGCCACTTTCTCCGTCGATGATGTCAAATAATAACTTCATTGTTGCCTTTGATATTTCCTCAAGTGGCTGCCTGACAGTTGTGAGTCTTGGCACGCAGAACCTTGAAATATCCTGCCCGTCAAAACCTGCCACGCTCACATCCTCAGGAACTCTTATACCTGCATCAGCAAAAGCTCTTAAAGCGCCAACAGCAAGTACGTCTGAAATACAGTAAAGAGCTGAGAACTCTTCACCTGACTCAATAAGTGCTTTAGTAGTCTGGTAGCCGTTTTCCATGGAATAAATTCTCTTATCAACCAAACGGATAAGATTCTCATTTATCTCTAGGCCATTTTCCTTAAGTGCCTCCAGATAACCTTCAAGACGAAGCTTTACTATGGAAGGCTTATCACTTCCTTCAGATAAAATTGCGATTTTTTTATGTCCAAGTCCGATCAGATACTCAGTCATCTTGCGGCTTTCAAGCAAGTCATCCACAGATACTGTCGAGTACTCTTTTTTACTTAATTTCTCTGATACTTCCGAACCAATAGTAGCAAAAACAACAGGGACATTAAGCTGCTTTATCTTGGAAGAAGAATGTCTTGAGCTTCCTCCCATAAATATAATGCCGCGAAGTCTCTTTTCTTTTTCAAGCTCAAGAGCCACATCCAGCTCATCCTCATAAGCCTCAACATGTCTGAGGACCAGCGCATACTTGCGATTTTCTGCCTCCTGCTCTGCTATCTGTATCATCGGGGTAAAAAATGGATTGGTAATTCCCTTTACCAGAACAGCAATGCATTTGGCATCTGTTCGCTTCAAATTCCTTGCGCTGTTATTGGGAACATAGCCAGTTTCCTTTATTACCTCAAGAATCCTTTTTTTGGTTTCAGGATTGATATCAGAGTGGTCATTAATTGCTCTTGATACGGTACTGACCCCTACACCGCATCTTTTCGCAATCTCAACTATTGTAATATCCGCCATAACATCCACCTATCTCTATGAAACTACAAGTCCGATGCCGCATGGATTTCTGTCCACACGCCATCGGATCCGTTTTTTCTTTTTATCTCAATCTTCCATAGATTCTAGCATAGTCATACATTCCCTTGCAAAGAGAATCTGAAAGAGCATCTTTTCTCATACGCCATACCCAGTTGCCACCGAGTGTTGAAGGAGTATTGATCCTTGCCTCTGCACCAAGTTCCAGATAATCCTGCATTGGAATGATCGCTGTGTCAGATACGCTGGCAAAAGCCGCTCTGATCATAGCTTTGACTGCATCTTTTGAGTATGTGATACCCAGATATTCCTTGGCAAATCTCTTGTCGCTTCTTGGAAGTGCATCGAACCAGCCTCTGCAGGTTTCATTGTCGTGAGTTCCTGTATAAACAATGCAGTTCTTTGTATAGTTGTGAGGAAGATAGTCGCTCTCCTCCCTTGAATCAAAAGCAAATTCAAGGATCTTCATTCCCGGGAAGCCTGTCTTTTTAACAAGTTTTATTACAGAAGGAGTCAAAAAGCCAAGATCCTCTGCAATAACTCTCTGCTCGCCAAGTTCCTTTTTCATGACATCAAAAAGCTCGATACCCGGACCTTTTCTCCACTCTCCAATCTCAGCAGTAGGGTTGCCATATGGAATTGCATAGTACTCATCAAAGCCTCTGAAGTGGTCGATTCTTACGACATCATATAGCTTAAAGCAATGGGCAAGTCTCTTCATCCACCACTTGTAGCCTGTCTTCTTGTGATAATCCCATCTATACAAAGGATTGCCCCAAAGCTGACCTGTTGCACTGAATGCATCCGGCGGGCATCCTGCAACATCCGTAGGAACATTGTCCTTATCGAGCTGGAAGAGTTCAGGATTAGCCCATGTATCAGCACTGTCAAATGCCACATAGATCGGGATATCTCCCACAATATCAACGCCCTTCCCATTAGCATATGCCTTGAGCGCTTTCCACTGTTTTGAGAAAAGATACTGTAAAAAGCTGTAAAACTCTATTTCAACCTTATATTTTTCTACAGCAGCTTTAAGCGCATCCTTTTTTCTAAGTCTCACTCCCTCTTCCCATGTGTCCCAGGCCTTGCCGCCATTGACATTTTTAAGAGCCATGAAAAGGGAATAATCTGAAAGCCAGTCATTGTCAGGATCATTTTTGAAAGCTTCAAATTCTTTCTTTATCTCTGCTGACTTTGAAACCTTGTCCAGATTGTCAAAAGCCTTTTTGAGGAGCTTAAACCTTGATCTGTAAAGCTTCTCATAATCTATGTACTCATCGCTGACACCAAAATCGCACTTGTCTGCATCAGCTTTATCCAAAAATCCCTCTTCAATAAGTGCCTCGATATCTATAAAATATGGATTCCCTGCAAACGTTGAAAAAGACTGATATGGCGAATCACCATAGCTTGTAGGGCCAAGTGGAAGAATCTGCCAGTAGCTCTGTCCTGCCTTTTCCAAAAAATCAACAAATTCATACGCCTGTTTTGAAAATGTTCCGATTCCATATTCTGACGGAAGTGAAAAAATCGGAAGTAAAACCCCACATGCTCTTGTCTTCTTTTTACTTTTTTTAGCCATAACAAATCCTCTCAACACTAATAAAATCTATCACTGTAACAGTTCTTTCATCAAAAGAGCTACGGAAAAAATCACCGTTCCCGGTAACGTTTCCATAGCTCTACTTTATCAGTTTATAAAAACTATTTCAAGTAAAAAAAATCAAACACCATGCTCTTCAAAAGGAGTCTTTTTAATTCCCCAAATAAGGTTTCTCCACTGCTCAAGCTGGTCTACAGTCATAAATCCATTGGAAGTACCCATATACCCGATCTTGTAGGATGCAAATAAAAGAGCATTCTTTATTGCGTTTACACTGTCTCCCGTCTCCATGTAGAAATGAAGGAAACATGCAAACAGGGCATTACCGGCACCGATTGTATTGACAACTTCGTTGGTCTTAACTGTCTTGTAATGAGCCTTTATATCCTTGGTCTTGTCAAACAGGATAAGGCCTTCACTACCCTGTCCAAGAATAATTACCTCTGTTCCATAAGTTGATGCCATTCTGTCTATGAAATCATATGGATCCTCAGAGAGAGTATCATCGCTGAAATACAGTACCTTTGCAGGTTCAAGGAAATCCGTATTGTATTTTTCCTTTTCAGGATTATAGCTTCTTATATTGACTGCTATCGGCTTTCCAAGTTCTGCAGCAGTCTTGGCAAAAGGCCTGCAGAAATTAGCATTGGCAAGGACCATCATGTCACATGCACCGGCTATTGGTGTTACCACATTCATGTCGTATACATTTTCTCTAAGGTCCTTAATATCCTCAAATATCTGCTGCTTTCTCTGTTTGTCATACAGCACCACTTCAGTGGGAGTTTCCTGCATCTGAGGAATGATATAGTCAGTAGAAAGAGTTATCCTTCTGTCAGGCGGATTGATAAGACCAAAATCCTGATTTCTTCCAACAATGGACATGAATGTAACTTCATCTCCCAACCACTTTAGAGCCAGTGACTCATTGTAAGCATCGCCGCCCATGGCAGTGTAGATAGAATCCTGAACCCTGGTCAAAGGAGCATAATTTACGGGAATCTTATCCACTCTGACAATTGTTTCAATCTGCGTTACTCCAGCTACTAAAAACTTGCTCATGTTTGCCTCCTTTTATGAGAGAACCATTTTGCTTACCATATCAACATATTCAATAGCTTCTTCTAAAAACAGATCTGACCTGAAGGTGTCCTGCTTCAGCTCTTTTTCCATAACTCCATCAACAGTATGATCGAGCATATTCCAAACTTTGTTATAGTTAATTCCAGGAGAAAAAACTGTTATATCAGCTCTTTCTCTTAAAGCTTCCATTATTCTTTGATATTTTTCACGCCTTTCCATTATTTCGGAAAGAGCCTCTGCATAAGTCTCATCCTCAGCTCTTTTCAGGAAAAGATATATATATGGATACTGGCCCATAGAAGCCGCCTTGGCTGAAACGATCTGCTTGTACAGTTCAAAGTACTCTGTCTCGCCTTTATCCACATTCTGTGCAAGTTCAAGGGTTACAAAACGGGTAGCATAATCATACAGAAAGGAATAGAGCCCGATCTTGCTCCCGAAATAGTGAAAAAGAAGTCCCTTACTTATTCCGGCAACTTTAACAATTTCATCAGTGCTTGCATGATAATAGCCGTAACGGGAAAACACTAAAAGCGCAGCATTTATCATGCGGTCCTGTTTCTCTTTTTTTAGTTCAAAAAATTTTTCGTTCATCCTGCATCACCCACGAAGTCCATATTGACTACAACAGTCTAGTTTAAATATAGCATTTTACCAAGTCCAGTTCAAACGTTTTATCGTACTTTATCAATTTTTAATCATTAATATGGTATACTAGTAGTATCTATAAATATGGTCTTTCGGCGGGTATTTGTATGTACGATTTTTTGAGAACTTACCAACTTGATATCATGCTGTTTCTAAGTGGTGGTTGTGGAGTATTGACAATCCTTGCTTTGTCCACCAAAACTCTTACCAGGTCTCGAAAACACGCTCTTGTTTCCATGGAACTTTCTTCCATGTTTCTTCTTATTTTTGACAGGATTGCATATATTTACAGAGGTGATATATCAGAAAAAGGATACTGGATGGTAAGAATAAGTAATTTCCTCGTTTATTTGCTGTCCTTATATGTATCCCACGCTTTTAACGTATATCTGCTAGACATAATAAAAACGACAGTAAAGCCTAAAAAGCCACCGATACTTCTGGTTATCAGTGAATTTCTTTTCACTATCGGTGCACTTATGATAGTCGCCAACCTCTTTACCAAATTCTATTATTACTTTGACGAAACCAATCACTATGTGAGAAACCCGGGATTTCTTGTGTCATATTTATTCCCGCTTTCTATAACTTTGCTCCAGATCGTCACTATCATCAGGATCAGAAAATATTTGTACCGCAGTTCCACTATCTTTCTGCTTTTGTTTAGCATCCTTCCGTACGTGGCAACAGTAATACAGATCTTTTCCTATGGTCTTTCGCTTACAAACATGACCATAGTTGGAATGGTAGTGCTTGCCTATGTATTTGAGATCATTAATATGAATAAGCTTGAAGAGGCCAAAATGGCTGCCGAAAAGGCCAATAATGCAAAATCAAGATTCCTGGCAAATATGTCTCATGAGATCAGAACCCCTATCAACACCATCATGGGAATGGATGAAATGATCTTAAGAGAAGACGCCACCGGTGTTCCTAAGCCATATTTCATGTCCATAACAAACTACGCACTCGATATCAGATATGCCTCTGAATCTCTGCTTGGACTTATCAATGACATTCTTGATATCTCCAAGATCGAGTCAGGTAAGATGCACATTGTCGAGCAGGAATACGACGTTACTACGCTTCTTAGGGGAGTCATTACCATGATCCGCATAAGAAGTAATCAGAAAGACCTGTACTTTGAACTCGATATAGATAAAGAGCTGCCTGCAAAACTTTATGGCGATATGGGAAAAATAAAGCAGATAGTACTTAATCTCTTAACAAACGCCGTAAAATACACAGAAGTAGGCGGCTTTACTCTTACTGCAAAAGTTCTCTCAGTAGAAGGTGATAATTGTAATCTTCTTTTCTCTGTTAAGGATACCGGAATCGGCGTTAAAGAAGAAGATATCCCTAAGCTCTTTTCAGCTTTTGAAAGACTTGACGAAGAGAGAAACAACAGTATTCAGGGAACAGGACTTGGACTTGATATCTCCAGACAGTTCTCGGAGCTTTTAGGCGGAAGCCTCACCTGCGAAAGTGTCTACGGTGAAGGTTCCACTTTTATTTTCACTGTAAACCAGAAGATCATTGACGCCACTCCTATTGGGGAATTCAAAGAAACAGATGAAACAAAATCTGTCGGACTCCACGTTGCCGGATTTACAGCAGAAGATGCTAAAATTCTGGTTGTTGATGATAACTCCATGAACCTTGCAGTTGTAAAAGGGTTCCTTAAGCCCATCAAAGTTCAAATCGATACAGCTGAATCAGGCTTTGCCTGCCTGGATATGCTAAAAGAAAATAATTATGACCTTCTTCTTTTGGATCACATGATGCCAGGAATGGATGGAATTGAAACCCTTGAGAAGGTAAGAGAATTTAACAAAGAAATACCTGCCATTGCCCTGACCGCAAACTATATGGCAAACGGCGATGGATTCTATGGTTCAAAGGGCTTTATCGGATATATCAGTAAACCTATTGATTCAAATGTTTTAGAGAAAGCACTTCTCGACAATATTCCAAAGGAAAAGATCAAAGAGGCTGTTTCTCCAATAATTCCAGAAGAAAGTCCTGAACTTCCTCCTGATAAAAAGTGGCTTGAAAAGGTAGAAGGTATTAAAGCTGAAGATGGAATCAAAAACTCCGGTGGTGCCATAGGCTTTGTTTTCTCTGCACAGCTCTTTTACGACACCATAGATGAGAATGCAAAAGTAATTGAAAACGCCTACAAAGAAAACGACATAAAGCTCTACACAATTAAGGTTCATGCCTTAAAGAGCTCTGCCCGCATTATTGGAGCTAATGAGCTTTCAGAACTTGCAAAGTCTCTTGAGGACGCCGGAAACAAATCCGATTTGGGCTTTATTACCACCCACAACGATGAGCTTCTCGAAATGTACAGGAGCTTTAAAAATAAGCTTTCAAAACTTGACAGCAAAGAAACCTCTGACGACACAGGAAAAGAGCCCATTTCTTCTGATGACCTAAGCAGTGCATATGCCTCATTAAAAGAAATAGCTGAGCAGATGGACTATGATAGTGCTGAATTAGTCCTTGCCCAGCTAAATGATTACGTTCTTCCAAAAGAGGATAAAGCTGTATTTGACAATATTGCAACAGCCCTTAAGGCCTTTGATTGGGATAAGATCGATGAACTTTTATCATCTCACTGATCTATTTTAATAAATTTTCCATTTCATCCCAGTCGGCCTTTTTAAGAAGGTCCTGAAGTTTATTTATCTTCTCCTTTTCTTCAGACGGAAGATCATATTTATCAAGTTCATTAAGTACCATTTCTACCGCATCATAATCCATTGCAGGGACAAGCTCTTTAAGAGCGCCGTAGGCATCTTTCAGCATGTCCTCTGTAATGGTTTCTTTTTCGCCTTCGCTTTGATGCCTTTTAGCAAAGTAGTTGTGCAGTTTTCCCTTGTAACTTCTGTAGAGGGACAAAAGAGTTTTTGTCTTTTCTTTTATAAGGTCAATATTTCCACTCTTTCCCGCTTCTTCAAGGCTAAGTGCCAGCTCCGAAAGCTCTTTTGCACCTATTATCCTTGCAGTGCTCTTCAATGCGTGTACCTTAATGGTATAAAAGCTATAATCCTCTGAAGTAAAAGCATCCTCGATCTCTTTTGCCTTTTCATCGATGGTCCCGTAGAAAGTATCAAGGAATTTCTCAAGTGAATCAGTACTTCCGCAGAAGTTGATACCGTCATCAAGATTTATTCCCTCAATACCAATCAATTTTTTAAGGCTTTCAGAAAGATGCGGCTTTTCTTTTTCAACTTCATTTGGATCAACGTCATGAATAAGATTGTCAGGCAGGTACTTTCTGATAGTTTCTTCAAGCAGATCTCCATCAACCGGTTTAGCAAGGTAATCAATAAATCCCTTGCTTCTATAGTAATCCCTTCCATCGTGAGCTGCATTGGCTGTGAGCGCGATTACCGGAATCTCAACCGTGATCTGATGTATCTCCTGAAGAGTCTCAATACCATCCATACCAGGCATCATGTGGTCCAGCAAAATAAGGTTATAGCTGTCATCCAATTTATCAAGACATTCTCTACCACTCATGGCTGTAACGATATTTATCTTAGACCTCTTTAAGAGACCAAGTACAACCTGAAGGTTCATCTCATTGTCGTCAACAACCATAATCTTGGCGTCAGGTGCAACAAATTTAGGAATATATTTTCCGACATGCTGCTCATCATGTTTCTCAACAAATTCGCCTATAGGGTCATTGTTTATCACCTTTTGACTTATTGTGAAGAAAAACGTCGAACCTTCGCCGTACTCACTTTCACACTTAAGTTCTCCGCCCATGAGCTTAACGAATTGTCTTGAGATATTAAGACCAAGACCAGTTCCCTGAACAGCTTCGTTTTTCACTTCATCCACTCTCTCAAATGGGGCAAAAATTTTATCTATATCCCCGGATTTAATACCTATTCCGGTGTCATTAACGCCCAAATACAGATCACACCTGTCGCCGTCTGAGCGAAGCATTGCCAGTTTTAAAGTAAAACCGCCCTCATTTGTATATTTTATAGCATTTGTGAGAAGATTTAAGACAACCTGCTTAAGTTTTCCTACATCACCATAAAGGACTTTCGGTATATCTTTATCTATTTCAACTTTGAAATCCAATCCCTTTTCATTGCTCTTAACACGTATCATAGATACTATACTTCTAAGAGCTTCCGCTGTATCATAGTTCTGCTCTACCAAATTCATCTTCCCTGATTCTATCTTGGACAGATCAAGGATATCATTTATCAATCCCAGAAGAATCTCGGATGCTTTCTTTATAGATGCGGCATACCCCTGAATATTCTCCACATAGTCTCTTGAAACACCTTCTGTGTCCTGACGAAGTATCATCTCATCCATGCCCATGATGGTATTAATAGGCGTTCTGATCTCATGAGACATATTTGCAAGAAATCTTGTCTTTGCCCTGTTGGCACTGTCGGCTTCCTCTTTTGCCTCACGAAGCATGTCATACTGTCTGTCCAAAATTGTATGATATTTAGCTGCCAGCCATACTCCCAGAGAAATGCTAAGTACAAGGAAGCTCACGGCAACCAGTAAAACTCTTATAGTAAAATCATGTCTATAACTTAGTATATTCTTCATGGACATATCCGCGCCAACATAAGCCACGCACTCTCCCGCACTGTTATACACAGGCTGAAGTCCTGTTATATACCAGCCGCTGTCGTCATTAATCTCCACCGGGTCAATCTTTTCACCTGCCACAAGCTGCGGCACATAAGGTAAAAAGCCCTCTATATGCGGATGATACTCACCAATAGAACCACCCACCTTAAATCCCGGATCAGAATCAAATATTATGTAATATCCATTTTCTTTTATCTGATAAACATATGCTCTGTCTACCCCGGGAGAATTAACACAGGTCGCAACCAGAAGTCCCTCCAGGTCTAGGTATCTTTGGTTGGAAAATCCTTCCTCCAAAAAAACAGGCATCATATCGCCATCAAAGGCTCCTGAAATAAGTCTTGTCACGCCCTTAACCTGCTCAATTCTATCGCGTACAGCATTTTCATTGTAGAGCGAAATACTCACATACGAAATAACTGCTGAAAGGAATGTAGCTTCCAAAGCAATTATGGAAAGAAGTCTTATTCTTATCTTTCGACGATTCATGTCATTATATTCGCCGTTATAGAACTGCTCCTTTGCTACTTCAGCATAGTTTAGCTCCCTGTTCCATATTCCATCCCTTACTCCACCGGGGATCAGCCAGACCAGAATAAGTGCTATGACCACAGCTACTGTTTTATCAATGAAATTGACTGCCACATCGCCAATAACATAGGAAAGCATGTATGGAAGATCTGCCTTATCCAATACAAGCGCAGTAAATCCGGCAACCAGTTCATTTTCAGGTACTCCAATAATAGACCACTCGATAAATGCTGAGAGGGTACCTGATATTATAGATATCACAGAAATAAAAGAAATAAGTCCAGACTTTCTCTTAAGATAATTCTTATAAAAGAATCTTGCAGAACAAAGCGCAACAACCATATTTACAATGGCAAAATACAAGGATACGCCATCAAAATAATTGCCTGCCACATTTGTCATAAGCGCAACAAAAAGGCCTGCAAACAAGCCACATTCAGCAGAGGCGAATATTGTTCCTACAGTATCAAGAAAAAGCGGCAGCCCAAAAAAGCCGGCGATCCATTTCCCGGCAAGGTTCAAAAGGATTCCCGCCAGGATCAACGTCACCTTGTATATATATATTTCTTTTGATGAATAATCTTTAAAAGTTCTTTTTCTCATCAGATATCATTCACCTTGACATAAAAAACTTACGAATTGTGTTTACAAGTTCCTCTTTGCCGCTGGTCTTTAATATATAGCCTTCGGGCTTTAGTGAAAGAACTGCCATAACGCTTTCTTTGTCGTCCTTTCCGGTAAGGAACATAACCGGAATATCCTTGGTTTCCTGATCGCTCCGCAGCATCTCGAGAACCTGCGGCCCGTCAGTAACCGGCATCTCATAATCAAGCAGTATAAGGTCTGCACTATTTGAGCTAAGCCACTTTATTGCTCTCATTCCTGAATTGGCCATAGAAACTTTATAGGTATCTTTTAGCCACTCTCTAACAAGTCCCATATAGTTAGGATCATCATCCACGATCAGGACACTTCGTTTAGTTTCGCCATCAGCCACCATATTGAAATAAGCAAGCGTTGCGCTGACAAAGTTCTCATAATTAAGTGGCCTCTCAAAAACTTTTCCAATAAGATGCGGTGGCATTGAATCTATCACGCTTTTGGTATCAACAGCATCACCAATGACAAAGAGCTGTTTATTGCACTCCAACAGCTTATCCTTCAAAAAGGTGGATATTTCAGGCGAAATCCTGTTTCCTGCTTCCAGATAGTACACAATAAGACCATCCTCCGGCCATGCCTCATTTATTGCATTTAAATTTTCTGAAGCAAAAGATGTCTGCAATCTTGCATCATTTAGTTTTCCAAGTAAGACCTTTATTATAAAAGTCTCTTTTTCACCTATTACCAGCACCTTACCTGAGCCAAAAAACATAAATTATCCTCCGTAAGTATCATGTTTTCAGTTCATCTTCAACTTTGTCCCAGTCAAATTGTTTTAAAGCATGTTCTATATTATCAAATTTCTTTTTGTCTTTTTCCGGCAGTTTGTACTTCTTAACCTGCTCCACTACCATTATAGCGCCATCATACTCCATTTGGGTAACGAATTCACTCAAAGCATCATAAGCTTCCTTAAGTTCAGCCTCCGGAATGGGTTCTTTGGCTGAATTATCCTCTTCTTTTTCAACAAGCCCTTTGAGCTTATCCTTGAAATTTCTGTATTTTTCCAGAAGTAGTTTTGTTTTTTCATTAATAAATTCAATGTCATTGTTATTGCCTGCTGCCTCAAGTTTTTTTGCAAGTTCCGAAAGTTCCATTGCTCCGACGAGCCTTGCAGCGCTCTTTAGGGCATGAACCTTAATTGTGAAAGCCTTGATATCCTTCTCGGTAAAAGCTTTTTCAATAACATCCGAATTATCTGATACCGTGTTTGCAAAAAGAGTAAGTGCACTTACATAAGAGTCTTTGCCTCCACAGTTTAGTATTCCTTCATCCACAGAGATATCATCGATGTCTTTTACCCAGGATAGTTCGCCCATGTCTGTCTCCGCATTATCCTGCTTTCCTATGAGTTCCTCCGGTATTTCTTCCTTCAAAAGATCTTTTGGAATATACTTTTTGATTGCCTTTTCAAGATCAGCACCATTTAAAGGTTTTGGGAGATATCCATTAAAACCATGGCTTAAATAAAACTCATTCCCGCTGTTAGCTGCATTTGCAGTCAGCATGAGTACAGGCAGATCCGGGTAGTCCTTTCTTATCTCTTTTATTGTCTCCATTCCGTCCATAACAGGCATCATATGATCCAAAAGGACTAAGTGGAAAGAGTTCTCTTTTAGCTTTTCCAGACACTCTTTTCCATTGGTAGCAGTTGTGAGTTTAAGGCCTGTTTTGCTCAAAAGTCCTGAAATAACCTGCCTGTTCATGGCATCATCGTCCACCACAAGAACCTTTGCTTCAGGTGCGTAAACTTCAGGTACATATGGACCAATATGTATGTCACCGCTGCTTTCAGTGAACTTACCAATGGCACTTCCATCAACTATTTTTTGCTCGACCTCAAAGGTGAAGGTTGAACCTTTTCCATACTCACTTTCGCACCTTAAATCGCCTTTCATAAGCTCCGCAAACTGTTTTGAAATGTGAAGTCCAAGTCCTGTCCCCTGAATAGAGCGGTTTCTGTTTTCTTCAAATCTCTCAAAGGCGGAAAAGAGCTTTTCAATATTCTCTTCTTTAACTCCAATTCCTGTGTCTTTTACCACAAACTTAAGTCCGCAGTCTTTGGCATCAGCCCAAACCTTTTCGACCTTTAAGGTAAATTCGCCTTCTTCGGTATACTTCACTGCGTTTGTAAGAAGGTTTAGTACCACCTGTTTTATCTTGCCGTCATCACCATATAATTTCTGGGGGAGATTTTCATCTACTTCCACCTTGAAATCAAGATTCTTTAAATTGCTTCTTACCCTGATCATAGGTATGATTGCTCTTAAAAGTTCAACAAGATCATACTCTTCTTCCACAAGATGAACTTTTCCTGACTCAATCTTGGACAGGTCGAGAACGTCATTTATAAGTCCCAAAAGAGACTCCGATGCTCTTTTTATGTCACTGGCATAACTCATTATGCTCTGATAATACTCCTTTGGAACCCCTTCAGAGTCCTGCCTCATTATCATCTCATCCATACCCATGATGGTGTTGATAGGTGTTCTGATCTCATGGGACATATTGGCAAGGAATCTCGACTTTGCGCTGTTTGCTCTCTCAGCGTCATCTTTAGCTATGCGGATCTGCTCATATTGCCTTCTTATAATGGTTCCGCTTAGGATCTGCCACACAACCACCGCAATAAGAATAGCTCCCAGGATGCCAATGGCTACCTTTACGGCAACTATCTCTGTGGGCCTTGCCTCCTTTTTTATGTTAAATACTTCATCCTGATATACTTTTCCATTGGCCTGACTCTGAAGCTGGACATGAAGCTTGTAATTTCCGTAAGGAAGACTCGTATATGTCAAGGCTGACATACTATTCTGAAACATAGTCACGCCTTCATCTTTTGATTCCTCAAGGTAAATCCTTACCAGTGGATTTATAAGTGTGTAGTTCAGTATAGATGCATTTATCTGAATTCTGCCTTTGGAAGCAGGAATAACATATGTCCCATCATCTCTCTGTTTTACCTCCCTGTCATCACAGGTTATGGATTTGATATAGATCTTTACATGCGCTTCGCGATCCTGATAGTCATCTATATTTACACTGCTGACTCCGCTTCGCCCGCATATGAAAAGATTTCCCTCATTGTCTATATCGCTGTATGAATTGCCTGTCGGAACACTTGGAAGACCACTTGAAGCGTCAAAGAACTGATATTTAAACTCTTTTCCACTCATTATGTCTTCTATGTTTGCCACATATATACCATTTGAGGCCAGAACCCAGGCATCTCCTGATTTAGAAAAGAAAATGTCATAGTTATTGGAATATGGGAATTTGGTGAGATTGTAGATCTTCTCATCTTTCATATAACACAGTGCATTAGATGTTATTACCCAGTAGATCTGTCTTTCTTCGTCATATTTAATGCGCATGATAACATCACTGGTAAGGCCCTCATCTCTTCCCAGTCTTTTGACATTATGATCCTTATCAACAATATAGATACCATCTCCATCAGAGCCTATATAAATATCGCCGTTTGGTCCTTCACAGGAAGTAAGTAGCAATGTATTGCTGATGGTCTCTTTGCCGATCGTATCAACGACTACTTTATCTTTTATTACTGCCAGTCCTCTGTTAGTTGCAACTAAAATAGATCCGTCTTCTCTTAGGCTGATACTTCTTATCTCATTGCATATAAAGCCGGATTTCTCATCAAACTTAAGGATGTCACCTCTTTTGGAATAGCATATAAGCCCTTTATCTTTCGTAAAAGTCCCAATCCACAGATTACTGTCGTAATCCTCAATAATGCACCGTATCCTTACGTCTTTTAGTTCTTCTGTCAGTTCATTCTCAATTCTGTGATTTCCTGACGTGACAATCTCAAGGCCTTTTTCCGTTCCAATGTATAATAATCCTCCAAAAGTGCAGGTAGCATTGACAACTTCATTGCTTGCATTGGCCTGGTCGGAGACATTCACAAAGCTGTTGGCAACAAGTTTCATAACTCCCTGTCTTGTTGATGTAAACCACAAATTCCCCTCATAATCCTCTATCATGGAACCAATAAGGCTTGTAAGAGGAAGGTTGTCCAATGTGATATATCTGTTATTCTTATCAAGGTATCCTACCACACTGCCTGACAAGACCCATATTCTGTCTGCAGCTTTGCCTATCCAGGAAATATCTGATGCAGGACTTACAGATACCCTCTTAAGTCCCATACCCTTGCTGCCATATCTGCCGTAATATACAAGGTCATTGGTGGTCCCATAATAAAGATATCCCTTTGAATCAGGGTCCACAAAGATTGTTGTAACTGTATCTATTCCAAGATCCTCGCTGGAATAGCAGGATATGATCTCTCCGTTTTCTATGCAGAACACTTCTCCCAGCCTGTTACATCCGTACACTCTACCATCAGAATCTGCTATTAACCTGATGATATATGTATCAGACAAAAGAGAATCATCAACCAGGTGAAGTCTCATATATTCGTCAACATATGAGATACCGTTAGTAGATCCGGCATAAACATTTCCATCTATACTCTCTGCAAGAGACCTCATTGTGGAAGATTTAAGACCATCAAGGTAGCTGTATCTGATAGTATTGCCATTATCAAGGACCACTATTCCATTGTCATTAGTTCCCACCCACAGCCTGTGCTTATGGTCTTCTAAAAGTGTATTGGCATTGGTGAGACCATTAGTCGAATCCTGGCGCTCGAAGGTAATGCCGTCATACTTCATAAGTCCGGCATATCCGCCAACCCATATATACCCATCGCTGCCTGATAAAATACAATTTGCATCAGAAGTGGGAAGTCCGTTTGATGAATTATAGAGCTTTGTAGCATATCCAAGACCTTTTACCTGACCCGTAGCCGCCATGGCACCGCCGACATTTTCTTCAGTGTTTTCTTCCTCGGCATTTACAGATAAAGGCATCAGAAAGAAGACTAATAAAAACAGATATATAATTCCTATCTTTCTAAGATTTATTGAAAGCATCAACCAATCTCCCAAAAGGCGCAGTTATCGCAATTATGTTTTACTTTATTGCATTATATCATCAATGCTATCTCTTAATTATTTCTTAATTCTTATAAAAGCATTAGATTTCCTTAAACTTTTTTTGTTCATCAATGAATTAACGCTTTTATTTGTAATTAAATTGTATTAAAATTAAACTATCGTTCGATAGGAGGATTATTAAAATGTCCAAAAACAGTGGATTTGGTAAGTTTATATTATTCTGTACAGCAGTAGGCGCTGCAGCTGCAGGTGCTTATTACTATCTTTCCAAGAGAGAAGCTGAGATAGCTGACAGCTTCGACGATGATTTTGATGAATATGATGATTTCGAGGATGATCTCGATGAGGAAAAAGATATAAAGACAACTTCCAGAAAGTATGTTGATATCAAGACTTCTGAATCTGATACAAAAGATGAGGAAGAAAACGAAGCTGATAAGGAGCCATCCTCATCAGAAGAATTCTTTGACGACGAAGACGAGAAATAATGAGTATTAAAAAAGAGGTGCTTAGCACCTCTTTTTTTATTGTTCTCCAGTTTTTTCTGTGAGCATATCCTTTAAAACTCTGGCCTTATCCTTGATCCTGCTGTTTGCAACTCTTGATGTAAGAATCTCAGAGATCATCTTGCTTGCAACATCAAACTGATCTGTCTCCATAGCAAGAGCTGCTATCAGATAGTCAAGAGTTGTTGAATCCATTCCTGCAATAGGGAATTCCTCAGACTGTCTTGCCATTACAAATCCGTTAAGGGCATTTGTAAGGAGCTCTTTCTCCTGCTCATCATTTTCTTTTTTCTTGGTCTCGTAATCAGGATCAGACTCATCAAGACGCTGTGTCTCACCTCTTACGACCCAGGCGGTTTTCATACAGATGTATGCCTTTTCACTGTTTTTTGCTTTCTTTACAACTGCATTGGCAAGTGCAAGCTGATAAAGACTCTTGGCATGTTCATAGCTGTATGTAGGTTCTTTATAGACTATTTTCCTATAGTTCATGCAGATCTTTATTCTGATATCTTCGATCTGATACTTATTAAGTGTTGTAAAGTATCTTCCAAGAGCTGCATATCCACACTCTGGACAGCCTATAACATCATATTTATTCTGATCGACTTCGCTGTAATCAGGTCTGAGGTCGATATCTACAGCCTTCATTCTGACCTTACCTGTTCTTACAGTTTTAGCTTCAAATTCTGATTCGCAAACCGGACATTTATATTTCTTGTCAAAAAGGTAATCTTCCTCATTAACAAGCGCAAGCTTTTTCTTGGGTTCTTCCTTTTTAACTACAGTTTCTTTTTTCTTTGGATCCTCAAAAAGGTCTCCGCCACCGATGTTTCCCAGTCCAAGTTTCTCAAGTCCAGAAAAAATACCAGCCATGCCTATACCTCTTTTCTTAAATTAGTTTTTAGGTAATACAAATGAGCTCTTTAATGACACTATTCTGTTAAATACAGGTGCTCCTTCCTTGGAATCCTTTGAATCAACACAGAAAAATCCATTTCTTACAAACTGGAATTTGTCATAAGCTACTGCATTTTTAAGCTCAGGTTCAAGTTTTGCATTCTTGATCACAGTGATGGAGTTAGGGTTAAGGTTAAGTGATCCATCCTCATTATAAACACCCTTTTCTTCATCAATGATATTCTCATACAAACGTACTTCTGCATTAAGTGCTTCCTTAGCAGAAACCCAATGAATTGTACCTTTAACTTTTCTCTCGTTAAATCCGCTTCCTGACTTTGTTGCAGGATCATATGTGCAATGAACAGCAATAACATTGCCATTCTCATCCTTATCACATCCTGTACATGTTACAAAGTAAGCATTCATAAGTCTTACTTCATTTCCAGGGAAAAGACGGAAATACTTCTTAGGAGGATTCTCATAGAAGTCCTCTCTCTCAATATAGAGCTCTTTTCCGAAAGGAATCTTTCTTGTTCCCATTTCAGGAACTTCCTTGTTATTCTCAATCTCAAGATACTCTGTTTCACCTTCAGGATAATTGTCGATAATAAGCTTTACAGGATCAAGGATAGCAAGCATTCTCTTAGCCTTGAGCTTAAGATCTTCTCTTATGCAATACTCAAGCATAGCATACTCAGCTGTAGAGTTTGCCTTACTGATACCACACATATCAACAAACATCTTTATAGATTCAGGAGTAAATCCTCTTCTTCTAAGTGAAGCAATAGTAACAAGTCTTGGATCATCCCATCCGTCAACTATGCCATCTTCTACAAGACGCTTGATATATCTTTTACCTGTAACAACATTGTTGAGATAGAGCTTTGCAAACTCGATCTGTCTTGGTGGGTTCTTATATTCACATTCTGTCTTAACCCAGTCATACAAAGGTCTGTGATCCTCAAACTCAAGAGTGCAGAGAGAATGTGTGATGCCCTCAATAGCATCCTCAATAGGATGAGCAAAGTCGTACATAGGATAGATGCACCACTTGTCACCTGTTCTTGCATGTGTCATATGAGCAACCCTGTAGATAATAGGATCTCTCATGTTAATATTAGGTGAAGCCATATCGATCTTGGCACGAAGTGTCATAGCGCCATCTTCAACCTTGCCGCTCTTCATCTCTTCAAAGAGTCTTAAGTTCTCTTCTACACTTCTGTCCCTGTTAGGATCATTCTTACCGGGTTCTGTAAGAGTTCCTCTGTACTCACGCATTTCATCAGCAGTAAGCTCTGAAACATAAGCCTTACCTTTTTTGATGAGCTTTACAGCGTCTTCATACATCTCGTCAAAATAATCAGATGCATGGAATAAACGATCCTCATAATCTGCACCAAGCCACTTAACATCCTCGATGATAGAGTCCATGAACTCTGCCTTTTCCTTTGTAGGGTTGGTGTCGTCAAATCTCATATTAAACTTGCCGCCGTACTCTTTTGCCATTCCATAGTTTAAAAGAATACTCTTAGCATGTCCTATATGTAAAAAGCCGTTTGGTTCAGGCGGAAAACGAGTATGTACGTGGTCGTACACTCCATCCTGAAGATCCTTATCAATTGCTGCTTCAATAAAATGCCTTGAAGGAGTATTGCCTTCTTCAGCATTGTCATTTGTTTTTGTTACTACTTCTTCTGCCATTTTGTTCTTATAACCAACTTTCTAAAAATTATAATCGTACAACATAGTATATCATAGTACGCAACATTTAACTATAGACGTATTTTTCCTCAAATGCAGCCCTTCGTAAAGGCTTGTCATAATAGTAGCCCTGAACGTATTTTACTCCCAGTCCCTTTAAGGCACTTAGCTGCTGCTTAGTCTCTATACCTTCCACGCATACCTCTGCACCTATAGTCTTGCCAAGCTGACTTATGGTCTTTATGAAAGCTTTGGAATAATCATCTGTTTCTATTCCCTTGGAGAAATTCTGATCAACCTTGATAATATCAAAGGGCAGCGCTCTCAAACTGCTAAGTGCTGAATATCCCGTTCCGAAATCATCAAGGGCAAGCCTTACTCCAAGTGCTTTTATATCAAGAAGTGTCTGCTTGGTCCTTGCAAGATCATTTATAGCAAGTCTCTCAGTGAGCTCAAGGATGAGATTCTGAGGTTTTAAGTGGTTTTCTTCAATACATTCTTTAATTACATCCACAATATCAGTCTGCATGATCTGAACTACAGAAAGATTTACGCTGATCGCAAACTCGCCTGTTCCCGATTCATTCCATTGTCTGCAACATTCACAGGCCTTTTTCAGGACATAATTGCCAATAGGATTTATAAGTCCCAAATACTCCGCCAGAGGAACGAATTCATCAGGACTAAGGAATCCCAGTTTTTCACTGTTCCATCTGACAAGTGCCTCCGCTCCTACATGCTTGAACTGACCGTTGCCGCTCTTAAGGTCAGAAGGCTGCATGATAATGGGCTGGAAGAATACTTCAAACTCATCACAGCTCTTTCCAATGGCATCATACATGCTCTTTTCAAGGTCAAGTCTGTGGATTGAAGAAGAATCTATATTATCTGAATACTCTGCCACACGGTTTTTGCCGGATTTCTTGGCTTCATACATGGCAACATCAGATTTTCTGATAAGCTCAGAAACACTGTCCCCGTGATCAGGAAACTTTACAATACCCATACTCATAGTGCAGTAATAATCACTGTCTTTAAGGTACCATGGCGTAGCAAAGGCGTCCTTGATCTCTTCCATTATCTTATCAAGTCTTCCAAAGCTATCAGGTGGAACGATGATAACAAATTCATCTCCGCCCATTCTGTAGCAGGAATTGCCGATACCCTCAATCCTGCTGATCGACTTGGAAATATCCTGCAAAAGAATATCGCCGTACTGATGACCCAAACTGTCATTTATATGTTTGAAGTCATCAAGATCAAGGTACATTAGTGCACCGTGAGTATTATTCTGTCTTGCCTCATCCACATATCTGGCAAGGTCTTTTTCACAGCACATTCTGTTGTAAAGGCCTGTCAGGAAATCTGTATAAGCCTGAAGCTCAATCCTGCGCTGATAAAGCTTCTTCTCAGTTATGTCATACAAGGCGCAAAGAGATACAGGTCTTCCGTCAACCCACTTTATTCTTGTGTAGTAAACGTCATACCATTTACCTCTAGCCCTGTGATTTACTTCATAGTTACCACTTCGGCTCCTTGATGGAATATTGGATTCAAAAAGGTCCACAAGAGAGTTCTCACTTATTTCCCTGCTGAAGTTCTTTTTAAAGCTTCTGTTTGCAAACAAAAGAACTCCGGTCTCAATATCTCTTACATAAATGGAACTTCCCACATTATCAAGAACTGACTCAAGTGAAGCAAAAGAGCTTGCAAGAGAGTTCTTTTGCAGTCTCTTGGTAATAATACTCTGGAGCACTCTTATAGCATCATTTATGTATTTGATGTCATCAATGGACCATATCCTTATTTCTCTGGTCTCTGTAAAGCACGCATAGAACAGGATAGCGCCGTTGACAATTATAGGCATGGCTACAAGCGCCTTAATTGACAGATTATCAAGCTGTTCCCTTTCGCCTGCATTCATCTGACTGTCGCTTGATACAACAACCGCTTTTTCAGAGCCAAGGAACCAGCATTTCTCCTGGTCTGTTGTATCAGGAAACATCTTGGATACGCCCGCTGCCGTCCACTGCACTACAACATCCATCAGATGACCATGATGTATCCTGCAGGTGTATGCATTACTTACCTGTAGGTAATCGCAGAGTTTAGATAGCATATCCACCATTATTTCCTCAATTGAATCATCACTATCCAAAAGAGATACTATCTCTGTCATAGTCTCAGCTCTTCTAAAAGAACTGGTCATTTCAAGCTCCTGCTTTTTGCTGACCTTGCTACTGGCCTCAGCCATTGTTCTGGATGTTTCAATACCCAAGACCACACTAAGTGACTCTCTGAGAAGATCTAAAGTCTTATATAGTTTTCTTTCTGATATCTGGTAAGTAAAAGATTCTAATGGCTGAACATGATAAAACTCTTTTTCATATTCTGCATCAGTAAGTACACCGCATACGATCCACACAGCGGCAGTAGAATTATCGTTTTTGACAGCAACAGCAGCGAGCTTTAAATTTGGAACTTCTGTGATCTCCACAGCCTGATCCTCAAGCTCGCTCTCGGATACACGCTTAAATATGTTGTGTATCCTTACATCTGTCACGTATTTTTGAATTAGTTTTATTTCTCTGGGATTACCTGAAAATTGACTTACAGGTACTTCATTAGTATCAAGGCAAAAAGCATATATACCAGCCATCTCACAGAATCTGTCCTGCCATGACTGGATCGAAGCGGCATTTTTTTGCGCAAAATCACCAAGGGCTCCGCTAAAATCCTTTAGAGAACCCATTTCACCAGTGTTTTTTGCTTCTGCTTCGTTAATAAACTCTTGCAAGTTTTCACTCCCGGAGAATATTTTTATCTATCAGATGCGCTGTAGTTAGGCGCCTCTTTTGTAATCTGAATATCATGAGGATGTGACTCACGAAGTGCTGCTGAAGTAATCTTGATAAATCTGCCGTTTTCCTTAAGCTCCTCAATTGTCTGGCATCCACAATATCCCATTCCTGAACGAAGTCCACCAATAAGCTGGAATACAGTATCTTCAACTGTTCCCTTGTAAGCTACACGACCTTCAACGCCTTCAGGAACAAGTTTCTTGGCATCTTCCTGGAAATAACGATCCTTTGAACCGTTCTCCATAGCTGAAATAGAGCCCATTCCACGGTAAACTTTGTACTTTCTTCCCTGGAAAAGCTCAAACTCACCAGGTGCTTCGTCACAACCAGCAAACATTGAACCCATCATAACGATGTTTCCACCGGCTGCGATAGCCTTTGTAATATCTCCTGAGTACTTGATACCACCATCAGCGATGATCGGGATACCATACTCCTTAGCAACTGCATAGCAGTCCATGATAGCTGAGATCTGAGGAACACCAATACCTGCAACCACACGTGTTGTGCAGATAGAACCAGGTCCGATACCAACCTTGACAGCATCAGCACCAGCCTCGATGAGGTCCTTTGTTGCAGCGCCTGTTGCACAGTTTCCTGCGATAACCTGAAGATCAGGGAACTTCTCTTTGATCATTCTAAGGCACTTAAGAACGTTCTCTGAATGTCCATGTGCTGAATCAAGAACAACAACGTCAACCTTAGCATCCACAAGAGCTGCTACACGATCAAGACAGTTTGCAGAGATACCAACACCGGCTCCGCATAAGAGTCTTCCCTGGTCATCCTTTGCAGCAAGAGGATACTTGATTGTCTTTTCAATATCTTTAATAGTGATAAGTCCTACAAGATTGTAGTCATCATCAACGATTGGGAGCTTTTCTTTTTTGGACTTGGCGAGGATACTCTTTGCTTCTTCAAGAGTGATACCCTCTTTTGCAGTAATGAGGTTTTCGCTTGTCATTACTTCCTTGATCTTCTTGGAGTAGTCTTTTTCAAACTTAAGATCTCTGTTAGTAATGATACCAACAAGCTTTCTGCCCTCTGTGATAGGTACACCTGAAATACGG
The DNA here is from genome assembly GCF_000420825.1 of Butyrivibrio sp. AE2015. GTDB lineage: Bacteria > Bacillota > Clostridia > Lachnospirales > Lachnospiraceae > Butyrivibrio. The sequence goes on along the minus strand of NZ_ATVR01000009.1, from coordinate 83,488 downwards.
AATTTAGCCATGAGTGAATCTGCATCTGCAAGTGTATGGTCTGGTGAAAGAGAAAATGGATCTGTGATTACGCCATTCTCTGATCTTTTAACCTTATCAACCTCTTCAGCCTGAGCTTCAATTGACATATTTTTGTGGATGATTCCGATACCACCCTGTCTGGCCATCGCAATAGCCATTCTGTGCTCTGTAACTGTGTCCATTCCTGCACTCATCATAGGAATGTTAAGTCTGATCTTTTTTGTAAGCCATGTTCCAACATCTACCTGATTAGGTATAACCTGTGAATAAGCAGGTACTAAAAGCACATCGTCAAAAGTAATTCCTTCACCAATTATCTGTCCCATTATAATCTCCCATTATCTATAAAATCTCATTACATTAAAATGCAATTATCAACTTAATCTGTAAAAACTTTTCTAGGTGCTACAGCCTTAACTGCCGCAACGAACTCTTCTGTTGGTTCAAATATTATCTTGTCTTTTCCATCGTAATAGATTGTGTATGTAGGATCCGGCTGAGCGTCCTTATTTTTTGATGAAAAATCTGATGTCTTGTATGTCTTATTCTTGAATTCGTCTAAATGATATGATCTGGATGGAGCCATTGCCTCAATGTGCTCAACTGAATAAGTACCCACATGCTTACGGGAACTTTTATTAAGAACTTTGTCTACTGAAATCTCTTTGTCACAATACTGATACTCGTACTCAATGTTTGCATTAAGTGCTGCAAAATGATAACCAAAACCTGCTGCCACGCAAAGTATAAGACCAATTATTCCAAAACCAAGCATGAAAGCTGCAATGAAGAAAACAACTGCAAAGAAAATGCTCAAATACTTGAGAAAAGTAATAACCGGCGATGCCTTACTTTCAACGAGGCATTCTACATAACTATTGTCGTTAACCATCTGTAAAACTACTCCTCCTGTTAGTCGCCATTTTTATCAAGTATCTTATATTCAAATTAATGCCATGTCAAGGGCAACCACGATTATTCTTATTGACATTGAAGGACATAAATTTGTATCATATGTGACAAGTGCTCTAAAACAATTCATTTTGTTCCTGCACACAGTCATCAATTCTATTATATACATTTTTACGAACAAAAAATATTATATTTCTGTTAATATTTTTTGATGCTCCGGAGGTTTTAAAATGTCAGTACATGAAGAGATCAGAGAACAGCAAAAGAAATTAAAAGGTCAGGGTGTAAAGGCTCATCTGCAGTATTTTTGGGACTACTACAAAATACATACGATCGTCGCCTTAGCCGCCATCATATTTATAGTAGTTTTGGTAAAAGATGTTACAAACAATAAGCCTTACGCTTTTTACGCACTAATGCTCAACAGTTATTCATCAAATGCAGAAGAAGTCCTTGAGAGTGAATTCACAGAATATGCCGGCATTGACACTACTACAAGCAGTTGCTTTATAGACACTTCAGTTACATATAATACAGAAATAATTGATGAAGTAACAATTGCAACCAGCCAGAAGATCATGGCAAACCTCTCAGCTGCAGAGCTTGATTCCATGGCAGCTGACCAGAACACCTTTGCCTATTACGCACATCAGGATATATTCACGGACCTCAGAACTATATATGATGAAAGCTTTCTTAACAAATATGCCGATAAGCTTTTCTATGTAGACAGAGGTCTTGTGGATTACATCGCATCCGATGCCTACCAGGATTTTCTTATGAACGGTTCCTACGATAAAGACAACAAGTACGCAGTCATGGCTGCTGATATCTATGCAACAGGCCAGTATCCTGATACTCCTGTAAATGAAATGGATAACCCTGTTCCTGTCGGAATCATTATTGATGATTCAAAAGTAATAACAGACAACAATCTCTATCAGGGATCAACACCTGTAGTCGGTATAATCGCCAACACAACCCGCCTTGATAACGCAAAACTCTTCATTGAATATCTTCTGAATAAATAAGTGTACTTTGTCGCTGACCATTAATCGGGCCAGCGACTTTTTATTTCCCTTTTATCGTCATATGGTATATTTTGTAATATAATTATATTAACAGTCTTCAAATACCGCGGTCCGAAGGCAGGATAACGCATGTCAAAAGAAAAAACAAAAAACAAAAAATCATTGAAAAGACAGGCTTTACAACTGATTTTTGTCAGTGTTCTTTTGCTGCAATTTATAACCGTACTGGTATGTTCTCGTTTTTTCCTGAAATCCACAGTAAGAAATCATAAAATATTTTATGAAAAGCTTGCCGCATACGTACAGTCTGAACTGGATATGGAGTATGTGGAAAAAATATTCCGTGAAACAAAAGAGATATATGAAAAAATCCCTGAAGAAAATCGTAAGGATCCATTTGCCGATGATTATAAGGAATATTTTATTCCTCTTTTGGATGACGACTTTTTTACAGCAAGGAAAGTTCTGACTAACTGCAGGGAAGCTACTGAAATTATTAATATAAGTCTCACATTCTATGACAAAGAAAATGTAAGGCTTGTTCTTGTTGTAGACGGCGACAAATCCGGATATGCCTACCTCCCCGGGCAATATATCTCTAATGATAACGGTGTAGTAGAAAGCTGGGATGAGATTCAAAAAACTATAAATTCAGATTCTTATATGCCTCTAAGCCATACTTCACTGCTTGGCTACTCAGCAACTGACTATGAGCCGCTGTATGGTCCGGACGGAACTATGATCGGATTCACAACCCTTGATATAAGTCTCAACGTTCTTTCCGATAATCTATTTCTTTTCCTTACAATGTTTGTACCTACTATCCTTGCGCTATTCCTTATTCTTTCAATTATCCTATCAAGAAGTATAGATATAAGGATAATCTCACCTATTCACTTGCTTGTAAAAGCTGCCAGGAGTTATACCGAAAGAGATAAGGTCTCCGAAGAAGAAGAAAGCTCTGTCTTTTTTGAAAATGTGGATATTCACACCTCTGATGAATTGGCCGAGCTTCGCGATACCATGGCTGATATGGAACAGAATATTAACAGATCCATGAAAGAGATCAGACTTGTAAGTGCGGAAAAAGAGCGAATCGCAGCTGAGCTTGATATCGCTGCCCAGATTCAGCAGTCAGCTCTTCCAACTGATTTCTCCGTAAGTGAAAAGGTGGATCTGTGCGCCTCTATGACTCCGGCAAAAGAAGTCGCAGGAGATTTCTATGACTTCTTTATGATCGATGAGGATCATCTTGCTATGATCATAGCTGATGTATCCGGAAAAGGCGTACCTGCTGCCCTCTTTATGATGAAAGGAAAAGAGCTTCTTAGAATCAGAGCCGAGAAAGGTGGAAAACCATCAGAAATACTTGGATATGTCAACAATGCTCTCGCAAAAGGCAACGACAATGCAATGTTCATAACTGTCTGGCTTGGAATACTTGAAATAAGTACAGGTATAATAACTGCTTCTAACGCCGGGCACGAATACCCATTTATTGCCGATGAAAATCAGGTCTTTAGCATATATAAAGACCCTCACGGCGCTTTTTGCGGTGCCTTTGAGGGCCTTGAATACGAAGACTATGAGATTAAAATCACGAAAGGCGGAGGCATATTCCTCTACACCGATGGTGTCGCTGAAGCAAAAAGAGCTGATGATAAGATGTTTGAGACTGATCGCATTGAAAGCTGCCTAAACGCTCATAAAGGCTCATCTTCTCAGGAGCTACTGACCGCTATCACCGAAGCTATCAACGACTTCACCTCAGGCGAAGAGCAATACGATGACATTACTATGCTGTGCCTTTTATTAAGATAATGATGTTTATGATAAGCCAACACCAGCATTAAGCCAATCCATTGTCACAATTATCCCCAGGATGCTCCTTCCCTGCTGCAAAATAGTCGTCATTCTTACCGGGGTTACTCTTCGGCCCCATTGGTTTTGGAGCATTTTTACTACGATCCATCATTTTTTTATATTCCTCAGGATCGAAACCGCCTGACACAAATTCAAGGTCATTATCACATATCAAATTTTTATTCATATCGATATTAGCCATAACCACATTCTCCATTATTATTATCCACTTACGCCAGTCCTGTGCCTTCATTCTCACCCTCTTTATTCTTAAGGGCACCAAAACAGTCATTGCCGCCAGGACTATTCTTTGGTGCCAGTTTATCCGGTATTCTCTTCATCTGTGCATTGTTATTAAGGATAGTCCCCATACCGACTCCGCCGGTAACATATTCAAGATTACTATCAGAAATAACTTTCTTATCTATATTATTCATGATCTTTACCTCCATCATATCTTTGTTTCTGTTACCATTATATACGAGCCATTTTCCCACATGGCAAAAAAGAATCATAAAAAAGTATTACCATTTTATAAACAAAAACTTCCCTTGCAGCCGGGGGGGCTGCAAGGGAAGGCTATTTTAGCAAAATGTCTCAGACCTGCGTTGTTACGAAGATGTCGTAGATGGCACTGATGGCTTTTTCAAAGTCGCGGGTTTCTACGCCGATGATGATGTTAAGCTCTGATGAGCCCTGGTCGATCATACGGACGTTTACGCTGGCATGTGCAAGTGCTGAGAAGATTCTTCCGGCTGTGCCTCGTGTTGATTTCATGCCGCGGCCTACTACTGCGATGAGTGCAAGGTCTGATTCGATCTCAAGCATGTCAGGTCTGGCGAGTCTGTGAATCTCTGATACTACTGCCTGCTCTTTTTCAATGAACTCATCCTGCTGAACAAATACTGTCATAGTATCAATTCCTGATGGAACATGCTCAATTGAAATATTCTGATCTTCAAATGCCTGAAGTACTTTCCTTACAAAGCCAACCTCAGAGTTCATCTGATCCTTTAAGATATTTACGCAGCAAAAACCTTTTTTGCCGGCAATACCGGTGATAACATATTTGGACTTTTTAGCTGTTGACTCTACAATCCATGTTCCTGGATCCTCAGGCTTATTGGTATTTCTGATATTGATCGGGATTCCTTCTTTTCTGACAGGGAAGATTGCATCTTCGTGAAGAACTGAAGCACCCATGTATGCAAGCTCTCGAAGCTCTGTGTAAGTTATTGTCTCGATGTGTGGTGGCTTCTCAATGATCCTTGGATCAGCAACCAAAAACCCTGATACATCTGTCCAGTTCTCATAGACGTCAGCCTTGATGGCTCTTGCTACGATAGAACCTGTAATATCTGAGCCTCCTCTTGAGAAGGTCTTGATGCTTCCATCAGGGAAAGCACCGTAAAATCCAGGGATTACAGCCTTTGGAGTCTTCTCAAGTTTTTTTGCCATCTGTTTGTTGGTCTTTTCTCCATCAAACTCTCCGTTCTTATCAAAAGATACTACTGTTGCAGCATCTATAAATTCATAACCAAGGTATGCAGCCATAATAATGCCGTTTAAGTACTCGCCGCGGCTTGCAGCGTAATCCTTTCCTGCTGCTGCCTTAAAGTTCTTTTCTATGGTCTTAAACTCATTTGAAAGGTTGAGCTTGAGTCCAAGTCCTTTTATGATCTCATCATATCTTGCTTTGATGTCTGATAGCTGTTTTGAAAAGTCTTTTCCTGCCTCTGCAAGAGCATATGTCTTGTAAAGCATGTCAGTAACCTTAGTATCCTTGGAATTTCTTTTTCCAGGTGCTGAAGGAACTACATAAACTCTGTCAGGATCTGACTTTATGATATTTCCTACTTTTTCAAACTGTTCGCTGCTGGCAAGTGAACTTCCGCCAAATTTAACTACTTTTTTCATAATATTCTCCTAAAAAATAATAGCTATTTTTAATACATTCTTATATAACCTTTAACACTATCAAGCTTCCAAAGCTTCTCTTCAAAATCCTTTTCAGAAATAAGATCTGTAATAAAAGCAAATTCACCGGAAACGCTGTTTCTTTTTACAATGTCGATATCTGATCCAAAGAGCTCAATTGCCTGATCCTTAAGGGATTCAGAAACTCTCACAAAGAACCTTCTGACAGCGTTGTCCTTTGAAGTAAGCTTAGCTTTCTCAGAATTCATATTAACTTCGATATGTTTGCCTTTATGCTTGACCATATCGATAACATCAGCAACTACAGCGCTTGCTGTGGCATTTTTACCTGCGCCCTTTCCATAGAACATTACGTCGCCAAGCATGTTTCCATGAATATTTATCGCATTAAATACGCCGTTTACATTGGCAAGCGGGTGCTCATAAGGAATAAGGAATGGTGCAACAATAGTAAAGAAACCATTCTCATTTCTTTTACACATAGCAAGGAGCTTGATGGCCATATTAAGTGCACGCGCATACTCAAAATCTTCAATTGAGATGTGTGTGATGCCCTCAGTGTAGATATCTTCATAATCCACATGTTTGCCACTCATAAGGCTTGAGAGAATGGCAATCTTACGGCATGCATCATATCCTTCTACATCAGCTTCAGGATTTCTTTCTGCATATCCCTTTTCCTGAGCCTTTTTAAGGACTGTTGCAAAGCCAACTCCCTCTTTATCCATCTTGGTAAGAATATAGTTTGTAGTGCCGTTTAAGATACCTGTAATTGAGTCAATCTTCTCATGCTTAAGGGAATCATTTATTGAACGAAGAACCGGTATTCCACCGCCTACACTTGCTTCAAAGAGATAGCTTACTCCATTTTCCTTTGCAAGTTCCACAAGTTCCGGTCCGTGAGCTGCAACAAGTTCCTTATTGGAGGTACATACACATTTGCCTTTTGAAAGAGCCTGCTTCTCAAAAGTAAATGCCGGTTCGATACCACCCATGGTCTCGCAGATAACGTCTACTTCAGGATCATCCAAAATAATATTGATGTCGTGAACTACCTGTGACTCATGCTTATCTCCAGGGAAATCGCGCAAATCAAGAATATACTTAAGTTCTATCTTTTCACCGGCGCTTTTTGCAACTTCATTTGCATTAGTATCCAATACTTCAACTACGCCGCTACCAACTGTGCCATATCCTAATACTGCTACTTTTGCCATGTCTTCCTCCAAAATTGTATCTATTATGTAAAAGTTGCACTTCGTCCCGTAATGTGTACCTTGTGGACTCCGTCAGCTTTTTCCATCTTATTTATCATATCCATGATGTCTCTTGTGGTAGGAAGAACCTGAATAGTTATAGAAATGGATGCCACACCATTAAGTGGGATTGATTGATGAATCGTAAGTATATTGGCTCCAAACTCAGCGATGAGTCCAAGCACATAAGATAACAGCCCCACCTCATCATTCATCTGGAAAGTGAGTGTCAGGGTAGTTCCCTGCAGGCTATCGTGGAATTCATAGATATCTTCTTTATATTTGTAAAAAGAACTTCTGCTGATCCCGACTCTGTCAGCAGCTTCATTTACAGTTTTTACTTTACCGGATTCCAGAAGCTTTTTGGCATCTACAACCTTTAAAAGCACCTCTGGCACCGCTTGCTTTTTAATTACATAAAAACCGGTATCCTGCTCCATTTTCCTTCTCGCTTACATTTTTTAATATTTGTTTTTCTACCACGGACATTTGTATGTACTGGAAAGAATTTTAGCACATTAAAGTTTTAAAGACAAGTATAAAAATTAAAAAAATCTAAAAATAATCTCACTTCAAAGCATCAAGCTTTTCTTTATTTATCTTTCCTTCAGCTATTGTGCCATTAACCCAGAGCTTGAGTGCCTCAACTGTAGCATCAATATGTTCAAGCTGCTTCTGGATATTTGCAAAATCTTCAAGCTCGTCATCAGATATCTGTCCATCGGCTGTTATCTCTATGAGTCTGTCTTTCTGACGTTCAAGCGAATTGAGAGATGAAAGCATTCCAAGTACTATTTCTGAAAGTGATGATATTTTTACCTCAGGCACAGATGTCTTTCCAATAGCACATTCATGAGTGCAGTAATAATTACAAAGATCAGGTCTCTTATAGGCTTTGGCCATAAGAACAACGTCCTCAGGATATATATTTGTTTTGCCTGTTTCCATCTTCTCAAGACTGCTCTCTGAAATGCCTTCCATAAGTTCACTGGCCTGAGCTCTTGACAATCCAAGATTATCCCTGCATTCAAAGTAAATGTTTTTATTTTCCTTAATAGATCTTTTTCCCATATAAACCTCCAACTAACACACTGCTTGAATCCATTTCTACTAATTCTACAATACATCTTAGCCCATGTCACCACTTACAGACGCAATCCCACTTATTTCATATCTTTTTTCACATATTAATGCAGAAAGCCATGACACGGGGAATGTCATGGCTTCCTAAACGCTTATAAAAGGAAAGAGTAAAATATGAAGATAAACTTATAAAAATAAGTCACCTCATCAAATTAAAACAACGAATTGTTGTACAAAAAATCAACCTTTTACTGCTCCAGCTGAAACTCCTCCTACAATATACTTAGAAAGGATAAGGTATATTACGATAACAGGGAAAATAGATGCTGCAATCATAATGTATATCTGACCCATATCAAATCTAAGCCAGTCAGCTCCTCGAAGCTGAGCGATCATAACAGGCAAAGTCTTCTTTGTGTCTGTATGTAAGATAAGAGCTGGTGTGAAGTAGTTATTCCAGCTACCTACAAAGCTGAATATCATCTGAACGCTGATAGCAGGCTTTATAAGTGGAATAATAATTGTGTTAAATGTTCTGAACTCACCTGAGCCGTCAATTCTTGCTGCCTCAACCAGTGATAATGGAAGATTACTTTCCATGTACTGTTTCAGATAGAAATAAGTAATAGGTGAAGCAATTGCCGGTAAGATAAGTGGAATAATTGAGTCATCCAGTTTCATTCTGTTAATGAGCTGTAAGAAACCAAGTGCTGTAACCTGTCCCGGAATCATCATGATTGCCAGGATGAATGCAGCAATCGCATCTCTTCCTTTAAATCTGTATGTATTGATCGCATATGCTGTCATAGCTGAGAAGTATACGCAAAGAATACTGGTGCAGACTGAAACTGTAATACTGTTTGCAAAACCTCTTGCAATAGGAATAGTTCCTGTTATAAGGCTATTCCAGTTATCCAAAAGATGTGTACTTGGAAGAATTGTAAATCCAAGTGTCATCTCTGAATGTGATCTTGTTGAATTAATAAGCAATATATAAAACCAAATGAGACATAAGAATGAGAAGAAAACAAGCACGATATATGCGATAGTTCTTCTTGCTCCTATAGGAAGTCCATGGGTTTTAGCTGCTGCCTGATTTTCCATAATCCCTTTTCCTCCTTAATCTTTGTCCTTTGAGCTGTTAATTCTAAATACAACCAAACTCAAAATACCAGTTACGACAAATAAGAATACTGACAAAGCACCACCACGGCCAACGTCCTTACTTGTAAGGTATCTGTTGAGCAACATGATAACTGTAGTAAGAGAATCTGTAGGATTACCTCTACCATTTGTCAGGATCTGAGGAACATCAAACATCTGCAGACCACCGATAAGAGATGTTATAAGTACATATGTGAAAATAGGCTTAAGGATAGGCATTGTGATTTTAAAGAATACCTGTGAAGCTGTTGCCCCATCCACCTGTGCTGCCTCATAAAGTGAAGAATCAATACCAAGCATTCCAGCCATCAAAAGAATTGTTGTATTACCGAACCACATAAGGAAGTTCATAAGCATTACAAGAGCTCTTGATGCAATAACATACTGGAAGAACTTAAATGGCTCTTTTATAAAGCCAAGGCTCAAAAGAATCTGGTTTACTGGGCCTGAATCTGAAAACAAAGCAAAGAACAACATAGAGAATGCTGATGCCATGATAAGGTTAGGCATGTAAATTACTGTCTTGAAGAATCTCTGTCCCTTAAGACGAAGAGATGGATCAGAGAACCAGTAAGCAAGTAAAAGAGCTATAGTGATCTGTGGAATAAAACCACCAACCCACATGATCAGTGTATTTATCAAATATTTCCAAATTTCCGGTGAGCTAAGAAGATTAATATAGTTGTTGATTCCAACAAAGTTAGGTCCTATCTGCTTAAGACCGGAACGATAATTTTCAAAGAAACTGTTATAAATTGTTGAACATAGTGGAATTAAACTAAAAATTACATATGTTACAAAGAATGGTATAAGAAAGATGTATCCCCATCTGTTAAACTTAACCACGTTAGAATTGGACTTCTTTTTGTCCATACTCCCGTACCTCCACGATATTTTACTCTTTAAACCCAAAGCGTTTTAAAGAATTGCCTGCCGGCGAACCGGCAGGCAGTTTATTAGGCAATAATCTTAAGAATGATTATCTTGTAAGTTCAGGATATCTCTGAAGTGCTAATGTGTAGAACTGCTCAAGAGCTTCATCATATGTAGCGAAGTTGCCGTTGATGTAGTCGCCCATAGCTGTCTGGAAGTCACCAAGAAGACCCTGATCATAAGCTGTAAGGTTAGCCATATCGATGTTATCAGCACCAGCGCAGAACATCTTAAGAGGGTTCTGTCCGCCAAGAACTGCATTTGAGTATGATGTATCAGCTGCAAGACCTTCCATAACTGGTCTGTTGTTTACGAAATCATTGTCCTTAAGAACGATGTCCTTCATAACTTCTGGATCGCATGTCATCTTTCTCATGATATCTGCTACAAGGTTAGCATTATCTGTTCCAGCTGCTGCGCAGATCCATGTACCGCCCCAATAGAAGCCCTGAGGTCCTTCTGTAGCAGCCCAGCCGCCATCATGTGCAACAGAACCTTCTACATCAGCTGCCATACAGAAATCGATAAGCCAAGCTGGTCCAAAGTAAGCAAATACCTTTCCTTCAGGATAGAAGCCCTTGTTCCAGTCTTCGCCCCACTGTCCCCAAGTGTTGCAGTAGCCAGCATCAGCAAGTTTCTTAGAATCTTCAACCCATTTCTTAAGGTTGTCATCAACCTGGATCTTTGTTCCATCTACCCAAGGAAGCTTAGCGTTGTTCTGATATACACGGAATGTATCAGCTGTTGAAGAAATTACATCGTAGCCAGCCTTATCAAGTTCGCCTGCTGCTTCAAAGAACTTATCCCAATCTGAGAATTTAGCCTGGATATCTGCAGGTTCGTCTGTTCCGAATACTTCTTTTGCAATTGCTCGGTTGTAGATCATAACGCCAGGGCAGCCCTGCCATGATGTTCCCTTAAGAACTCCGTTAGAATCTGTAACAACTGCCTGTGTGTATGCATACTGATCTTTGAGATCTTCATCTGTGATTCCAAGATCCTTTACAGGAAGTGTGTAATCTGTATCTGTGTACTTAACAGCGTAGTCAGCTTCTACAAGGAAAAGGTCAACCTTATCATCTGCTGCTGCACTATCCTGTGCAAGAAGAAGCTCATCAAGTCTGTTCTGGTAAGCGTTCTCTTCGTTAGGAGTAATGAGCCAGTTAACTGTTACATCACCGATCTTACCTGTTGTTCCATCAACTACCTCATATCCTGGATAGTGATCTGTAAGACGAGACTTAAACTCTTCGTTCCATGCTGAAATGTTAAGAACTTTTCCCTCATCTGCTGGTAACTCAGCAGCTGCTTCTGTTGTTGCCTCAGCTGCAGGTGTCTCTGCTGCTGGAGCTTCTGTCTGTGTCTCAGCTGCAGGTGTCTCTGCTGCTGGAGTCTCTGTTGTAGTAGCTGTGCTACCGCATGCTGAAAGCATACCTGCTACCATAGTTGTTGAAAGTAACAATCCAAGTACTTTCTTCTTCATAACTAATGTACCTCCCTTTTATATGAGTGTTTTGTTAGTATTATCTAAAACGGCTTTGCCGTCTTAAACCTTATTTAACTGTTTCAATACGCCCTACGGACTCACCCTTCTCAAGAGTCCCTTCTATAACTATCTGCTCGATCAGTGTTCCTTTCGGATTATTTATCAGATCAATCAGCTTGGCTGCTGCTGTCCTTCCAATTTTATCTGTATTCTGAACTATTGTTGTCATCAAAGGGCTTATTCGCCTTGCGAGCTCAATTCCATCGTAACCGGCAATGGAAATATCTTCCGGGATGCGCAAGTTCCTCTCTCTGACTGCATTGAATCCGCCAAACGCCGCAAAGTCATCGGGATAAAGAATACATGTAGGTGGATCAGGAAGATCAAGAAGCTTTTTGGTAGCTTCATAAGCCTTCTCAGTATCTCTGTAAGGACTTCCCACGATATATTCATCCGGAACGTTTATCCCAAGTTCCTGCAAAGTATTGTAGAAACTTGCCAATCTGCTCTGTGTAACGGCGGTATTTTCATAACCGTGTACATAAGCTATCTTCCTATGTCCCATTTCATATATATAAGTAACTAAATCCTTAATGCCTTTTATGTTGTCAGACATGATCGATATTCTATTGAAGAAAGAGTGGTCGATAGTGACAACAGGAATGTTGCTCTTAATAAGCTCATCCACTTGCGGATCTGAAAAATCAACACAGGCAATTACCACACCGTCAAATCCTCTGTAGATTGCGTGAGATAAATAGCTCATATTGTTGCGGGTCTTATCACCATTAATAAAGGTGATATCGAAACCTTCCTGCTCCGCTTTCTTTTTGAAACTGTCAAGAACATGTGAAAAGTAATCATGAGTAAGGCCGCTGTTTGCCTCATCAACAAACAGGACTCCTATGTTATTGGTTCTGTTTGTCTTGAGCGCCTGGGCTGCAGCATTGGGATGATAGCCAAGCTGCTCAGCAATCTCTCTGACACGTTCTTTCGTTTCTTTACTTATATCACTATGATCATTAAGGGCCTTGGAAACGGTCGCAACCGACACTCCACAAGCCTTAGATATGTCTTTGAGTGAAACCATTCTCTTTGTCATTTGTACCTTTTCACATACACTTAATCGTTTTCGTGATTTCAATATACATCATTTTGACTTTCAAATCAAGTATCATTATTATTTTTTTGTGCACATTATATAATTTTGTTTGTTTTTTACAAATTCGTTATCGCTTTTTCATACATTATTCTGAACTTGTACATAGTTTGTTCATTTTTGATTTAAACGTTTTCGATATGATGCAGATTCTGCGCCTATTCCACGGAAACGATTTGTTCATTTTCATTACCCTTAGGTTTTGTGCGGCATTCAGGTGAATCTTTTTTCGATTTTTTCTATTGCATTCCATCAACTTGACATATATAATGTCACTAGGAAATTATCTTAAACGTTTAAGTATTAGGAGGTCGATATGAAATACGGTTACTTTGACGACGCAGCTCGTGAATACGTCATCACTACCCCAAAGACTCCCCTTCCCTGGATCAACTACCTCGGGAATAAAGAGTTCTTTTCACTGATATCAAACACTTGTGGCGGTTATACATTCTATAAGGATGCCAAGCTTTTAAGACTCACAAGATATCGCTATAACAACGTGCCTTATGACAACAATGGTAAATACTTCTATATTAAAGATGTAACAGATGCCGCTAACACTGTTGTATGGAATCCGGGTTGGCAGCCTGTCAAGACAAAGCTTGACAGCTACGAATGTCGTCACGGCCTTGGATATAGCAAGTTCACATCATCCAAAAATGATGTTGAAGCAAAACTTTTAACATTCGTTCCTATGAATGACAACTGTGAGATTTCAAAGGTCACTATCACAAATAACAAGAGCACAGCAGCTAAATTGTCACTCTTTTCTTATGTAGAATGGTGCCTTTGGAATGCTGACGATGATATGAAGAACTTCCAGAGAAACCTTAGCACAGGTGAAGTTGAAGTTGTTGACGGCGGATCTGTTATCTTCCACAAGACAGAGTACAGAGAGCGTCGTAACCACTATGCTATCTACGGTGTAAATGCCAAGGTTGATGGGTTTGATACAAGCAGAGATGCTTTCCTTGGTGCATACAACGGCCCTGACAGCCCTGATGTAGTTGCAGAAGGAAAGGCAACAAACTCAGTTGCAAGCGGATGGTCTCCTATTGCATCTCAGCAGATCAACCTTGAGCTTGCTCCTGGCGAGTCCAAGACTTTCATCTTTACACTCGGTTATATCGAGAATCCTGAAGATGATAAATGGGAAGCTCCTTCTGTTGTTAATAAAAAACCTGCATTCAAGATGCTTGACAGCTACAAGACAGAGGAAGCCGTAGACAAGGCTCTTAAAGAGCTATGTGATTACTGGGATAACCTCCTTGGAATCTACCATATTTCTTCTAAGAATGAGAAAGTTGACAGAATGGTCAACATTTGGAACCAGTATCAGTGCATGGTTACATTCAACATGTCACGTTCTGCTTCCTATTATGAGTCAGGAATTGGCCGTGGAATGGGCTTTAGGGATTCATGTCAGGATCTTCTGGGCTTTGTTCACCTCATTCCGGACAGAGCAAGACAGCGTATAATTGATATTGCTTCTACTCAATTCCAGGATGGTAGCGCATATCATCAGTATCAGCCACTTACCAAAAAGGGTAACTCCGATATCGGATCTGGCTTCAATGATGATCCACTCTGGCTCATTGCAGGAACAAGCGCATATGTAAGAGAGACAGGTGATCTTTCTATATTAAAAGAGATCGTACCTTTTGATAACGATATGAGTGTTGCAAAGACACTTATGGAACACTTAAAGTGCTCACTTAACTTCACTATCACTCACAAAGGACCTCACGGCCTTCCTCTTATAGGAAGAGCTGACTGGAACGACTGCCTGAACCTCAACTGCTTCTCAGAGCACCCCGGTGAATCTTTCCAGACATTTGGACCTTCTGAAGGACCTGTTGCAGAATCTGTTTTCATTGCCGGAATGTTCGTTAAGTACGGTGAGGAGTACGCTCAGCTTGCTGAACTCTTAGGCGATGATGCTGAAGCAAAGAGAGCAAGAGACGAAGTTAAAAAAGTTTATGACGCTGTACTCGATGCAGGTTGGGACGGCGAATGGTTTGTTAGAGCATATGATGCTTACAGCAACAAAGTTGGTTCTAAGGAATGTGAAGAAGGTCAGATCTATATCGAGCCTCAGGGCTTCTGCGTTCTCGCAGGAATCGGTGTTAAGGAAGGCCTTGCAGCTAAGGCTCTTAAGAGCGTTGAAGAAAGACTTGATACCAAATACGGCGTAATGATCCTTCAGCCTGCTTACACAAAATATCACCTTGAACTTGGTGAAGTAAGCTCATATCCACCGGGATACAAGGAAAACGCAGGTATCTTCTGTCACAACAATCCTTGGGTTTCTATTGCTGAGACAGTTCTTGGCCACGGAAACAGAGCTTTTGAGATTTACAAAAAGACATGTCCTGCTTATATTGAAGACATCAGCGATGTTCACTGCACTGAGCCTTATGTATACTCTCAGATGGTTGCAGGAAAAGATGCTAAGTTCTTCGGACAGGGCAAGAACAGCTGGCTTACAGGTACTGCTGCCTGGACATTTGTTAATATCTCACAGTACATCCTTGGTGTATATCCTACTCACAATGGTCTTTCAATAAACCCTTGTGTACCTGAGGACTTTGGTGACTTTACACTCACAAGAAAGTACAGAGATGCCGTTTATACAATCGATGTTAAGACAAATGGTTCACAGAGCGGAGTTAAGAAGCTCACTGTAAATGGCAAAGTGATCGAAGGAACTGTAATACCTTACGAAGCAGGCGTTAAAGAATACAAAGTTGAAGTTATCATGTAATCTTATTTCATAAAATCTATCGACCACAAAGCTTATTTTTCATAAAAAAATTATACTTTTTTATACCTCTTTTAAGAAGTACCTAAAAGTCGCATAAATTCTGCATTCAAGCAGATTTATGCGACTTTTTGCATATCGACTTTATCTACTGATTTTTGATAAAATTACTTCGCCGAATAGTAATCAGGAGGGGTAAAATGGTTACACATGACGATTCTTCCGTAAGCGGATTTAAGATCTATAATGGCTTAACTTCTTTTGATGATGACTCTTTTGAAAAAGAGCTTACTAAGTGTGAATCTTTAGGACTGAAATCGGAGGTCCTTCGCAAATACAATTTCAACGCCCTTCAGCTTGCAGAGATCAGAAAAGGTCTGGAAGCTGATATTGATGTAAAAAAATATCTGAACCCCAAATTATCCTGGCTCGAAATGGAGGAAATGCGTCTTGAAGCTATTCAGGGAATAGACATGACCTCCTATCGTGAGCAGAACTTTAGCAGTAGTCAGATATACCAGATAAGGCGCGGCATTTATGAAAATGTCGATGTATCTCTTTATGCAAAAAAAGAATTTCTTGCTGAACAGATGAAGCAAATAAGAAAAGGTCTTGTATTCTCTAAAGATTTTCCGGTGATCTTCTATCTCGATCCTGAATTTGATTTTCTTCAGATGAGAGAAATAAGAAAAGGCCTTGAGGCGCAGATCGACGTTGCAGATTACGCACACGTTGATATTCCTTACCTCAAAATGCGTGTTGTCCGTGAAAGCGCTGAAGATGGTTTTTTCCTAACTGAAGAACAGATCAAGAATTATTCATATGGAATCCTGGACCAGCTCCATAAGGCTTTCCTCGATGGCGTTGATCTTTCGGATTATATTGCCCAGAAATATGACGCAGACCAGCTTGAGGAGATCCGTTCTGCACTTGTGGAAAACCTTCCAATTGATGATTATATTTCACCGGATATCAGAAGCGATGCCATTCATGAGATCCGCCTTGGAATAGAAAATGGCGTCATCGTTGATCAGTATGCCGACGTTGCATATAACTGGCAGCAAATGCGCGAAATGCGCCTTGGTCTTGAACACGGTATTGATATTACGCCTTTATGCCAGCCACTTTACTGGGCAGACCAGATGCACGAGCTAAGGCTCGGCCTTGAGGAAGGCATTGATATATCCAAGTATTCATCAATGATGTACACAGCAAAAGACATGCGCCGTGTCCGTCAGCAGCTGATACTTGGCACTTTTATCGACAAATCTGCTCCCGAAGCGGATGAAACCGCGAAAAAGAGCAGCAAAGAAGAAATCCTTCTTTATATGCTTGAGCACAAGAATGACTATATTTCTTTTACCCATGAGCGAATGCTGTGCTGGTTCAAGCCCGTAGACATTCCACAGATAAAAGAATATTCAGAAGATATCGTCATGAGTTTTCTTACAAAATGCGGCATCAACTATGGGATAGACAGAAAAGAAATTAAAAAACTCGTCAAGGACGGCAAATCTGACAAGGAATACCTGATCGCGTCAGGAACAGATGCTGTCAACGGAAACGACGGATTCTACGAGTACTTTTTTGACCTTCCAAAAGAATGTGTGCTATCTGAAAACGAAGATGGAACTGCAGATTTTTCAAATCTTGACTCGCTGATAAAGATAAATGTCGGCGATGTAATTGCCAAGTACCACCGCTCCACCTTAGGTACTGACGGCTGCGATGTATTCGGCAAAAAAATAGTCGCAAAAAAAGGCCGTGAGATCCCTATGCTAAAAGGAACAGGCTTCATGGTACTAAACGACAAGATCACTTACGTTTCCAGATATACCGGCGCCCTCTCCATGCATGATGGCCATATATTTATAGAAAGAATCCTTGTAATGAGTGAGGTTAAGATCACCGACAAGGTAATCAGATATGACGGAACTGTCTTCATTACAGGTGACGTAAACTCAGGTTCAGAGATAAGGGCTTCAGGTGATATCGTTATCAGTGGCCACATGGAAAGCTCTCTATTGGTTAGCGGTGGCAATGTATCCATAAAAGGCGGCGCCACATGTCCTCTCCGCGGCGGAATTGACGCAAAAGGCAATGTATCTGCCAAGTTCCTTGAGGGCGTAAAAATAAATGCCATGAATGTCTATGCCAATTCTTTTGTAAACTGCACTATCCTGGCAAAAGGTGTGGTAAAAACCTTTGGAAAAGATGGCTCCATATACGGCGGAACCACCCAGAGCTTTTTAGGCATTGAAACAGCGAATCTCGGAAGTAAAGGAGGCGCTAAGACGATCATAAGTCTTGGCGTTGTCGATAACATTTATTCTGACTATCTGCAGAGACAAAAAGAGCTTGAAAGAGATAATGAAGAATTACAAACTTTGGAAACTGAAAAGATACGTCTAAATGAACTCGGAGTCAAGAGCAGGGAAATGCTCCAATGGAAGATCAGGATAAATGCTGCTGTTGATGTAAAGAAAAAAATGATAAATGAACGTATTAATGAAATAAAGGCCATTGAAGAAACAATCAGTAAGAGTAATAAAGCTACTGCTTCTATCTCCAATCACATACATGCAGGTGTAATTTTTGTCATTGGCGGAGTTGTCCACAAAATTGATCAGGACAAACCCCTCTACTCCACAACCACTGTAAGAGTCGATGGGAAACATGAGAATATAATAATTGTTTGATTTTTCTTTTTTCATTTTAAGTTAATTTTAGGTTTAAGTTTCATAATTCACATATAAACTAAAAAAACAAGTTTATTAGGAGATAACTTAAATGAAAAAGAACTATGTAAAAAAACTGATCTCTACTGCTGCAATAACAGTGATGTGCGCATCTCTGGCAGCTTGTGGTCAGGAAAGTACAACTTCAACTCAGGATGCACAGGCTGAAAGCAGTATCATAGCGCCGGAAGCCCCTGATGAAAAAGACATGGCACAGGGTGAAGCTCCTGTAGATAATAAGGAAGGTGAAAAGCCTGAAGGCGAAACACCTGATGGAGAAAAACCTCAGGGCGAAGCTCCAGATGGAGCACCTGGCGGCGGTCCCGGAGGAGAAGGCGGTGGCGGCTTTGGTGGCGGAAGCAGCAGCGCTGATATCGATTATTCAGGTGCAGTTGAAATCACATCAGCCGACTCTCAGGATTCAAAGACATATTCAACAAGTACAGTTGATCAGAGTGCTCTTTTGATCGCAACTTCTGAAGACGTAACAATAACTAATCCAACTGTAGAAAAGGCAGGAGATTCAGACGGTGGCGACAACTGTAACTTCTATGGACTTAACGCTGCTGTACTTGTAAAAGACGGATCAACAACTACTATTACAGGTGGAACTATCACTTCTGACGCAGACGGCGCAAACGGCGTATTCTCTTACGGCGGTAACGGCGGACAGAACGGTGCTTCAGGAGATGGCACAACAGTTATCATTTCAGATACATCCATTACAACAACTGGTGACGGTTCAGGCGGCATCATGACAACAGGTGGCGGTATAACAAAAGCTTCCAACCTCACTGTTGAAACCTCAGGCCAGTCTTCTGCTGCTATCAGAACTGACAGAGGTGGCGGAACAGTTACTGTAGATGGCGGAACTTATACAACAAACGGACTTGGATCACCTGCAATCTACTCAACTGCAGATATCACCGTTTCAAACGCAACACTCACTTCAAATCTTTCAGAGGGTGTATGCATAGAGGGTATAAACTCCATTACACTTAACGATTGTGACATGACTGCAAATAACACTGACACTAATGGTAATGCTACATTCTACGACACAATCATGATCTACCAGTCAATGTCAGGTGATGCAGATAGCGGAACATCTACATTTACAATGAACGGTGGTTCACTTACAAGTAAAAACGGTCACGTATTTCACGTTACAAATACAAACGCAGTTATCAATCTTTCAAGCGTAAGCATCAACAACAAAGATTCAGATAACATCCTTCTTTCTGTATGTGCAGACGGATGGACCGGCGACAATAATATAGCTACACTTAATGCAGATGACCAGATTCTCTCCGGAACAATTCTCGTTGGCGATGATTCCGAGTTCACGCTAAACCTCACAAACGGATCAACCTTTGAAGGAGCTATCGACGGCAACATAACAAACGCAGACGGCGAAACAGTATCAACAAAAGTCGGCACTGTATCAGTAAGCATCGACTCAAGCAGCACCTGGACACTTACTGCCGATACCTACATCACTTCCTTCGACGGCGACGCTTCAAGCATCATCAGTAATGGCTACACTCTTTATGTAAATGGCACCGCATTAACAGGTACAAAATAAATCTAATACTCCCTACGCCTTAGAGCTCTAAGGTGCAGGGAGTATTTTTGTGAGACAGAGTACCGTGTTAAGCGAAGGCACTGGGCAGAATTTGCCATTTTACCGGCATATATGATAAAATATTTAGTCAGTCGGAGGTGAATATGAGCGCAGATAAAAAGCCCAGAAAGCACAGGCATAAGAGACATTATACTTTTATGATCATTTCAGGAGATTCTGATGGAAGTACCAAACGTCTCCATCTCAATCATTTTAAGACTCAGGTGCTTGCCTACTGTTCTTTTGCAATAGTTCTTGCACTGGTCTGCTACATTATCTACTCAGCAATGACCATAAATACTCTCAGGTCCATACAGGCTGAGCAGAAAAAACAGATTGAAGATCTCAAAGTAGAAAACAGTACTTTGGAAGCATCGAATGAGACTCTTGTAACTGAGGAACAACAGCTTAGAGCAGCTCTTAATCTGAGATTGGAAAACGAGCAGCAGTCAGCTGAAGAAGCTGAGACTCTCGCTGTTCCAACAGGTTTTCCACTTACAGCAGGAGCTTCAGCACCTATTGCAGCTGTTGACGATACGAACTCTACTACTGTTACCAAGCTTACAGATGAAAATAAAGATACCGCTACCGGCAATCCTATTGTTTTATTTGAAGCTGCAGCGGGCAGCAATGTAATTGCAACAGGTACAGGCACAGTTTTATCAGTAACTACTGATGCCAAGTTTGGCAATATGGTCACCATTGACCATGGCAATGGATATATCACTTTCTATAGAAACTCAGGTGATCCGCTTGTTTCAGAAGGTGATGCCATAGACAGAGGTGACATAATCTTTGTGGTAAGCGATAATACCACCCTTGGATATCAGATTCAGCAGGATGATAAATTTATCGATCCTGAAGAACTAATAGAGATTAATGGTTAAATCGGAGGATAATCATGTTCGGAAACAAAAAAGACTCAGCCGAAGACAACGCATTACTGGAACAGGTTGGAACAATCATTGGCCCCGGCGCTGTAATTGAAGGCCCACTGACAACTAAAGATTCAACCAGAATTGACGGTATCATTAAAGGAAACGTAACCATCTCTGGTGCACTTATCGTTGGACAGGAAGGCAAGATTACCGGTACTGTATCAGCACTTAACGTATATGTTGCCGGTGAGGTTACAGGTAATATCACTGCTCCACAGGGCAAAATTGAAATAAGTGATACCGGTAAAGTTTACGGCGACATTTCCTGCAAGGGAATAATCATTGATGAAAACGCTGTTTTCCAGGGCAAATGTGAGATGACCGGTCTGGATAAGTCTTCTGCTTCTATAGCAAAAGAAAGAGCTGTTGCCGATAAGGAATCAAAAGAAGAAACGGCTGAAGAAAATAAGACAGAAGCCAACTGAAAATAGAATAAAAAAACGCTTGCCTATGGATATCATCCAAGGCAAGCGAATTTTTTTGTTTTATTTCATTCTCTCGAAAACTAACTCGTAACCATCATCACCATAGTTAAGTGAGCGGTTAACTCTGCTTATGGTTGCGGTAGACGCACCGGTCTTCTCCGCTATCTCCAGATAAGTCTTATGTTCTCTCAGCATAGAAGCAACTTCAAATCTCTGTGAAAGAGAAAGAAGCTCATTAACAGTACACAGATCCTCAAAGAAGCTATAACACTCCTCTTTATTCTGAAGGCAAAGAATTGCATCAAACAGGTGATCTACTGCATCTGTTCTTATTTTTTTGTTCATATGCCATGTCCTCCAATTCAATATTTTTTCTGTCGCCACAACTTATCAATATTTCGTATAAAATACTTTCGTGCTTAAACATTTTATCACTCTAAATTTGTAAAGTAAAGAGGTAATTTTAATATCGGAAAAGCACTAAAAATTGTAATGATTATACGCAAAATACAAAATATGCGCTTTACTTTTGTTTTTTACTGTGCTATTGTAAATATGTTGTCATAGACTAGACAACAGAACGAATATTTTTTTATTTTTAGTGGAGGTATTACAATGAACAAAGGTACTGTTAAGTGGTTCAACAACCAGAAGGGTTACGGCTTCATCTCAGACGAGGCTGGAAATGATGTATTCGTACATTATTCAGGACTCAACATGGAAGGTTTCAAGTCTCTCGAAGAGGGCGCTTCTGTAGAGTATGATGTAATCCAGGGCGAAAAGGGACCTCAGGCCGTAAACGTAAACAAGCTTTAATTCTGAATTAGAGCAATTAATCAGACTACAAAGTGCCTTATTCTAATATATATATATTGAATTTGCAAGATTGTAACAATGATTAATAGAAAAAGCCATCTGACACTAGTCAGATGGCCTTTTTTAGCCTTGAATCACTCACATGCTGTGATCACATCTTCCATCTTCAGCTTCCCACCAAATATATCAAGCGCAGATCCAACAGTAACATCTATCTTTTCTTTTCCAAGCTTTTTCAAAGTTTTAATATCAGATATACTGCCAACACCGCCGGCATATGTGATAGGTCTTTTCCACCAATCAGCCAGGAGCTTAACTACATTCTCTTCTATTCCGTTTTGTTTACCCTCAACGTCTGCTGCATGGACCAGAAACTCATCGCAGTACTCTGAAAGCTCATCAAGTGTTTCGCTGCAAAGCTTCACATCAGTCATTTTCTGCCATCTGTCAGTGACAATATAGTAAGATTCAGGCTCATCCTTGCATTCATCGCCTGCTTTACAGGAAAGATCAAGAACTATCCTCTCTTTCCCTACAGCCTTAACCAGCTTCTTCAGGTTCGTAAAGCTAACTTTCCCATTTTTAAACACATAAGAGGTTACTATAACATGAGAAGCACCTGCATCAATAAATTCCTGTGCATTGTCAGCAGTTATCCCGCCGCCAACCTGCAAAAGTCCAGGATTAGCCAAAAGAGCTCCAAAAGCCTGTTTTTTGGTCATTTCATAGTAAGGACTGTCAACAGAATTAAGAAGGATCACATGGCCGCCCGTAAGTCCCAGTTCTCTATACATATTGGAATAAAATGCCGCTTCCCTTGTGGACACATAGTTCTCACTGGCCACATCTCCGGCATCTCTAAGACTGCTACCCACAATCTGTTTAACTTTTCCGTTATGAATATCAATACATGGTCTAAGCTTCATGATCATTCCTTTCATAAATAATGGCTGAAGTTCTGCTGCACATACATCCCAAAAGAGTGTGTAGTATAACTTCAGCCATATCATCAGGCAAGTACGTCACTCATGTCATACATTCCGGCAGGCTTTCCAGCAAGGTACTTGGCTGCCTCTATAGCTCCTTTTCCAAATATAGCTCTGGAATAAGCCCTGTGAGAAAGAGTTACAACTTCGTCGTGTCCCGCAAAGATAACATCGTGATCTCCCACGATCGTACCACCACGAACCGCTGAAATTCCTATCTCTTTTTCAGGTCTCTTTTCTCTTCTTGTGCTTCTGTCATATACATACTCGTATTCATTGCCAAGAGAATCGTTGATGCTGTCAGCAAGGGCAATTGCTGTTCCACTTGGTGCATCAAGTTTCTGATTGTGGTGCTTTTCTACTATCTCAATGTCAAATCCTGCTGCCGCAAAAAGTGGAGAAACCTCTTTTAAAACCTTCATAAGAGCGTTAACACCAACAGACATATTGGCAGACTTTAAAACTGCAACTTTCTTAGATGTCTCTTTTACCTTAAGAAGCTGATCTTCTGAAAGGCCTGTTGAGCAAAGAACAACAGGAGTTGATGTCTTTTCACAGTAAGCTAAAAGACCTTCTGCCGCAGAAGCATTTGAAAAATCAACAATGACATCTGCTGCCATATTGCACTCCTCAAGGCTTTTAAAAACAGGAAAATCGTAGGAGCTCTCTCCATATGCATCTACTCCTGCGACAACTTCTATATCCTTATCTTCCTTAACAAGGTCGATAATCACATGTCCCATGCGGCCATTGCAGCCGTGCATTATCATTTTTGTCATATTTACTCCTCTGAAATCGTATGTTTAAACTGATTTATACACCGATAAATTGTGGATATCTTATTTTTTTAGCACATTTTTGTTGATAAACGCGATCAGATAAGTCCGAACTTCTTCATCTCTGCGCGGAGCTTTTCCTGATTCTCAGGTTCCATCTCTGTAAGAGGAAGGCGAAGAGGGCCTGCCGCAAAGCCTACCATTTTAAGGGCACTCTTAACAGGGATAGGATTAACCTCAGAGAAAAGAGCTTTCACGAGAGGAAAAGCTTTGAACTGAAGCTCTCTTGCAGCTGCATAATCCCCCTCAAGACACTTCTGACAAATCTCATGTGTCTGTCGTGGAGCGATATTTGAAAGAACTGAGATGACACCAAGACCACCAATTGACATGATAGGTACAATCTGATCATCATCACCTGAGTAAAGATCGATGCATCCTTCTGCAAGCTGCATCATCTTGGTTGTCTGTGAAATATTACCTGTAGCATCCTTGATACCAACAATATTTTTGTATTCACGCGCAAGCTTAACAGCTGTCTCAGGAAGGATATTGCAGCCTGTTCTGCTTGGTACATTGTAGAGAATGATCGGTATATTTACCTCTTTTGCTACTGCTGAGAAATGTGCGATGAGACCGCCCTGTGTAGCCTTGTTGTAATAAGGAGTAACAAGCAGTAATCCGTCAGCGCCATACTCCTCGGCAAGCTTTGAAAGCTTGACAGCTGTCTCTGTGCAATTAGAACCTGTTCCTGCGATAACAGGAATTCTTTTTGCTACCTTGTCTATACAAAACTTTACAACGTCCATGTGCTCTTCTTCACTCATGGTCGCTGCCTCTCCGGTGGTTCCGCATACGATGATGGCATCTGTTCCGTTCTCGATCTGGAACTCGATAAGACGCTCGAATTCTTCGTAATTAACCTCTCCGTTTTCCTTAAATGGTGTTGCAATTGCAACTCCTGCTCCCTTAAAAATAGCCATTTTGCCCTCCTTTTGGCTTTTGGTGCGCTAATGCTGTTTTTTCAAAGAAAAAGGCTCAACAGAAAATCTGATGAGCCTATAACAATCCTGGTTAAAGCATTTGTATTGTTGATAGCGCCCCATCTTTCGATGACAGTCATACAGCTGTTTACTGCATGCCCAAGTATCCAATCTTCAGGTAATTGAACCTTTCGGCGTATTTACCTTTTTTTCTGATTCATCTGTGCCTGACACATCCACAGAAATACTCATTAAATACGCAACCTCTATCTAAACCGTCTTTAGTTGTTTTAAATACTACAACACGAAAAAAAGCGTGTCAAGAGCGTCGCACGTTTTCCAATAAAGTAGCCACTATAAACATTTTATTATTACTTTATTAAGGAAATGAAAATGGGGTTGAACTAGAAAAAAACGCGTGCTATACTACTAAAGTTTTGAGAAATAATTGTTAATTGTATTAATTATAAGAAAGGTTTATTTATGAAGCAGACTAGAAATGATGTAAGAAACGTTGCTATTATCGCTCACGTTGACCATGGTAAAACAACTCTGGTTGACGGACTTTTAAGACAGAGTGGTGTATTCCGTGCCGGTCAGGAAGTTGTAGAACGTGTTATGGACTCCGGGGATATCGAAAAAGAGCGTGGTATTACCATCATGTCTAAAAACACAGCTATCACATATAAAGATATCAAGATCAACATCATTGATACTCCAGGTCACGCAGACTTTGGTGGTGAGGTTGAGCGAGTTCTTAAGATGGTTAACGGCGTAATCCTTGTCGTTGACGCTTTTGAAGGTCCTATGCCACAGACCAAGTTCGTTCTTGGTAAGGCAATGGATCTTGGTCTTCCTGTTATTGTATGTATCAACAAGATTGACCGTCCTGAAGCAAGACCAAACGATGTTATCGATGAAGTACTTGAGCTCCTTATGGATCTTGGTGCCGATGATAATCAGCTTGACTGCCCATTCGTATTTGCATCAGCTAAGGCTGGAACATCATCACTTTCACTTGATGAACCTGGCACAGATATGAAGCCACTTCTTGATACAATCGTTAATTATATTCCAGCTCCTGTTGGTGATCCTGACGCCAGCACACAGGTGCTTATCAGCACAATCGATTACAACGAGTACGTTGGACGTATCGGTGTAGGTAAGGTTGATAACGGTGTCGTTAAGGTTAACCAGGAAGTTGTAGTTGTTAACCACCACGAGCCAGACAGACGTATCAAGACCAAGATCAGCAAGCTCTATGAGTATGATGGACTTGGAAGAGTTGAAGTTCAGGAAGCAAAGATTGGTTCAATCGTTGCCATTTCAGGTATCGAAGATCTTAAGATCGGTGATACACTTTGCTCAGTTGATAATCAGGTTGCTATTCCATTCCAGAAGATTTCAGAGCCTACTATTTCAATGAACTTCATTGTTAATGACTCTCCACTTGCTGGTCAGGAAGGTAAATATGTAACCAGCCGTCACCTTCGTGACAGACTTTATAAAGAGCTTAACACTGACGTTTCTCTTCGTGTAGAAGATACAGATACAACAGAGACATTCAAGGTTTCAGGACGTGGTGAGCTTCACCTTTCAGTTCTTATTGAGACAATGCGTCGTGAAGGCTTTGAGTTCGCTGTAAGTAAGGCAGAGGTTATCTACCACACAGATGAACAGGGTCACAAACTTGAGCCTATGGAGAAATGTTACATCGATGTTCCTGATGAATTCTCAGGAAGCGTTATCCAGAAGCTCGGTGAGAGAAAAGGTGAGCTTGTAAACATGGGTGCCGGAAACGGTGGTTACACTCGTCTTGAGTTCAACATTCCTTCACGTGGACTTATCGGATACAGAGGTGAGTTCATGACTGATACAAAGGGTAATGGTATCATCAACACAATCTTCGATGGATATGCTCCTTACAAGGGCGATATGAACTACCGTAAGACAGGTTCAGTCATCGCTTTCGAGACAGGTGAAGCTACAGCATACGGTCTTTTCAATGCTCAGGATCGTGGACAGCTCTTCATCAAGACAGGTGATAAGGTTTACTCAGGAATGGTTATCGGAACAAGTGGTAAATCCGAAGACGTTGAGGTTAACGTCTGCAAGACAAAGCACCTTACAAATACAAGAACATCATCTTCTGATGAAGCTCTTCGTCTTGTTCCACCTAGGATCATGTCTCTTGAGCAGTGCATCGAATTCATTGATAACGATGAGCTTTTGGAGGTAACACCTACAAGCCTTCGTATCAGAAAGAGAATCCTTGATCCTACTCTTCGTAAGAGAGCCGGATTCAAGAAATAATACTTTCTGCGAATTGAATAAAATCCAGAAGTGTCCATAACTATGGATAGATCTCGGAGTATTCGCAAAGACACAGTAAATATAAAATAATACGCCTTGTTTTCTTTCATGATTATTCAGAACAGAAAACAAGGCTTTTATTTTATCTTAACTGTCTCTATTGCTCATACTAAATCGCTCTATCCATAGTTATGGGCACTTCTTGATTTATGATTTACTGCCGAAAATAGTCCTTATCCCCTTCTATAATGCTTATCTGGCCTTCACATTTTTGGGTAAGGCCGTCAGTTATGCGTTTTACATCTGCTTCTTTTACGCAGATATCGAACTGAACGTTAGCTTCATAGCGGGAGTCAGCAATGGCGATATTGTTCTGCCCAAGGTAATACTGAACATTATTTACCATGTTATAGGCAACTTCCAAGGTGAGTTTCTGTGAATATACCATTTCACCGATCCGGGCATCTGCGATTCCTGCCTGCGCAGCCTGGGTATAAGCCCTTACAAGACCGCCTGTTCCAAGTAAAACTCCGCCAAAATATCTGGTTACTATAACAAGGGTATTGGTAAGGCCTGCCCCTTTTATCACCTCAAGGATCGGCTTTCCCGCTGTTCCTGAAGGCTCACCATTATCACTACATCTTGTATTCTCGCTATTTTTCCCAATAACAAAAGCATAGCAGTTATGTCTGGCATCCCAATACTTTTTGGATATCTCTGCTATTTTTTCTTCCGCCTGCTGCTGGTTTTCCACAGGAAAAACATTTGCGATAAAGCGGGATTTTTTCTCGACAATCTCTCCGCATCCATTTGAAATTACTACTTTATAAGAATCTCTTTCACTCATGTGCTAAATTATATCAGAAATGTGGCATAATTGTTACAATTCTTAATTTTCACCCCATTTCTTTATTATCCCTTGGATTCATGTTATACTTTATTGGTTAAAATGGACTAAGTATAGGAAGGTTAATGTATGAATTACGGAAAAAGAGGTATCGTAAATCAAGCAAAAGAGCTTAACTCCGGTACCGATAAATGGGGAAAGAAATTTAGTCTCTTCGGATTCTATATTTTGCTTTCTCTTATAATAGGCTTCTTTATTATTGGAGCAAGCGCCGGAATAGGTGTTTTCAACGGCATTATTGCAACAGCGCCTGATATCACCAACATTGATGTCACTCCATCCGGTTTCTCAACTTTTGTATATGACACAGAAGGAAACCAGACTGCCAAGCTTGTCTCTACAGATTCTAACCGTATTCCTGTAACTATGGATATGGTTCCTGAGAATTTGGCACACGCTTTTGTAGCCATTGAGGACGAAAGATTTTATGACCACAATGGTATTGATATCCAGGGTATCATCCGTGCTGCAGTAAGAGGTATCACAACCGGTAATTTCTCTGAAGGTGCCAGTACCATAACGCAGCAGCTTCTTAAGAACAACGTTTTCTCAGGTTGGACAAATGAAACAAAGCTTCAGAGTGTCAAGCGTAAGATTCAGGAACAGTATCTTGCAATACAGCTTGAAAAGAAAATGAGCAAGGATGATATTTTGATCAACTACATGAACACTATCAACCTCGGTTCTAACACTCTTGGTGTTCAGGCTGCATCACTTCGCTACTTTAATAAATCTGTCAGTGAGCTTACTCTTTCAGAGTGTGCAGTTATTGCAGGAATCACACAGAACCCCAGCAGATTTAACCCCATTACTCACCCTGAAAACAACTCAGAGCGCCGTAACAAGGTTCTCAGAAAAATGCTTGAGCAGGGTTATATTTCACAGGTTGAATATGATTCAGCCATGACAGATGATGTATATGCAAGGATCCAGAATGTAAATCAGGAGACTGGCGGCGATTCTACTGTTAACTCCTACTTTGTAGATGCACTTACAAATGAAGTCTTAGAAGACCTTATTGAGGCCGGATACAATGAGACTCAGGCTTATACACTTCTTTACAGCGGCGGTCTTAAGATCTATTCAACACAGGATCCAAAGATCCAGGCAATCTGTGATGAAGTTTACACAGACGAAAGTAACTACCCTGAAGGAACTAAGTATCTTCTTGCTTATGAGCTCTCTGTCAAGTCTGCTGATGGCACAGTTACAAACTACAGCAGTGAGATGTTTACAAGCTACTTCAAGGAGCAAAAGAGCAGTTTCAATATGCTCTTTAATTCCTCAGAAGAAGCAGACGCTGCTATAGAAGAATACAAGGCAGCTGTCATGTCAGATGGCGATACAGTTCTTGGTGAAAAGATTAATCTCACACCTCAGCCTCAGGTATCACTTACTATTGAGGAACAGAGCACAGGTTATATAGTTGCAATGGTTGGAGGCCGTGGTACCAAGACAGCCAGCAGAACCCTTAACAGAGCTACTGATTCCTACAGACAGCCCGGTTCAACATTTAAGGTTATATCAACTTATGCTCCTGGTATCGACAGTGCAGGTCTCACACTTGCCACAGTATTTAATGATGCTCCGTTTGCTTACTCAAATGGAACTCTTGTAAGAAACTGGTGGGGTTCTGAATACAGAGGACTCAACAACGTAAGAGCTGCGATCAGAGATTCAATGAACGTTATCGCAGTTGAAGCAATTACACTTATCACTCCTCAGCTTGCATTTGATTATCTTAAGAACTTTGGATTCACAACTATCGTTGAAAAAGAAGTGATCAACGGCAAAACATATTCAGATATTCAGCAGTCAACTGCTCTTGGTGGTCTTACAAAGGGTGTTAAGAACTTTGAACTTAATGCAGCATACGCTGCTATCGCAAATGGCGGTGTCTATATTGAGCCTAAGTTATACACTAAGGTTGTTGATCACGATGGAAATGTTATCCTCGATAATACACAGGCTAACTCAAAGAGAATTTTAAAAGAAACAACAGCATTCCTTCTCACAAGCGCAATGCAGGACGTTGTTACAAGTGGTACCGGTGGTTCAGTTAACTTTGGTACAACAGCAATAGCAGGTAAGACCGGTACAACTTCAGACTATGTAGATGTATGGTTTGCTGGATTTACTAACTACTACACTGCAACAACCTGGACCGGTTATGACAACAACGAAAAGATGACCAATTCAGCTGAAAAGAACCTCTCCAAGACCATGTGGAGAAAGGTAATGGAAAAGATCCACGCTGATCTTCCATACTCCTCCTTCAGCATACCTGATGGAATTGTTTCAGCAACGGTTTGCTCAAGATCAGGCAAACAGCCGATTGCAGGCCTATGTGACGGAACTCTTTATACTGAGTATTTTGAAGAAGGCACAGTACCTACAGAAAGCTGTGATGTACACTATGCAGGAACAATGTGTGCAATAGATGGTTGTCCATCCACTGAAAGCTGTCCATTTAAGACTGCCGGAGTATTTGAGCTTACTCCTGAAGTACCTGCAGCTCTTCAGTCAGGATTTGTGGATTATACACCTACCAATTCTGCATATACGACCATTACAGACGAAAATGGTAATACTACTACTGTTCTCAACACATGTCACCATACAGCCGAGTTTATGGCTCAGGAAGGCATAGACGAGATAATTGCTGCAGAACAGGCTGCAGCACAGGCCGCTGCCGCAGCAGCAAACCCAGAAGCCGCTGCAGAAACTGCACCGGAAACTGTAGTCGACACAGTACCGGAAAACGTAGCTGCCGGCAACTAACTACATAAAACTTTTCAAAAATTAAGACCACCGGTTAATCCGGTGGTCTTCTTAGTTTTTTAAAGTCTGTGTTTTTTGGTGTAATAAATATAATAAATTGTGAATAAGATTGTGGTTGTTATCCAGGTTAGTGGATAACTAAATTCTATCGTTTCGATTGTTTTATTTAGAGGGAATGCGATAAGTATCCAGGCAACTCGAAGGACACATATTCCGCTCAAAGTAATGAGCATTGGAACCACAGCTGTTCCCATCCCTCGCAGCACTCCGGAAAATACTTCCACACCTATGTAGGTGAAGTAAAACGGAGCAAGATATTTTATCATTTGAATTCCTACCTCAATTACTTCTCTATCAGCTACGAATATTTCAAGGAAGATATCACCATAATAATACAATAGCGTACTTAAAGGAATTGTAATTATAAATGCGATGACAAAAGCATACCTTGTGCTTTTATGGACTCTGTCAATTTTGCCGGCACCAAAATTCTGCCCTGCAAAAGTTGTTACCGCTGTTCCTAAAGAGCTTATAGTCATCCAGAAAAGTACATCAATCTTTCCATATGCCGCCCATGCTGCTGTAGCATTTTTTCCGACCTCATTTATAGCAGTCTGTATAAGCATATTTGAGATAGTATACATGGTAGTCTGAATACCCGCAGGAAGCCCGATACTGATAATTCGGCTAAGCATATCAGGGTCAATCCTTACATCTTTAAGATATAGTTTGTAAGAACCAACACTTCGCATCAGCATGAAAAGAACTATCGCAGCACTTAATACCTGACACATGACTGTTGCTATACCAACGCCGATAACGCCCATCGTTACGCTCATGCTGCCCATTTTAAAGCCTATAACAAACAAAAGATCAAGAAATATATTTACAAAGCAGCTGATAATAAGAACATAAAGAGGTCTTTTGGAGTCTCCCACTGCTCTTAGTATTCCGGCGCCCATATTGTAAACAAGATTGGCAACCATACCAAGGAAATATATCCTTAAATAAGCCGTAGAGGCATCTATAATCTCCTCTGGAGTCTTCATAATACAAATGACCCATGAGGCAGATAAAAGCCCTATAATGGTGATTATAATGCCTCCAATGATAGCCATGGCAATTGAAGTATGTACAGCTCTTTTGACCTCATCATCCCTCGAGGCGCCATAGAACTGGGCAATTACTACGGAAGCTCCTGTTGAAAGTCCTTGGAAAAAGCCAACAAAAAGACTCACGATCATAGCTGCCGATCCGCCAACTGCCGCAAGACCGTCTGCGCCTACTACGCGCCCTACTATGATAGCGTCAACAGTGTTATAAAACTGTTGGAAAAAGGCTCCAAGCAGGAGGGCAGCAAAAAAAGAAAGCATCCCGGAAACTATCGGTCCTTCAGTTATTTTATTCATTGATTTATCACTAGTTCTCATAAGGATGTATTTTATCACAGTTTGACCATTTTGACATTGTTGAAGTAAGATTAATCATAGTGAGGTTGTAAAAATGTACATTAGTATAAAAAAGCACATTCTCTCAAGGGCAATACTTTCAGTTGCCATAATAAAAATAATTGCCGCTCTGATTGAAGGTGCCATAAGGATATTTTTAAGCAGCAATTCATCTGACTCTCCAAGCATGCTTGATTCAATGCTTTGGACCTGTCAGATAATAAGCTCCATGCTGCAGATTCTTTTAATTTTTATAATTTTTTATTTATCCTGGAAAAAGCTTTGGCATTACATGAATCTTGTTCCGAAGGATGATCAGAATGAGATAGGTCTTTTACAGCAGGAGTACCTTGGAAAAAATCTTGCCACATTATCTGCAAACTCTGTAAGCAGGCTTTTGCAGCTCTGGGCAGTAATTTTCATTTGTGCGGAACTGATCTATGATTTTACTTCAATCATGTACAGGAGATTTATCGCTATACTGATGAGCCTTTTTGATCAGGCCAGTGACTTAACAGACAGCACATTTATTCTCCTATATAACATGACTCATGGATTTAAATATATCGAGATCCTCGTGGCGATTCTTTTAGGAATTGTTATGACAGGTATTTTTCTTAACGACAAGTACCTGAAGATTGCATCCCTTATCATACTGATATTATTTTTACTGTCTTTTTCCATATTACAAATGCAGACAGTGTATCTTATGGGTCATGAAATCGGAATAGTATGGACATCCATAATTTATCATTTCACAGAAACCCTTGGACTGATACTTCTGTCTGCATATTTGGCAAAAAGATATAAAGGTTTATAACCATATTTTTATATTATACGGAAAGAATAAGCCTGTTGTTCTTTGCTTTTCTTTCCTCTTTCATATACTTGTGAACATCAATCATCATGGAGATAACAAATATTGTGTTCATATAAAGATCTGCCATAAAATTTGTCATAAAGTTGTTCATATCAATTACCCCCTTTAAAAAAATTGTGGATAATTATTTATACGAACAGAAATAAAAAATGGCAAAAGAAAAGACTAATCATGAAAGATCATGAATAGTCTTTTTTAATGCGGATGACAGGACTTAATCCATCACTTAGCATAAACACTAGCTTTCCAAGCTCCTGACATCATTTATGACATCATTTTATAAGATTATCACTTTTTAGGACAATAAAAGAGCGATAACTTTGTGTTACCGCCCCATTGTATTAGAGTGCAATATTTAATTGGTTCATAGCCTGTTCTTTAGTATCATCAAGAACGTGACCATATAAATTCATTGTTATCCCAAAATCTGCATGCCCTAACAGTTCTTGAATAGTTTTAACAGGAATTCCCTGTTCAATGCATCTTGTAGCAAAAGTATCCCTAAATCCATGACATGTAAAATGCTTAATCCCTGTTCTCTTACAAATCCTCTTTATTTCCCTGTCAACAGGCGTTGCCATTAACAAACCACGCTCAGGAGCTTTAAATATTAGATCATTGATACTGCTAACATTCCCATCTAACATGCGGTTTATTTTTCGTTGATTCTCAATAATTTCTGCTATAGTTTCATTCATTGGAATTGTACGTTTTCCATGCCATGTTTTTGTTTCAGTTCCTAAATAATAACTTCCATCCTCAGAACGAGTAATAGTCCTCTGAACGTGGATAGCTCCATCATATATATCAGAGTTCTTTAATGCTCCAATCTCACCTATTCTCATTCCTGTTTGAATCGCCATTTTAAAAATGTTGTAGTAATAACTATTCTTGGCATTATCAAAAAAAGTCTTTGTTTCATCAATCGTTAACGCTCTATGTATTGTTTCTCTTGCAGCAACTTCCGTCACCTTAATTGGCTTAACAGGCATACAAGGATTAAAATCTATATATCTTTCTATCAAAGCATCATGAAAAATGTGACTAATAAATGAAACCTTATCATTAACAGTTCGAGTTTTATTGCCAGAATCCAAAAGAGCTTTTTGGATAACTCTTATATCATCTGCTTTAACCTCAGCAAGCCTATAATCTTTAAAAGCCTTATCATTTATCACAATCTTTGAAATTGTATTAAAGTGACATTGCTGACCTCGTAATGTTGCAGATGATATACTTCCTCGCCTGTTTTCCATCCATCTATCAAAAAATGTTTCAATCGTTGGATTTTCATGTTGCTCTTTATTTTCCTTAAGCTCTAGTTTTTTCTCGTAAACCTTTTGCTCTATTTCACTTTTATCATGCCCATACACATAATAGCGTTTTCCGTTATATGTAAAAGACTTTTGCAATCTTCCATCAGCACGCTGATTCTTTTTCTTTTTTGCCATAATATCGCCTTTCATGTTAAATTCTTGGAATATTACATGATAACCGATATAATAACAGTGAGCGGTTATCATGCATGGTTGTGTGGTTAATCATTCATCTTGGACGTAGGTGGTGCGAACACTTACGTCCTTTCTTTTCTCCTTTCAATGATAGTTTAATATATTTACATCATTATATCCATTGTTAGATTGCATATAATTACATCAATATACATGTGCAAATTATATATTTACACCAATATACATAAACTGTTATACTCTTTGTAAAAGTAAAACTATTGGAGATAAAAGTAATGACAGTTAGCAAATCACAACAGAAAGCAACAAATAAATACATCAAAAAGCAATATGACAGAATAAATGTTACCGTGCCAAAAGGGACTAAAGATATTATTAAAGAGTGTGCTAATCAAGCAAACGAAAGCGTAAACTCTTATATTTGCAAAGCCATAAACATGCGTATGCAATCAGAACAGAATCAAAAATAATAGTGATATTGTCCTTTTAGCACTACACAGGAGATTTTTTTCTCAAATTCAGCTTTTCATATTAGTATTGGTGTTTTACCCATTCATTGGGTAAAATTTCAAATTTGAGTAAAAATCTCCCTATAGTACCGAAGCAGAAACGCCTTATTAAGATTTTATCCTCTGTAGAATTTCAGCTCGTCTTTTTTTCTCTGCATCACTTAACTGTGGTGGTCGATTGATTCTCAAATAATCAACAGGAATATGCGCTATTATGCTCCCATCTTTGTTAACACGCTTAATAGTAACTTCTTTAGGATACTTATCTGCATACTCTTTGACCTTATTTACCCAGCGCTTACGGCTTAATGAAACTGTCATGAGCTTTTTGCTATTAGTAGAATAGTCAATAATATCCTTGTCAGTATCAGACTCAAAGACATTTTCATCATTGGACTTTCCTGTTCTTTCGTCTATCTCTGAAATAGCTTTTTCAAATTCATTCATATAACAATGCACCTCACTATCAAAGTAATAATTATAATAAATTCTACAATTGCTACTCTGCGCCAAAATTCAGCTCTACCAAATTCTAATGACCATTCATAATCAGCTTGAAATCCTGTGACAACAGGAAGTCTTTCTCCATCATGTATGACAGTCAAATTCGGAATAAAATACTTACCTACTGCTTTTTTCATTTCTTTTGCTCTTTTTTTGTAGTTATAGTAAAACATTCTGCACCTCATAAATCTTTAGTATCCGATTCTATCACTTCTGAACTATTAAACATTGGCAGATCATTATAGTTACGTCCATATCTTCTTTCTTGTAGTGTTGGTGTGGTATCTTCAAAAGATATCGCATCTTTATAATTAGCAATATTCTTTAGGGCAAATATCGCAATTGGTGGCGATAAATGACCACTATTAGCTGCTGCCTCGGTAAACGCAATAATACTTTGCCTTGCAACCTTGCAGATATCACTCCATTCACTTGATACATGTATATCTTGATTGCACCAACGCCAATAAGTAACTCTGTCTACTCCTAATGCTAAAGCCAATGACTCAATCCCTGGTCGAAAAGACTTTTCAGCACAGAATTTAAAATACTGCCTTATGCGCTCTTTTAATTCTTCTTCATTTTTCGGTTTACCTAAATTAGTTAATTCAGATATGCAACTGACAGTATTACTTATAAATCCATCTGCCTGTTCAATGCTCCTGTTCATCTGAGCTGTTGGGTAATTACTTTGTTTATTGCTCATAAGTCAAACTCCTTTTTTAGCGTTGCATATGCTCACAGGACTTAGTAAATAAACCTCTGATAATCATGAAATCTTTTGTAGCAATGCACCTTGTTACATGTGGTTCAGTTCCGTAGGGTTTACCATTATAAAATCCGCAGAGCGCACGATAAATAGTTGATGTACTAATATGCAACCAAATAGCTAATCCCTTACGTGTTGGATGATTTCCACAGTTAGACAAATAATCATCAATCATTAGATTTAAAGTATCTGTATCATACATAGGCTTATTTCCTTTGGTCAGCAAATTCCTGACGTAGCCTTTTAACAAACTTCACATACAAATCATGATTATCGGCTACTAACCTAGCTAATGCGGCAGCATAAGATTTATCGCCCATTCCATTAGCATATTGTTTTTCTTCATCAGCACGACGTAAACATAGCTTAAATCGACTAAATCCATCCTCAGAATCATCAATAACAATATAAGGTTTGGGTTTTGTATCAGTTAGAACTGTTTTAGTATATTCAATAAGGACTTTTTCTCCCTCTGCATTATGTGTATATATCTTTTCCATTACTCATCTTGCTCCTTTACTTGACTGTAATAGTTGTGGAAGATACCAAAATATAGAAATATTCCACTCTGAATGTACTATGCCCAAAATTCAGAATCCCATATCTATGCGGTTTCTTAAATTTTCAAAGTGCTAAAAATCCTTATAGTACACTCAGAATGTACTAATAGTTCATTACCAATGTACTGAAAAATTATCTTTTCCATTTATCAACAAATTGATATACTGTTGGTGTTCGGTCAAAGTCATGAGTGTAGCTCCCATCTTCACCTTGCTTATAATGACCTTTGTCAAAGCAGTAAACATCTATAAAACCTTTTTTTATCAAGGCTTTAAGATTGTTGCTGCTAAGTTGTTTTGAATATCCATATTCCTTTGCATGTTTCTCAGGAAAAACAAAATACTTGCTCCCAAAATTCTTTAATCTCTGATAAGTTCCTATTTCAACAGATAAATCAAAATCGCTCACTTCTTTTCCTGTTCGCTTGTGATACTCCTTTAATGTTTGAAATAGACATGTTAACTGTTCCTCAGAAAAAGAATGTACAACTAATACTATGTAGAATTCTTGTAAACCTTTTGGTAGTTTTTTAAATGGCTCTGCTTTTAGCAAATCATTACTGATTCTTGCGTAATTTGAAAGTGGATTTTGATAATACAAATAGCTCTGTAGACCTTTGCTTTCCTTCTTCTTTCTGCTCATTCATTCTTAATTCCCCCTTTTCTTGGCGTAAGTGTTCTGCTGCCTTGATAATAGAATTATTAAGCATCATTTTTCTCCTGACCTTTATTTCCTAACTCATCAATTGCTTTATTTAGCTTTGTCAGATCAAATAACACTCTTCTACCTATCCTTACTTCTGCGCCACTACTTTTTGCAAACTCAACTGCTTTGTTCTTTCCTAAGCCTGTATAAGCTCTTAATTCTGTAACGTTTACTAATCTTTTATATATGGTGTTTTCCATGATTTATTATTTCCTTTCATTTATAGTTCACCTTTAAGGCCCTAAGTGATATCTTTATACTAACAAGGTACTCTATGTGAAACCACAAACTGCCAAAGACTTATTTTGTTAACTTTTTAGGGGAATGATTATGAAACAAGAAGAAAACAATTCAAAACTTGACAAAGAAAAAGGAAAACGGTTAAGACTATGCCGAGAACGTAATAACCTGACTCAAGAACAGTTTGCCGAAAAAATCGATGTGACCGATAAATATGTAAGTATGTTGGAAACAGGAAAGCGAAAAATATCGCAAGAAAAAGCTAAAGAATACGCAGAGTTATTAGATGTAAACCCAGATTACATAATGCTTAAAAGTGACATTATAGAACCAAACAAGGCATTTTTTTTCGAAGCGTTAGAGGATGAGTGTTATGAACTATCTGACCAACTTTTAATCCTTTATATGCTTTCCGTAGGCTACAATATCAAATTTCATGTTATCAAAATATACAATTCAGACATCAAGCCCAAAGCCTTTAAATTAACATCTGTTGGCGGCTCATGTATTAGCTATGCTTCTATAACTCAAACAGTCAATTTCTCAGATTTAAAAGGTGTTAATTTTAACAATAATCATTGCAAGTTAAGAGAAAATAGCGAAATTTCAGAAGTCATAATTACAAATGTCACTATCAATGATACAAAAATGTCTTTTGGAGAGTTCTGTTTTTATATAGATCAGATAACTAACAATATAGACTCTTTATTAAATAATATTCCAAAAACGCATGAATCCTTAAATAACATTGGTCTTATAGATAATCATACTAAGTCCGAGCTAATAGAAGAGAAAGACCTATACAATTTTTATCCCCCTGATAGACTTGGATATATTCCAAAAATCAAAATCCAAAAAAGAAAGAAAAATGATAATTAACAAATACATAGTTTTTTATAATAAATAAACACTATTAGCTTAGTTCTCCAAAATTCAGAAATTGTCTTTTTTATTTTTTCGGTGTTCACAGAGCTAACCTCGGCATCATTAACATACTGCTATAACCCCTCATGTGGGGCTTAAATACTCATTTTTTACTGACACATAGCTGACATCATTTTTGACACCATCTGAAATGGTATTGAATAATCTTACCTAGAATTTAAATAAACCTCAATAAAACAAAGATAGGATAAGAAATACAGATAAACTCTAAAGAAAAAGGCTTTATATGTAATCAAATGTAGACTACATAAAAAGCCTTAAATAATACTGCGGATGACAGGACTTGAACCTGCACGTCGGAGACACTAGAACCTAAATCTAGCGCGTCTGCCAGTTCCGCCACATCCGCATATCCGCCTTACACGAACAAAATTGATTATACAAAGTTTATAAACTAATTTCAAGTATTATTCTCAAAAACCTTAGTGAGCCAGTTGCCTTTGAAATAGTAGATTATAAAGATTATTGCACTGACAGACCAGGTAAGTGGATAAGCCCAGAAAATAACATTAACCACTGGAATTATCCTGACTATTATAGTGATATAAGTGATTCTCAGAAGACACCAGCTAGAGAGCATAACAACCATGGGAACTGTTGTCTTTCCTGCTCCTCTGTATATTCCTGCCAGACAGTGATTTAAGGCCAAAAGGCAGTAGAATAAGCTCTCTGTCCTTGCCTGAGTTGCACCTATCAAAAGAACCTCCGGCTCAGATGAAAACATTCTAAGAAATATCGGTGCAAATAAAAATACCATAAGACCTATAAATTCAGCACAGCTTACGCTGATAACACTTCCGATAACAGCGCCTTTCTTTACCCTCGCAAGTTCTTTTGCTCCTACATTCTGACTTACGAAAGTGGTCAAAGCCATGGACATACATGTTATAGGCAAAAATACAAAACCTTCAAGCTTAAAGTAGCTTCCGCATCCCGCCATTGCAGCTGAGCCAAATGCGTTGATATTGGACTGAACCACAACATTTCCGATGGCAATAACACTATTCTGTATTCCTGTAGGAAAACCTATCATAAGCTCTTTTTTAATAGTCTCAGGATCCATTTTAAGTTTCCTTATATCGATCCTGTGAGGTCCATGAACCTGTGTGAGTTTAATAAATGCAAGCAGTGCACTGACAAACTGAGCAATAACTGTAGCAAGAGCTGCTCCCGCGATTCCAAATCCCAGATCTCTTACAAATAAAAGATCAAGTACCGTATTCAGTACTGTGCTGACCATCAGATAGTACAAAGGCCTCTTGGAATCACCCATGGCCTGAAATACGCCGCAGCAAGCACTATACAGTACATTTCCAAGTCCGCCAAGGAAATATATCTTAAAATACATGATTGAATTCGGCATTACATCTTCAGGAGTTCCCATCCATCCAAGCAGCACCGGTGTAAAGAAATAACCAAATACTGTAAGTACCAGCCCCATAAGGATTGAGAATGTTATTCCTGTATGAGCAGCAATTGATACTCCCTTTTCATCGCCAGCTCCGAACCTTTTGCCGATGATAACGCTGCTTCCCATAAAAAGACCATTTATAAAGCCAACCATCAAAAAAATAAGGCTACCTGTGGTACTAACAGCAGCCAGAGCTTCTTTACCAAGAACATTACCAACTACAACAGAATCGACTACATTATACAGCTGCTGTAAGAGCTGGCCTAAAAAAAGTGGAATTGCAAATAAAATCAGATTTTTGGAAATAGAACCTTTTGTCATAACACACCTAAAAAAATTAAGAACAATTAAATCATGCACATGCATGTGGCAAAACAAAAACCTTGCAAACATACCGTTTACAAGGCTTCTTAAATGAGACACGGGGGAATCGAACCCCCGACAACTTGATTAAAAGTCAAGTGCTCTACCGACTGAGCTAGTATCCCATGTATTACTATGAACAAATTTCGACGCAAAATCACATCCTGTTACGCCTAACTGGGCTAGCCGGATTCGAACCGTCGTATGCAGCAGTCAAAGTGCTGTGCCTTACCGCTTGGCGATAGCCCAACGCACTTTCGTGCAGGGTGGCTAGAGGGACTCGAACCCTCGGTCTCCAGAACCACAATCTGGCGCGTTAACCAACTACGCTATAGCCACCATATTGCGGTGCTACACTAACGATGGAACTGTCAGTGTCCACCAATGGCTCGCACTAGCCATAAAACCGGCAAGTACTCTGCTCATAAAAAAGATGTGCCCGAAGGGATTCGAACCCCCGACCCACGGCTTAGAAGGCCGTTGCTCTATCCAGCTGAGCTACGGACACATGAAGCGGGTGATGGGAATCGAACCCACGTATCTAGCTTGGAAGGCTAGTGTTCTACCATTGAACTACACCCGCAAAACATTTCATAATGAAATTGTCTTGCTTTTACGTTTTCGGCAAAGCTGACGTTTCAAGTTGAAAACTTGAGTCGGGGTGACAGGATTCGAACCTGCGACCCCCTGCTCCCAAAGCAGGTGCTCTAGCCAAACTGAGCCACACCCCGTCTTGCTTTATTGCCTTTCGCCGTAACGCGAGATTTATTATATAATGATTCGGACCGAAATGTCAACAAGTTTTTTGCAATTTTTTTAACGTTTTTATAAGTACTTTATTTCATAGTTTATTATACCACTGTCATCTGTTGTAAGTATGATGTAGCTTGGCCTTCTGCCCTCCTGCCTGGGGTATGATAAGCTGCCAGGATTGAACAGGTAAACTCCTCCCATGGTCTTGGCAACAGGTTTATGAGTGTGACCAAAAAATACAACTTCGGCTCCTCTGGCGATTCCTTCACTGCGAATATAATCAAGATCCATAGATACCATATAGTTATGTCCATGGGTCAAAAAGGCTTTATGACCATCAAATGTAAATTCTAATTCTCTATTCAGGTCGGAGAAAAAATCATTATTTCCGGCAACGAAATATACAGGGCAGTTTGCAGCTATGGCAAATTTACCCTCGGAGCCTTCAAAATCCCCACAGTGAATAATCCCATCCAGAGGTTCTTCAAGGTCTAAAACATC
The DNA here is from genome assembly GCF_000420825.1 of Butyrivibrio sp. AE2015. Taxonomy (GTDB): domain Bacteria; phylum Bacillota; class Clostridia; order Lachnospirales; family Lachnospiraceae; genus Butyrivibrio. The sequence continues at coordinate 41,533 of NZ_ATVR01000009.1, read as the reverse complement.
GTAAAAATTATTATCTCTGCCATGAGTATCACTCACAACTAAATACTTATGCATAAATCAAATTCCTTCCCCAAGTAACTTTGCCATTTCTCTGAGAGCTTTTCCCCTGTGGCTGATAGAGTTCTTTTCCTCCGGACTAATCTCTGCGGATGTCTTTCCAAATTCAGGCAAAAAGAAAATAGGATCATATCCAAAGCCGTTCTCTCCGGCAATCTCATAGCCTATTCTGCCCTCCATGGTTCCCTGGCAGGAATAGGTCTTTCCATCGGGAAGTACCGCTGAAATAGCACATACAAAGCGCGCTGTTCTATCTTCATCAGGCACTCCTTCAAGTCTTTCAATGATCTTATTATTCTTTATAGTATAGGATGTATCCTCTCCCATGTATCTTGCAGAGTAGATTCCGGGTTCCCCGTTTAAATAATCAACCTCAAGCCCCGAATCATCGGCAAGAACAATTGTCTCCCCCGCTTCTTCCGAGCTTTTTTCCCTTATCATTTCATAGACAGCTTTGGCCTTTATCATGGAGTTTTCTGCAAAAGATGTTCCATTCTCCACAATATCTCCATCTACGCCTGCTTCTTTCATAGAGAGAATTTCCATACCAAGTCCGCCAAGTATCTCGCGGATCTCTCTCATCTTATTCTTATTACCTGTCGCAAATACTATCCTCATACCAGATATCTCCCAATTATTTATTTACAGCTGCTTCTGCTTTTAATATAGCCTCATAAAGCCCCTCAGCTGCCTTTTTTTCATCCCCGTTGGACTCATATTCAATGTATAGCCTTGCAGATGGTATAGTAGCTGTATTCAGCAGCATATCGTTTTCTTTGGCCTCATAGATTCCTTCAGCCACTGCCCCAAGCTTTTCTGCCGTGCTTCTTTCAAGCATATCAGCAAATTCCGCGTTATTTAGGCTTCGTAAAAAGAACTGACTATTATAGTAGGCAGATATGTTTACACCGTTCATATCTTCCTTTTTAGTAGCATTTAAAGCTATTAAAAGATCAGCCTGAGCTTCATTTACAAACTCCGCTGTCCGCTCCTGTGTAACAGTATCTCCCGAAAGATCTGTAAAGTATATCTTTAAGTTGTTTTCTTCATCTTTTGCAGATATTTCTTTTAACTCACGGGCAATCTCTATTGCACCACCCATACCGTATATATCGCTGGCACATGGATCTACAACAACTACGCCGTCATATATATCTGAAGGTTTGTTAAACTCAACCTCGATAGTACTTGCTTCCGTAAGAGAGATTGAACTGGCATACAGCCCGTCTAGTACAAAATCAAGGCAAACACTTCCGCTGTCATTTTCAGCAACGCACACCGCGCTTCTTAAAATATCAATATCCGTAACCACCGCATTGTCGAGATAGAATCCCTCTTCTCTGCTGTCTATATAAATCCTCAGTTCATGATCTATATATCTGTCCTCAAGTACGATATCATCAGAGCTTACAGTCTTGGATAAAGGTATTATAAGCTTGCCAGACTGTCCTTTTGGGACATTCCGGTCAATCAGAATATTATATGAATCCACAGTAGTTGCCCTGTCTATATGCGTTCCTGCGGCATCCGTGATCAGAATATGCTTGGTGGCAGCCCTTTGAAGCATGACCACAAGGGAAATTGCTCCAAAAATCCCAGCTTTTATAGCCACCCTTTTCATCTGCTCGTTATTCATAGATCTTTTTCCCCATCATAAGTGGCCTCCAAAAAGCTTAGCTGTTCTTTCTCGGAGGCTTTGGCCCCATAAACTGATAAAAATATGTTTTGATCATACCGTTATAGATCTTCCTGTTTTTATCAGCTTTTTTGCCAATATATTTCTCGGCCTGTTCAAATCCTGTAATAAGGTACATTGACCAGGCATCAAGCGCTTTGTACCTGTCACCAATCGTTTTATAAAGAGAAGGCAGCTCTTTCTGATCACCGATTCTCTCACCATAAGGAGGATTGGTGATGATAAAACCATATTTTTTCCTGTGGCTAAGATCAGCGATATCCCTTGCCTGGAAGTGTATCAGATGATCAACACCTGCCTTCCTGGCATTTATTCTGGCTATTTCAACCATTTCAGGGTCAAGGTCATAGCCCTGGATATCAGTTTCAATGTCAGGCAGGATCTCTTCTTTTGCCTCTTCACGAACATCCTCCCAGTTCTTGGGATCAATCAGATTGGTCCACTTCTCAGCCGTGAAATGCCTGTTTATTCCGGGCGCGATATGAGCTGCGATCATGGCTGCTTCAATAGGAATAGTTCCACTTCCGCAGAAAGGATCCACCAAAATCCTGTCTCCGTGCCATGGAGTGAGCATTATAAGTGCAGCCGCAAGGTTCTCTGCAATAGGAGCCTTGGACTCAAGTTTTCTGTAACCTCTTTTGTGAAGAGAATCACCTGTAGTATCAAGAGCTACCGTAACCTCATCCTTCATTAAAAAGACTCTGATGGGATATTCCTCAGCGTCCTCTTTGAACCAGTCAGTATTGTAGCTCTGCTTCATTCTTTCAACGATAGCTTTTTTCACAATGGACTGAATGTCAGAAGGGCTAAAGAGCTTACTCTTAACGCTTGATGCTTTTTTTACCCAGAATTTGCCTCTCTCGGGAATAAACTCTTCCCAGGCAAGCGCCTTAACTCCCTGATAGAGATCCTCAAAGGTCTCAGCGTGAAAGCTTCCGACTTTAATAAGGACTCTTTCTGCAGTTCTCAGGCAGATATTGGCGCGACATACAGCATCAGCATCTCCGGCAAAAGAAATTCTTCCGTCTGAGACTTCTGTAATATCATAGCCAAGGTCTATTATTTCTTTTTTTAAAACGGATTCCAAACCAAAATGGCATGGACAAATTAAATCATATTTTTTCATCATAACTCCGATTATAACAAACAAAAGAGCACAAAAAAAGATGCATCTAATGTTAAACTAGATGCATCTTCCAGTGTGCGTGACAGGATTCGAACCCACGACCTTCTGGTCCGTAGCCAGACGCTCTATCCAGCTGAGCTACACGCACATGTGCCATATCGACAACAAAATATATTATATGCATGGCACAGTTCTTTGTCAACAATATTTTTAATTATTTGCCAACAGGTTTTCCATATGGGGAATAGCCGCCCTTTTCAGCTGCTTCTTCAGCCTTCGTCTCAGCAATGAGTTTTTCCATATCAGGTCTTGCAAATTCAAAGCAGGCCATAAGGCTTGGAGAAAATACTCCGCATTCACCATTTTTGATCATATCATAGGCTTTATCCACAGGGTAAGCTGCCTTATACACTCTGTCACTTACAAGAGCATCATATACATCCGCAAGTGCTGTAAGCTGGGCTGCAATGGAATTTTCTTTTCCCTTAAGTCCGTCAGGATAGCCTCTTCCATCATATCTTTCATGATGATGCCTGCAGATATCAAGGCACATCTCATAATACTCTTTATCTTGGATATCTTTGAGCATCTCTACAATCTCACACCCTCTTGTGGTATGGGACTTCATGACTTCAAATTCCTCTGTGGTCAGTCTTCCAGGCTTTAAAAGAATAGAGTCGGGAACAGATATTTTTCCTATATCATGCATGGCTGACGCCTGAGTTATAACCTCCACCATATGGGGAGTAAGACCAAGCTCAGGATAATTATTCATAGCAACAAGAGCCAGTATACGTACGATGCCCTTTATTCGCTTTAAGTGGTAAACTGACTCCATGCTCCTAAATTCTACTATTGTTGCTATGGTATCAATAACTCTTTCATTACTGTTTTTAAGTTTCTCCTCCTGCTTTTTCAGGTATAGAAACTGCTTTTTCAAAACTCTGGACTGATCATCGACCTTCTCTTCGAGGTTATTCTTGTGATCATAGAGCTCTATGGTTCTGGAAACCCTTCTGTCAACGATAACAGGGTCAAAGGGCTTATGTATAACGTCCGCTGCACCTTTCTGGTAACTTGTTCTCTCAGCTTCGGTAGATGTATCTGCCGTGATCATAAGAACAGGAATACTTTCATTTAAATTGTCCTTATTGGTCATGGCTTCAAGTACTGCATAACCATCCATCTCAGGCATGACAATATCAAGCAGAATTGCCGCAAGTTTATCCTCATTCTGCTCCATGATCTTCATAGCCTCAACGCCGTCTCCAGCCTCAAGAATATTGTACTTGTCCTTAAATATTTCTCCCAAGATGCCTCTGTTTATCTCATTGTCATCTACAACAAGTATTGAGCGATCCGCCATATGCCCTCCGATTTAAATGCTTTTCAAAAAACTTATCTTTCAACTATAGCTGCGCATCCCATTCCGCCACCGACACAAAGTGTAGCAAGACCTCTGTGAACGTCTCTTCTCTGCATTTCATACAAAAGAGATACAAGGATTCTGTTGCCTGAGCATCCAACAGGGTGTCCAAGTGCGATAGCGCCACCATTTACATTGAGGATGTCACTGCTAAATCCAAGGTCGTGCTGAACTGCAACAGACTGCGCTGCGAAAGCTTCATTTGCTTCAATAAGATCAAAGTCGCCAATTGAAAGGCCTGTCTTTTTCATAACCTTCTGTGTTGCAGCAACAGGTCCGATGCCCATGATGCTTGGCTCAACACCTGCAAGTTCTCCTGCAATCCATGTTCCAAGAGGCTTAACACCAAGTTCTTTTGCCTTCTCCTCGCTCATAACGATTATTGCAGATGCAGCATCGTTGATTCCTGAAGAGTTAGCAGCTGTAACAACACCGCCATCCTTCTTGAATGCAGGCTTAAGATGTGAAATGCCTTCAACTGTAACGCCTTTTCTTGGTCCTTCATCTGTATCAAAAATGATTGTCTCTTTCTTTTTCTTAATTTCTACAGGAACAATCTCTTCCTTGAATTTTCCTTCTGCAATTGCCTTCTCAGCCTTGTTTTGTGACCAGGCTGCAAACTCATCAAGCTGCTCCCTTGTAAGATGCCACTGCTCTGCTATATTCTCAGCTGTGATACCCATGTGATATCCGCCAAATGCATCAGTAAGCGCATCCTTGATCATTGCATCCTGGAGTTCTCCGGATCCCATTCTGTATCCGTAACGGCCCTGCTGCATAAGGTATGGTGCCATTGACATGTTCTCCATACCACCTGCCACGATAATATCAGCATCGCCCATTCCAATAAGCTTTGCTGCAAGGTTTACGCAGTGAAGTCCTGATCCGCAAAGTACATTTATTGTTGTTGCAGGAACTTCAACAGGGATTCCTGCGTTTATTGCTGACTGTCTTGCAGGGTTCTGTCCAAGGCCTGCCTGGATTACGCAACCCATATATACTTCATCAACCTGCTCCGGCTTAACTCCCGCTCTTTTTAAAGCTTCCTTTATAACTATTGCTCCAAGTGCAGGTGCCGGTGTTGTTGATAATGTTCCACCCATTGTTCCTATTGCTGTTCTGCATGCTCCCGCCAAAACTACTTTTCTTGCCATAACTTTTCCTCCATTTTTTTATAAATAAAAAGAAGTAGTGTACACCACTTCTATTTTATCATTATAATCACACGTACTCAACGTAATATAATATATTTTTTCCCTTTTTAACATCCACCAAACCTAAGTGGCAGCTCAAGACCATGGTATTCCAAAAGTTCTTTATCCCTTAATATCTCATCTGTTTTTCCATCCGCAATGATCTTTCCATCGTCAATAAGAATAGTTCTCTCACAAGTATCCATGACAAAGTCAAGATCATGGGAAGTAATGAGTTTTAAAGCATCGATTTCATTCAAAATACCAATGAGGTTTTTCCTGTTTCTTGGATCAAGCGCAACTGAGGGTTCATCCATAATTATAATATCAGGCTCCATAGCCAGGATTGTTGCTATGGCCGCAAGCTTTTTCTCACCGCCTGAAAGCTTATAGGTCTGCTTTTTCCTCAAAGCTTCAATATGAACCCTCTGAAGAGCACTAGTCACTCTCTTTTCAACATCTTCAGCGGAAAGCCCATAGTTCTGTGGTCCAAAGGCCACATCGTCCTCAACTGTGGACAAAAAGAGCTGACTGTCAGAGTCCTGGAACACATAGCCAACATGCTCTCTGATGTGATTTAAGTTCTTTTTATCCATGGTATGACCTGCAACTTCAAGCCTGCCCTCGTAATTAAGGTACAGTCCCACCAGCAGCTTCATAAGCGTCGATTTTCCTATTCCGTTTGAGCCGATAATACCAATGCTCTCCTTGTCATGAGCTTCAAAGCTGATATCAGTCAGAACCTTCTCACCCTTTTCATATCCAAAGCTCAAATGCTCTATTTTCAGTATTTCTCCACATACTCCTGTGTGCATATCTTTTCCTCAAAAATGTCTGATTATAATAAAAACAATGATCCAAAAAAGAGGGTACAAAACATCTATCTTCTTAACCTCTTTTCTCCTCATTTTAAAATCACCGTTAAATCCCCTAAGAAGCATGCTCTCATACACCATTTCCGCCCTGTCCATGCTTCTCAAAAGCCACTGGCCTACCAGAGTTCCCCAGGCCTTATAATGAATACCCTTCTGAGACGGCGCCCTTAGGGTATAAGCTGTCATTATCCTGTCCGCCTCTTTTGCCATAACATCAAAGTACCTGTAAATAAGCATGATAACAAGCACTACCGTTTTAGGTACATGAACGCACCGCAGAGCATAGCAAATGTCTTCTATGGAAGTTGTAGCTATGAGGATATACGAAGACAGTACCGCATAAAATCCTTTTAGCATCAAGGTCAGCATAGACACCATGCCACCCGTAACAGCAAATGTCCCCAGGTAAAAAAGAACTCTTTTGTCAAAAAAAGGATTCAGGATCCCCACAAAGATCACGAGGGGAAGAACAAGTCTTACCCTGTAAATTCCTTCTCTGAATGAAAGCTCGCCTATGATAAAACCAAATATAAGATAAACTGACATCAGTATCAGGGGCGTCACCTTATATTTGTCAAAAGAAACCACGGTAAAAATGTATAAAACGCTAAGAAGCAGCTTTCCCAAAGGATGAAGTCTATTCATCCAATGAGAACGCTGCTGCAGATTTTCTATTCTATTTAGTTCAAGTAAATTTTTTTCAATCGAATTCATGTATCAAGTATATTCCAACGAAAGCTTATGGTCAAAGCATTTATCAGGCAATACTCTCTTTTTTCTTAAAAAACTTAAATGCGTAGCAGGCACCAACAGTAACTCCAACTACAACAAGCGCTCCAACGATTCCGGAAAAGCTTGTTCCAACAGCTGATTCGCTGTCCTTGAAAGCGTAATCAGGAAAAAGTGATGTAGTATCCTGAATTGCTGATGCAGTCTCATATGCTCCGCCATCAGCCTCAAGCTCTGTAGTTCCTGCTACCTGTTCCATAGACCACTCAAGGCCATCCGGGAATGCAGATGCAAAAAGAGAAACTACACCGCCACAAATAGCTGCTGCAACTGCAATGGCAATAATAGTGTTCTTAAATGAAAGCTTTCCTTCATTTGAGGATTTCTCGCCAACTCCCCACAAAAGTTCAGGTCTTGCTTCATTTACAAATATAAGAACTGCTGAAGTGATAAGTCCCTCAACGAAGCCGATTGCAAGATGGATTGGCTGCATTGTTGCTAAGAATACTGAAAATGGAAGTTCTGTAATTCCTGACAAAAGGGTCTCAATTGTCACAGAGAATGCTCCCATCTGAAGTGTCAAAACACATCCGATTATTGATGCTGCGATTATTTTAGCTCTTGATGCGCCTTTTTTCATGAAAGGACGCCATATTAACAGTGCTCCCACAAAGCACCCGTAAAAGGCCATATTCCATATATTACATCCTAGTGCCAACAGTCCACCATCAGCAAAAAGAAGACACTGAACAAGTAACACTCCTATCATTGTAAGGAAGCCTGCGTAAGGTCCAAGCATTGCTGAAAGCATCATGCCTCCGCAAAGATGTCCCGAAGAACCTGTGCCCGGAATTGTAAAATTAAGCATCTGTGTTGCAAATACAAAAGCTCCCATTACCCCCATAACAGGAATCTTTTTTGGATCATTTTCTTCCCTCACATTTTTTACAGAAACACCTGCTGCTCCTGTTGATAATACATACATTGTTCCAGCTACTGCCGGTGCCACAAGGGCGTCTGCCATATGCATACTCTTCTCCTCCAATTGGAATTCTTTTAAGGGGAAGGCAAGCACAAAAGTCGGAAGAACTCCGCACCTTTACGCTTGCCTTATCCTTGGCTATAGGTTTTATTATAGTAGAGCGGAAAACCGGCTCACAAGCCCCCTGGGGGGTTATATTTTAAACAATTTAATCAAAAAATCATTAAAAAAAGACCAGCACCAAATTGGCACCGGCCTTTAATGATCAATTTATCAGTTCTTTGCTGCAAGAGCTTCTTTGATCTTCTTTGTAAGAGCAGGAACGATCTTGTTAAGATCTCCAACTACACCATAATCAGCTACATCAAAGATAGGAGCATTCTCATCTTTGTTGATAGCAATGATGATATCAGACTCTTCCATACCTGCAACGTGCTGGATAGCTCCGGAAATACCGATTGCAAAGTAGAGCTGAGGTCTAACTGTCTTACCTGTCTGTCCAACCTGAAGATCCTTTGGCTTCCAGCCTGAATCTACAACTGCACGTGAGCAGGAAACTGTTCCGCCCAGAGCTTCTGCAAGATCATCAAGGATCTTGAAGTTCTCAGCACTGCCAACTCCACGACCGCCTGATACAAGGATCTTAGCTGCCTGGATATCAGCAACTGAAGAAGCCTCTTTAACGATCTTAAGGATTTCTGTGTAGCAGTCGTTCTCTTCGAATCCAGGATTGAATTCAACAACTTCTGCCTTAGCACCCTTGATAGGATCAATCTTCTGCATAACACCAGGACGAACTGTAGCCATCTGAGGACGGAAATCAGGGCAAGCGATTGTTGCGATTGTATTTCCACCAAATGCAGGTCTTGTCATAAGGAGCTGTTTGTGCTTTGTCTCTCTAACTGGTGAAGGCTCAAGAGGGAAATCACCAATATCAAGACTTGTACAGTCAGCTGTAAGACCTGTATGTACTCTTGATGATACTCTAGGACCAAGATCTCTTCCGATAGCTGTAGCGCCAACAAGAAGGATCTCAGGCTTAAACTCATCGATTACAGATGCAAGAGCATGTGTATAAGGTTCTGTTCTGTAATCCTTAAGAGCAGGATCATCAACAACGATTACTCTATCTGCACCATACTCAGCAAGCTTGTCTACAAGCCCCTTAACATCACTACCAAGAAGTACGGCTGTAACTTTTTTCTCATCAAGGTCTTCTGCAAGACTCTTTGCTTTGCCCAGAAGTTCAAGTGCGATACTTGAAAGTTCATTGTCTACCTGCTGAGCAAATATAAATACACCTTTATATTCTTCTAAAGACATGACTTTTCTCCTTTTCAATTAAAAATATTAGATGACGTGCTTTTCTGTAAGCTTACCTACGATATAATCTACTGCTTCTTCAGCTGAATCAGGAGCAACTTTTTCTCCCTGACCCTTCTTAACCTTATCAGAAGCTTTAGCGATCTGTGTAGGTGATCCCTTAAGACCAAGGTTTGAATCGTCAACGTCCTTAAGATCTGCTCTTCCCCAAACAGTAACTTCCTTTTCGAAAGCATCGAAAATTCCGCCAGGAGTCATATATCTGGGCTCATTGAGCTCAGAAAGAGCTGTAACAAGGCAAGGCATCTTAGCCTTTACGATGTGATATCTGTCTTCAAACTGTCTCTTTACTTCTACAGTACGAGCCTTCTCATCAACTTTGATCTCTTCTGCATATGAGATTACAGGAAGGTGAAGGTGCTCAGAAATCTGAGGACCAACCTGAGCTGTATCTCCATCGATAGCCTGACGGCCAGTGATGATAAGATCATACTCAAGATTTCTAAGTGCTCCAGCAATAGTAGAAGATGTTGCCCATGTATCTGCGCCGCCGAGTACTCTATCTGTGACAAGGATTGCCTTGTCTGCGCCCATAGCAAAAGCTTCTCTAAGAACAGCATCAGCCTTAGGAAGTCCCATTGTAAGAACTGTAACCTCTGCTCCATACTGATCTTTTAATCTAAGTGCTGCCTCAAGTCCTGCTTTGTCATCAGGATTCATGATAGCGAGCATTGCACCTCTATCCAATGTTCCATCGGGTTTGAACTTAACGCCGCCCTTTGTATCAGGGACCTGCTTAATGCAAACAACTACTTTCATTGTATTTTCTCCTTATATTTTTCTTCGCTAACTGATTACTTAAGTAATGCTCCGGAAATAACCATTCTCTGAACTTCAGATGTACCTTCGTAGATCTCTGTGATCTTAGCATCACGCATCATACGCTCTACTTCGTACTCTCTGATGTATCCGTAACCACCGTGAAGCTGTACAGCCTTTGTAGTTACATCCATAGCAGCTTCTGCAGCAAAGAGTTTTGCCTTTGCAGCTTCAACGCCATAGTAGTCTTTATTCTTCTTTGCATCAGCAGCCTGGTAAACAAGGAGTTTAGCAGCTTCGCACTGTGTAGCCATGTTTGCAAGCTGGAACTGTGTATTCTGGAATGCTCCGATAGATCTTCCGAACTGCTTTCTCTCTTTTACATACTCAACTGTTCTGTCGAGTGCGCCCTCAGCAATACCAAGAGCCTGAGCAGCGATACCAATACGTCCGCCATCAAGAGTGTGCATAGCGATAGGGAATCCCTTTCCTCTTGCACCAAGAAGGTTCTCTGCTGGGATATGGCAATCCTGGAAAATAAGTTCATATGTTGATGAACCGCGGATACCCATCTTGTTTTCTTTTGTTCCGAAAGTGAATCCAGGAGTATCTTTCTCAACGATGAATGCTGAGAACTTCTTCTGTTTTCTGCCCTTCTTATCTTCTACGATATCTGTGTAAGCGATGATGATATAAATATCAGCTTCCTTACCGTTTGTGATAAAGCACTTTGAACCGTTAAGGATCCACTCTTTACCATCTTCTGAAAGAACAGCCTTTGTCTGAACGCCCTGAGCATCTGTACCAGCCATAGGCTCAGTAAGACCGAAAGCACCAAGCTTCTCACCCTTAGCAAGAGGTACAAGGTATTTCTGCTTCTGTTCTTCTGTACCATAAGTCATGATAGGATCGCAGCAAAGTGATGTGTGAGCAGATACGATAACTGCTGTTGTACCACAAACCTTTGCAAGCTCCTCTACACACATAACGTATGTAAGAGGATCACAACCCTGTCCACCGTACTCCTTTGGAATCGGAATACCCATGAATCCATATTTCTGCATTTTTGCAACTGTTTCCCTAGGGAAAACTTCTGTCTCGTCAACGTCTATTGCATGTGGCTTTACTTCTTTTTCTGCAAACTCTTTGAAAAGAGCTCTAGCCATTTCATGTTGCTGATCAAGCTGAAAATCCATTATTTTTTCCTCCGAATCATATTAATCATTTAAATCTATAATGTAGTTAGGCGCGGTCTGTAGGAACCTTGTTTCCATCTGCATAATTGTAGAAACCAATTCCTGTCTTAACGCCAAGCTTCTTACCACGAACCATCTTACGAAGAAGTGGGCATGCGCGATATTTTGAATCGCCTGTTTCTGAATAAAGAACGTCCATGATAGCAAGAACGATATCAAGTCCGATATAATCGCCGAGCTCTAATGGTCCCATTGGGTGGTTACATCCAAGCTTCATAGCTGTATCGATACCCTGGATATCTGAAACGCCTTCTGAATATACGAAGATACCTTCGTTGATCATAGGAACAAGAATTCTGTTTACAACGAATCCTGCTGCTTCATTAACCTGTACAGGTGTCTTACCAAGGTCTTCTGAGATCTTCTTGATCTTCTCTACCATGTCATCAGGAGTGTTAGCACCCTGGATAACCTCAACGAGCTTCATAACAGGAGCTGGATTGAAGAAGTGCATACCGATGATAGGCTTTGCAAGACCTGAACCGATCTCTGTAATTGAAAGAGATGATGTATTTGATGCAAAGATGCAATCAGGATTCTTTACGATGTTGTCCTGAAGCTCCTTGAAAAGGTTCTTCTTGATATCCATAACTTCAAGAGCAGCCTCAACTACAAGATCAGCATCAGCACAGATGTCATTAAGACCTGTCTGGATCTTGCCGATGATCTTATCAGCTTCTTCCTGAGTTTTCTTTCCCTTAGCAACCTGCTTATCAAGACCCTTTTTGATCTTTGCAAATCCGCCCTCAGCAAACTCAGTCTTGATATCGCAAAGATAAACCTTCTCTACAGACTCAGCCTGAGCAAATGTCTGAGCAATTCCTGAACCCATTGTACCTGCGCCAATAACAGCTACCTTCATTTTAAAATCCTCCTAAAAATAATTTTTTATGTGTATAAGGAAGTTCCGCTCTCACTTTCGTTCGCCGGAACACGTTCGAACCAGACTCAAAAATACTTCGCCAGGTTCTCTCAGCCATTTTTAAAAGCAACAACTTTAACTTTTGCTGGATCATCTTTCTTTCTAAGGAAGTTAGCCATTCCCTCTTTCTGATCCTCTGTCTCAAAGCATGAGCCAAAGAGCTTTTCTTCGATAACGATTGCTTCATCTATATCTGTCTGAAGTCCATCATTGATTGCTTTCTTGCATGCACGAACAGCGATAGGAGCATTAGCTGCGATCTGAGAAGCCATCTTCTCTGCTGCTGCCATGAGCTCTTTCTGTGGATAAACTGCATTAACAAGACCAATTCTAAGAGCTTCATCAGCCTTAATATTGCGAGCTGTGTAAATAAGCTGCTTAGCCATTCCTGCACCTATAAGACGAGCAAGTCTCTGTGTTCCACCAAATCCAGGTGTGATTCCAAGACCAACCTCAGGCTGACCAAACATAGCGTTCTCTGAGCAGATACGAATATCGCAGCTCATTGAGATCTCGCATCCACCGCCAAGAGCAAATCCGTTTACTGCAGCAATTACAGGAACAGGGAACTGCTCGATCTTGCGGAAGATATCATTTCCTTTTTTACCGAAAGCTTCGCCTTCAGCCTTTGTAAGTGTGCTCATCTCTCCGATATCAGCACCGGCAACAAAAGATTTCTCTCCTGCGCCTGTAAGAACAACTGCTCTTACTACATTTGTATCGATTGCATCGAATGTAGCAGCAAGGTCATCAAGAACCTGTGAATTAAGAGCGTTGAGTGCTTCAGGACGATTGATTGTAACGATTGCTACGTTGTCTTTTAACTCACAATTAACAAATCCCATTTTTCATTCTCCTTTATATTTATTAGTGATATACGCATGACTTCATAAGGTAGTTCCAGCTCTCACATTTGTTCGCTGGAACACGCGCACACTAGGCTCAAAAAAACTTCGCCAAGTGTTTACAGCCCTCATGTATGTTCGGTCTTCAAGCTAAATCAGTCTGTATCGTGCAAGCACGACAGACTGATTCAGTTTGAATCCCTTTATCACTCATATTTCTCTACTATAGTAGCGCAGCCCATTCCGCCGCCGATGCAAAGTGTTGCAAGACCCTTCTTAGCATCTTCTCTCTTCTGCATCTCATGAAGAAGAGTTACAAGGATACGGCATCCTGATGCTCCAACAGGGTGTCCAAGTGCAATAGCGCCACCGTTAACGTTAACCTTATTCATATCAAATCCAAGGTCCTTAGCAACTGCAACTGACTGAGCTGCGAATGCTTCGTTAGCCTCGATAAGATCGATATCATCAAGTGAAAGCTCTGTCTTCTTAAGAACTTTCTTTGTAGCTGCAACAGGTCCGATACCCATAACTTCTGGCTCAACACCTGCAAGAGCTCCGCCTACCCATGTAGCCATAGGCTTGATTCCAAGTTCTTTTGCCTTCTCTTCGCTCATAACAACTACTGCAGCAGCACCATCATTGATACCTGAAGCATTACCAGCTGTTACAAGTCCGCCCTCTTTACCAGAGCAGCATTTAAGCTTTGAAAGTGTCTCTACTGTTGTGCCGGCACGAGGACCCTCATCAACCTTGAACTCAACCATTTCCTTTTTAACCTTTACAGGAACAGGAACGATCTCGTCGTTGAATCTGCCGGATGCCTGCGCCTTCTCACATTTCTGCTGTGAGTTTGCTGAGAACTCATCAAGTTCCTGTCTTGTAAGTCCCCATCTATCGCAGATATTCTCTGCTGTGATCATCATGTGATAATGATTGAAAGCATCTGTAAGAGCATCGTTTACCATTGTATCTACAACTGTTCCGTTGTTCATACGATATCCGAAACGTGCATTAGGAAGTGCATAAGGAGCCATAGACATGTTCTCCATACCACCAGCAACAACTATATCAGCCTCGCCAGCCTTGATAAGATCAGCTGCCATGTTGACACAGTTAAGACCAGAACCACAAACTACGTTGATAGTAACTGCAGGAGTCTCAATTGGAAGACCAGCCTTGATTGAAGCCTGTCTTGCTACGTTCTGTCCAAGTCCAGCCTGGATAACGCATCCCATCAGTACCTCGTCAACCATCTCAGGCTTAACACCTGCACGGTTAAGTGCCTCCTTGATTACGATTGAACCAAGTTCTGCTGCAGGAGTGTTGCTGAGGGCTCCACCCATTTTGCCGATAGCTGTTCTCACTGCACCCGCTAAAACTACTTTCTGTGCCATAAAGTATTACCTCCGTTTTTTGGGACATGTCTATGTCCATATTTTATTTAGTTTTGACTTTAGAATCGCTTGATAAATTTTTATCAGAACAGAATAATTTTAGCACACCATATAGTCAAATGCAATAAAAAATAGCTCCCCTCAGGGAGCTATTTTATAAAATCTCAATAAATTGATATTAAATTAACGAATTGTTATTTAATTAACAAGTTCATACTTCAGGTTCAATTATTCCGTATGTGTTTCCTTTTCTCTTATAAACTACGCTTACCTGATCAGTTTCAGCGTTAACAAATACGAAGAAATTGTGTCCTAAAAGTTCCATCTGTACACAGGCATCTTCCGGATACATTGGCTTTGGATCAAATTTTTTCATACGTTCGATCCTGATCTCATCCTCATCCACGTATTCACTCTCAATGTATTCTTTTTTGAAGTTGCTGGCTTCTGCCTGCTGCTTATCAACAAGCTTGCTCTTGTATTTTTTAAGCTGTCTTTCAATAACCTCTTCAACAAGATCGATTGAAACATACATATCGTTACTGATCTGCTCAGCACGAATGATCTTGCCTTTTACAGGAATGGTCACCTCAATCTTATGTCGCTCCTTATCGACGTTTAGTGTGACGTTGGCATTAGTATCAGGAGTAAAATATTTTTCAAGCTTACCTATTTTCTCCTCGACCGCTGCACGTAGCCCTGGTGTAACATCAATGTTCTTTCCTACGATTGTAAATTTCATGCAATCATCCCCTTTGCTACTAAAATGTATAACATATTATAGCATTTATCTGACAATTTATCCAACACATAACACACTTTGAATCCTAATCTTTTTATAAACAACTTCATTTTAGCAATAATGCACAAAAAAATATCTGTTGCTTTCTATTGTGTAAAATTCACTTGCAAAACACCCTTTATGTGGACAATGTGGATAAGTTCGTGTATAAGTCGAAAAATAGCCATTCTTAAAAAGCACCCTGTGGATAACTTTTTATAAACAAACTATAAAATATTTATTAATATTTGTTGACTTTTAGCTTTATGTGCACATTGGAGAAATTAGGAAAGTTTTATCCTAAGCGAGACAAGGCTGCAGGGAGGAAGGGCAACTTTAAGCTTATTTCCGCTATTTCCAAAGCCTTCAAAGTTCTTTTCCAAAACTTTTTCAGGCTCATCAAAGCTATTATAGTCATCCATTTTTCCGGACAGAATTGTTCCTGTAACTTCACCTATCGAAGAAGTTCTAAAATCGATATCCACAATGTTTTCTTTTTCCACATCGATATTGTTCAAAGTGACTGTCACAATTCCATCTTTGTCCACAGAAACAGATTCATTTACATTTTCAACGATATCCTCACCTTCTCCTACCTTCTCTGCTCCCTCAATATAGCTATCCAGAAGATCTGCATCCTGATGATGGCGGAACATATGAAATACATGATAGGTCGGTGTAAGAACCATCTTGTCATCCTCTGTAAGGATTACCGATTGAAGTACATTTACTATCTGGGCAAGACATCCCATCTTTACTCTGTCTGAATGCTTATTAAATATGTTAAGGGTAGCACCTGCCACCTGTGCATCGCGCATGGAATTCTGCTGATACAAAAATCCCGGATTTGTTCCTTCTTCCACATCGTGCCAGCATCCCCATTCGTCTACCAGCATCGCAATTTTCTTTTCATGATCGTACTCAGACATGATATGGTCATTTCTTGTAATGATTTCATCCATGTACACAGCCTTTCTCATGGCCCTGTAATATTCTTCTTTCGAGAACTCTTTTGCACTTCCCTTGTGCTCCCAGTTGTTGACAACAACATAGTAGTGAACAGAAAGCCCATCCATAAAGCCATGGGCAGCCGTTGGCGCAGGGTGTCTGAAGCACACTTCCATAACTTCACTTGTCCACTTATAGTCATCGGCATTTGGGCCGCAGCAGATCTTCTTTATGGGTTTGTTTCCATTGTAGCAACGCACATAGGTCTGATAATTCCTATACTTATTGCCATAATAGTCTGCGGTCATATTACCCCCGCATCCCCAGTTTTCATTGCCAACGCCAAAGTAATCCACAGTCCATGGTTTTTCATGGCCATTTTCTTTTCTGAGCTCTGCCATAGGTGAAACGCCGTCAAACGTCATGTACTCCACCCATTCGCTCATTTCTCTTACTGTTCCGCTTCCAACGTTGCCATTTACGTAAGTTTTGCACCCAAGCTGTTTGCAAAGTTCAAAGTACTCATGTGTGCCAAAGCTGTTATCCTCAATTACTCCGCCCCAATGAGTGTTGATCATTTTCTTTCTTTTTTCTTTTGGGCCGATACCATCCATCCAGTGGTACTCATCAGCAAAGTTTCCTCCAGGCCACCTGAGCACCGGCACCTTTATCTCTTTTAGTGCATCCACAACGTCCTTTCTCATGCCGTTCTCGTTCTTTATCTGAGAATTCTCACCGACATAGAGGCCTCCATATATGCATCTTCCAAGATGCTCGCTGAAATGCCCGTAAACCTCAGGCTCAATATGACTTAATTTTCTGTTCTCGTTAATATGTAATTTCATCGTTCCCCTTTTAACCCTTAACTCCACCAAGAGTTATACCTTTCACAAAATTCCCCTGAATAAACGGGTAAGATACAAGTATAGGCAATACGCCAACTGTGGCCATGGCCATGCGGACCGAAACTGATGGGATGGACGCAAGGCCAACTCCCGCATCCTGCACTCTTGCGCTGTTCTGTGACAGATACTGGATGTTCTGCATCATTCTGTTAAGAAGATTCTGAACAGAATACAGGTCCGTCCTCTTTGTAAGATAGATGTATCCGTTCATCCAGTCATTCCAGTAAGCGATTCCTGCAAAAAGACCTATTGTAGCCACTATTGGTTTTGACAAAGGCAATACCACACTCGAAAATGTCCTGTATTCAGAAGCGCCGTCAATGTAAGCTGCATCCAGGATCTCAGTCGGTATACTGCTGCAGAAATATGATTTCATCAGCATTACGTTAAAGCCATTCATTAAAAGTCCCGGAACCAACAGTGCCCAAAAAGTATTTTTAATGTTCAGCATATTTGAATACACGATATAAGTTGGAACCAGTCCGCCATTAAACAAAAGTGTAAAGAATACCAGAAACAAAAGGACACTTCTAAATGGCAAATCAGGTTTCGAAAGAGCGTAGGCCAAAAGCGTTGTGATGGAAAGAGCCAGCGCTGTTCCCACCAAGGTAAGCACTATCGATATTCCATAGGCATGAACTACTGAATTTCCTGTTTTAAAAATATATTCATACGCATAGGTGCTCCATTTTGCCGGAGTAAAAGAATATCCGTTAGCAATAAGTACATCGTTGTCAGTAAACGAAGAAATAACCAGCAGCACAAACGGAACCACAGCAAGGAGCGATAATATGATCATCACAACATGCGCAAATATTTGAAAGTTTCTCTCTTCTCTTGTTCTCATTGTCACTCACCCCTTTAATGCTCAGAATAATGCATAATCCGGGTCTATCTTTTTCACGATCAGATTAGAACCAAGAACCAAAATAAATCCAACAAGCGACTGATAAAGACCTGCTGCCGAGGACATGGACATATCGCCAAGCTCCAAAAGGCCTCTGTAAACATAGGTATCAATTGTATTTGTCACGCTAAACAGTGCTCCCTGATTCTGAGGCACCTGATAAAAGAGCCCGAAATCCGAGTAGAATATTCTTCCAATTGCCAAAAGAGTAAGCATCACAATTGTCGGTTTCAAAAGAGGAATAGTGATCTTGAATATCTGCTGCCACTTGGATGCACCGTCTATTGAGGCAGATTCATAGATGCTTCTGTCTATCCCCAAAATGCTCGCCAGATAGATAACACAGTTATATCCAACGCCCTTCCATGCGCTTACGAACACAAGGATAAAGGGCCAGTATTTCTTTTCCATGTACCAGGAAACCGGGTCCAGTCCCATTGGCTTTAATATTGAATTGTTGATAAATCCGTTTTCCGTGGATAAAAAGCCAAATACAAGATAACTTACGATTACCATGGAGATCATATAGGGCAACAGGATAAATGACTGATAAGCCTTTTTTATCCTGGAAGTCATCTCTGCCAGAAGAATCGCTACAAAGATTGCCATAATGGTATTAACGATAATAAACACCAGATTATAAAGAATAGTATTTCTCGTAATTACAAAGGCATCCTTTGTGGCAAAAAGATATTTGAAATTCTTAAAGCCAACAAAGGGAGAACCATATATTCCTTTCTTGGCATTAAACTTTTTGAAAGCAAGAATAAGTCCGGGCAATGGCAGATAATTGTTTATAAAAAGATACAGCAATCCCGGAAAAGCCATGATATAAAGAGGAATATACCTCTTAAAGTTTTTCCTTTTATTTTTCATACGTTTTTCGCTCCCAAATGCTATAAAAGCCCCGGCTATCCTTCCCCGATAGCCGGAGCTCTTTAAAAGATCTTAGTTAATTCCGTTCTCAGCTGCCCAAGCATCAAGAGCTGCCTGTTTTCCAGCCATATAGTCGTCAAGTCCTGCTGCCTTAAGAGCCTGCTCAAGTTCTGCAATTCCTGCTTCCGGTTCAACAAAGCCATAGACCACCTTAGGTCCAAATTCGTCATATGCATTCTTAAGAGCTGTGTACTCAGATGCATAATCTGTGTTATCCCATGTAAAGCCAAGAGCCTTTGACTTACATGTGCAATTGTCATTGAAATCTGCGATCTGCTGTCCAAGATCAAGCGGATCACCTTCCCATACATATGTTACATATGGGTTTGGCATAAGCCAGAGAACGTTTGGATAGTACTCAGAATTATTGGCATCTACGCCATCTGCGTAAGTGATTGTTCCGTCAGAATTAACCTTAAACTCTTTTCCTTCCTGTCCCCAACACATAAGAGTTTCAATTGTTGAATCTGTATAAAGAGCATTAAGAACCTGAAGTGTTGCTACAGGATCTTCTGTGTTCTGGTTAACACACCATGGGAATGATGATACTGATGAAGAACTCATAAAGCTCTCACCAACATCAAATACAACCATATCTCTTCCGCACTCACCTGAGATCTGAGTCTTGTAACCAGGCTTACTGCAAGCCATCATAGCCATGTAAGCTCCTGATTTAACCTTTGCAGAAGCACCTGTTGTATCTGTGAGAGCATCCTGTGAAATGAATCCTGCCTGGTTCCAGTCATAAGCTCTCTGCGCCCATTCCTTGAATGTATCAGATGCATATACATCTTCAATCTTGAGTGAGTTCTGAGGATCAAGGAGTGTTCCGAAATAGTCACCTGCAATGTTATCAACTGAGCTTCCCTGTGTAAGTTCATTATCCTGAATAGCCATTACATACTTGTCAGGGAACTGAGCATGGAGCTGTGTGAAAATATCATTGATATCATCCCATGTAGCCTTTGGATATCCAAGCTCACCTGTTGGCAGTGCAGTAACATCGTATCCGATAGCATCAAGATATTCCTGACCTACACATACAGCAGCTGTCTCAATAGCATAGTCCTTAATTGGAGGTGTTCCGTATAATACGCCGCCAACTCTGCAGGCATCAAGGTAATCAGCTCTTATCTTTTCCTTTATTCCGCTGCAGTAATCATCAAACATTCCATCTTCTTCAAGGTCGAGAACATATCCATTATTTATTGATGGGTTATATCCCAGGATACATGTTGAGAAAAGATCTACCTGCTCACCTGATGAAAGCATAAGCTTCATATCTTCTCCATATGCAGCTGAGTCTATGATCATAAGCTCTACATCAAGACCAAGGGTCTCTTCTGTATAAGCAGACAATGCTTCGTTGATCCTATCAAGACCCGCAGGTCTTCCTGTCCAGTCAAAAAATGCAATGACAACCTTCTCGTACTTGCCATCCTTCTCAGCCTTGGCTTTTCTGTCTGCTATAGCCTGAGCAGCCTTATCTGACGCAGCCTCGCTGCTTCCCTCGTCATCTTTCTGCTCTGCATTTGACTGCTCAGTAGCTTCCTGCTTTGTAGTCTGAGTATCACTCTGAGCAGGTGTCTGTGTTGCCGCGCTTCCACATCCGCTGAAGATCATAGCTGCAGTTGTTGCGCTTAGTAATAAAGAAGCAATTTTCTTTTTCATAGCATCCTCCATATGTGCAACTGATATTCACTATTCTGTTTTTTGTTAATCGATTAACTTGCTGATTAAAATATAAGACAACTCAATCTGAGTTGTCAACATATTTTCTGTATTTTAATGTGTATTTTGTTAATAAAGTACGATTTATCTCTTTTGATATTGTGCTTTATGCACAATGCTTAATCGTTTAACCATTATAAAATACTGCTTACTGAAGCCCTTTCAATCAAGCGACAAGGCATCTTGATCTCTCTTGATACTTCCTTGCCTTCCATCTTGTCAAAGAGCATCTCTATGGCTTTTTTGCCGATTCCAAGAAGATCGATCCTCATAGTGGTAAGTCCGGGAGTCATGAAATCCGAGATCATCTCATCGTCGAATCCTATTATAGAAATGTCTCTGCCTGCCTGTTTACCATGTTCAAAGAGGTATTTATAAATTCCACCGGCATTTCTGTCACTCATACTGAATATTGCAGTGATATCTTTTTGCAAAAGAGCTTCTGCTGCATTATAGCTAAGCTCCTTCCCCCAACCTGCATATGTCACAAGTTCAGGATTGTACAAAATACCTGCGTCATAAAGAGCTTTCTGATAGCCAAGGATTCTGAGCTTGGTGTGGATGTTTTCCTGTTCACCCGCCATAACGCCGATCTTGGTATGTCCTCTTTTGATAAGATAGTCAACAGCTACCCTTGCTGCCTCTTCATCATCTATTACTACAGATGGAACTTCCTCTTCCTGGGAATAGGCATATGCAAGAACTGAAGGTATCTGATTGTCATTAGGGAAGCGATGTATCTTACGGGCATGACCTGCAACATATACTATTCCGTCAACTCTGATGGAAGCCATTTCCTGCACTGCAGGGTTCATGACAGAATAATACATCTTGTCGTTGTCAAACCACAGGTCCTGCCATCTGGCATAGAGACGGAGGTTCTGAACTATTGTCCTGTAGCCTCTCTCCTCGCATACTTCCATGATACCCTCTATAATCTCAGGAGTTGTGAACTGGGCTATATCCTCTGCTATTACGCCAATAGTCTGGGTCTTTTGTTTCCTAAGTCCCTGGGCTACATAGTTGAGCTTATAGCCCCTGTCGTTAACCACCTTCAGGACTCTGTTCCTGGTCTCTTCACTTACTTTATTTTTGCCATTTAGTATATTGGATACAGTGGCTGTTGATACGCCACACTCTTTTGCGATATCTTTTAAGGTTATCATATTAACCTCCGTATATATTTTAATGCTATTTCCTCAATTTATGAGGGGTTAATCGTTTTATTTATTGTACAATATTTTGAAATTTGTGGCAAGTCTCGTTCCATTTCATTCGCCATATATAAATAAAAAGAAGTGACAATATATGAGCAAGCTCATATTGTCACTTCTTTATATTTATGCATTTCTCATCCTTAGAAGATTCTTCTTACAGCAAGTACTGTACGGTAATCTGCGCTTGAAATCTTGATACCGGTCTTAGCTGTTGAAGCGTGTACAATCTGTCCACCACCAATATAAATAGCTACATGACCTGAATAACAGATAATATCACCAGGCTGTGCATTGGCAAGTCCATCAACCGCTGAACCAACACTTCTATCGGCACCGGAAGAATGTGGAAGACTTACACCAAAGTTAGCATATACACTCATTACAAAGCCTGAGCAGTCAGCACCGTTTGTAAGAGATGTGCCACCATATACATAAGGATTACCAACGAACTGCTGAGCAAACTGAGCAACTGCAGATCCGATTGAACTTGTAGCAGTTGTATATGAGCTTGCTGCATTGTAGCTTGATGAACCTGATGACTTGGATGTACCTGTCTTAGCTGCTGCATTAGCTGCTTCTCTTGCTGCCTTCTCCTTGGCAAGACGAGCTTCCTCTTCTGCCTTGGACTCAGCCTCTACGAACTCGGTTGAAAGTGTTACGTAGTCAAGTGATACATAACCATCACCTTCCTCGATACTAACCTTAACCCAACCGTCAAGTTCTTCCTCTACAACAAGTTCGTCCTCGATAGGCACAAGACCAAGTACTTCCTGGTCAAGTCCTGGGCCGCTTCTTACTTTAAGAGTTGTAGTAGTAACTGTTGCGATTCTGGTTCCTACTTCCTTGGCAAGCTCTACTGCATCATCACCTGTAACACAGTATTCAGCCTTTACATATCCTTCTACGGATCCTGACTTGATCTTATACCAGCCATTCTCCTCTTCGATAAAATAACCAACTGACTTATCGTACAGCTTACCGATTATCTCGCCATCTTCCTCACTTGGAAGATCACGAACATTGACATAATCATTGACTTTAGCAATAACAAGGGACTTAAAACTCTCTTCCTCAGAAACCTCTTCGGATTCCTCTCCTTCACTGCCTTCCTTATTACTGATAACTGCGCCTGTGGCGTTCTGAATATCCTTAAGAATATTATCAGTAATTGTAGAAGCACTAGGTGTCTCATTAGTTACAGCTGAAGAAGCTTCAATATCCTTTTCAGCTGTGCTGCTTACAGACTCTACTGAAGATTCCTCTTTGGACTCTGCATCAGAAGTTTCCTCACTTGCAGACTGCTGAAGATTTGAAAGGGATACCTGATTATTACCAAGAGCATATGTTATTCCTGCCTGTGGCAGAACACTTGTCACCTTGTTGGAAGATGCATAAGCATCTATACTCAAACTTGAAAAGGTTATCGCAGCTACAACACTAAAAGCCATTAGCTGCTTGCTAGCTTTTTTCAAAATGGGCCTCCAATTGTTACAGAAATTGTTACAAAAAAATTCACATCTTTTAACAATATACGCCCTTTATCCATTTTTGTCAAATTTTATCAATTTTTAATCATTAAACGCTTGCTTTTTGTGGACTTTTTGGAACACCCACATCAGTACTTATTTTTCCTTTCCGACAAGGAAATCCTGTACGCTGGTTACTGCATTTGCGCCATCTGCAACGGCTGTAACTATCTGGCGAAGCCTCTTTTTCCTGGAGTCACCTGCTACAAATATGCCGGGTGCTGAAGTTCTGCCATCCTCACCTGCGATAATGTAGCCGCCTTCGTCACATTCAACAATATCAGCGAAAAGATCTGTTGAAGGATGTATACCTATGGCAATGAAAATACCATCAACATCTACATCTTTCATCTCTTTTGACTTAACATTCTCAACCTTTAAGTGAGTAACCTTGTCCTCACCCTTGATCTCTTTTACAACGCTGTCCCAGATAACTTCTACATTATCGAGACCAAAGAGCTCATCCTGAAGGATCTTAGTTGCTCTGAGCTCATCTCTTCTGTGGATGAGATATACTTTTTTACTAAATCTTGCAAGGAAAATAGCATCCTCTACAGCTACATCTCCGCCGCCGTTAACAGCTGTAACCTTGTCACGGTAAAATGCTCCGTCACATGTAGCGCAGTATGAAACGCCCTTTCCGATATACTCGTCTTCACCCGGAACACCAAGCTTTGAGTGATGTGCTCCTGATGCAATGATAACTGTGTGAGTCTCATACTCGCCGTTATCAGTCTTTACCTTGTAAATAGGAGCCTTATCATCTGAGCCCTTGTCAACGCATTCAATTCCTGTAACTGTTCCATCAACGAACTCAGCACCAAGCTTGTCAGCGTGCTCTCTGAACTTCATTCCAAGATCAAAACCATTCACCCCTGGAACACCAAGATAGTTATCAACTTCATATGTGTCTATGATCTGTCCTCCGCTCACCGGATTCTTTTCTATAATGATCATATTTAAACCTGCTCTTTTTGCATATACTGCAGCAGATAAACCAGCAGGGCCAGAACCAATAATTACTAAATCGTACATAGAATACCTCCTATTCATAAATACATTTGATTGTGTACAATTTAATTGTAACACCTTTTTCTTTTTTGTAAAGTACTTTTTTAAATCCATCCACCATCAATTGTTATTATCTGTCCTGTCATATAAGAAGGCGCCTCAGAAACCATTAAAACAAGCTCTGCAACTTCCCTGGCCTGTCCCATTCTACCCATGGGGATCTCATTTTCAAGTTCTTCCAGATCTTCACTAGTAAGATGCCTTCTGTTCATATCTGTATCGATCACGCCGCAGGATATGGCATTAACCTGAATATTACTGGGCGCAAGCTCTTTTGCAAGGGCTTTGGTAAAAGAATTCACTCCGCCCTTCGAAGCAGAATAAGCCACTTCGCATGAGGCACCGACACTTCCCCACACCGACGTGATATTGATGATCCTTCCACAATGTTTTTTAACCATAAGGGGCACAGCAAATTTGGAAGTATTAAACAACCCATCCAGATTGGTCTCCATAAGTCTCTTCCAATCCTCTTTTTCCATGTCTGTCAAAAGACCTATCCATGCAACCCCGGCGTTATTTACCACTATATCAATGTCCTTTATCTGTGAAAAGAGCTCTTTTACCTCTTCATAGCTTCCCACATCGCATTTAAATACGTGGCAGATGACGCCGTACTTCTCTGTGAGCTCATCCCCAAGGCTTTTAAGCTCATCTATGCTGTTTATGCAGGTCAGAAACAGCTCATCTTTTTTACTTGCAAAAGAAATAGCGATTTCTCTGCCAATTCCCCTTGAAGCACCTGTTATCAATACTTTTCTGTTCATAAGCAAAACCCTTTCAAAAACATGGTTACATTATATATTACATTCTCACATGAAAAAAGCATATAAAAACGCATTTCAGCGCTTTTATATGCTCTATAGACTCAAAGTATCAGCAGCGTTTAAGTGCATCCAAAACAGCTTCTTCAATAAAAGGTTTGGAAACAAACTCAACTGCGCCTATTTTCAGTGCTTCCATCATTTTTTCTTTTTGCCCCGCTGCAGTTATCATTACAACCTTCGCATCAGGATTATTTCTTTTGATAAGTTTAAGGGCATCAATGCCGTCCATAACAGGCATTGTTATATCCATTGTCACAATATCCGGGCGAAGCTTTACATACTGATCAAAGCCTTCCTGACCGTTAACAGCTTCTCCAACTATTTTGTATCCTGCTCTTTCAAGTATATCCGATAAAAATCTTCTGGAAGTTCTTGAGTCATCTACTATCAAAACACTTTTCATTTAATTCGCCTCCAAAGTCTATGCTTAAACTAAACGAACTATTAACTTTATCTCGCCACCGCTTATATAAACCGGCAGCACGATAATACCCTCATAATCTATTCCCTGAAAAGCCACGGAAAAATCCGGTGGACTCATTTCAAGCTGAATCTCCTTTTTGCTCTCCTCTGTAGCATACAGACCATTTATACAGTTGATCAGCTCACAGATCGCATCCAGCGCATCTTCCCTGGTTTCAATAAATTCTTCCTTGGTATAGGCAATTGCCATTTTCTTTATACTGTCATATTTTCCGGAGATAGCCACCACTCCACTAATGTCTCCCTTAAAATGCTGATAGCCTATCACTTCGTCTCTCACGGAATTGACAGTATAGCTTTTGCCCACATAAACATGGGTATCCACGAGTCTGTATAAAGCTTTAACAGCCATGCCAAAAATGTTTCTATAGTTTTCATTTCCTGTATGCAAAAAAAGCGGGATTATATTGTCGATATTCCCCGTCTTAAGCTCAACCATATCTATGGCAGTAGCGCCGACGTATGTTTCATATTCTTTTTCAATTTCAGATATTTTCTCCATTGGGAGAATTCCAAGGTCAACCACAGCCTGAACAAATGCCATGTAACTATTTCCCTGAAGCTTTAGAAGACGCTCAACCTGTGCATCAGTAAGATATCCCTTTTCTACGGCAATATCTCCGAAACGCATATCCATAGAAGCCTGAAGTGCATTGACCTGCTCAGCCTGAGCAATTGTCATCAGCTTTTCAGATACCGCTACCACACCAAGTTTAGCTCTATTAGATTCCTGCGCCTTAATGACCTGATCGAGCTGATTCTTTGTCATCAACCCTCTCTCAACCATGAAAGCACCCATAAGTCTGTCTAACATCACACCACTCCTTATAAAAAAGGAAACGGACAATAGCCTACTATACTACTATTGTAGACTATTATCCGTTTATTAACAAGCTTATTATTGTTCTTCAGACTCTTTAAAATCTTCTGTATTTCTTTTTTCGTTCATCTTGGCCATTGCCTGGTTAAGTGCTGCCTGAACTGCTGCATCTTCGCTCATTGAAGCCGCAGGCCCCGACTGCTGAGGCTTAACACCGGCCTTGCCTCTCATAATGGCTGCCTGCTGAGCCGCGATCTCGATGGCCATCATTCTGTCTTTTGGAAGGACAATGCCCTGTCCGTTTGGATTGATCCTTATTCCTTCCTTGTCCTGTACAAACTTAAGGATATCCTGATATTTGAACACTGCCGCATTCCATTCTGTGCCAGTGAGCTTTTTGCTAAACTCAATGGCATCAGTATAAACAGGAAGGAACTGCTTATCATCCTTGGTCTTCATAACAAGGAATTTGAGCTTAGTGTCCTTGCCCATCCTGATCCTGCCATCTTCCATGACTTCTGCAGGGCCTTCATGCTGCATAGGAATGATGTAATTAGCATTTCTGATGAGTGAAAGCATTCTCACTTCTTTTGCCTTTAATACGTCAGCTCTTTTCTCGTATTGTACAGGCCAGCGAAGTTCCTCAAGGAAGTCGATCATAGCAAAATTGAGCTCTGGATTAACAGGTGAAGCGTCCTTTTTCTCGCTGTTCCAGTCCATAGGAGAAACAACTATCTCATTTCTCTTAAATCTTGCTCTGTAAGCACCATTATCCACAATAAGATTCTCAATACCAATGTAGTAGAGATAATCAAAGAATCCGCGTCTTACACTTGCAGGCGCTTCTTCATTTTCTACCTTTACTTTTCTGACAACAAGCTTTCTGTACTGGCCTTCAAACATGCTTCTTGCTTTTTCAGCAAGTTCTTCCTCAAAATAAACATTTGCAAATCCGTGGTCAATGAAAGGATAACCTGTAGATGTATCATAAAGAACATACAGCTCTTTTGAATCACGAAGTCTTCCCAGAATCTCGTTGTAAACCTTTCTATGATTCTTTTCAAAATCAGGTAAAGGTGCTGTCTTATTAAAGACTTCCATAGCTGTCAAAAGAAATAACAATTCCTGCCCTGAAAGATCAACCAGAGCATCAATTGAGATATCGGGCTCATAAATGAGCTGTCCAACCTCGCTCTTTCTCTCAGGAGACACTGTTTCCTCCATCTCATGAGTCTCAGCATCCTTTATATTCACAGGGTTGAGCCTTGGAATAGTAGGCCATGTCAGCTCAGCATGAGCTTTTCTGGCTGCCTCTATTTCTTTTTCCTTACTGGATAAAAGCTCCTGTTCCTTGGAAGCTTCATCATCAGCCCCGTTCTTTTTCCCACCAAATAAATCAAATAATCCCATTAAAACCTATCTCCTCTACGCTTTATCATAATGAATAAAATTCTTTTGATGCCTTTGCAAGGTACTCAGGATCCTTGGCACCTGCTGACTCATAAGGTGAGTGCATAGCAAGCTGTGCAAGTCCGATATCTACTGTATCTACTGCAACCTGAGTTGTAGAAATATTACCCAGTGTTGAGCCTCCAACTGTATCAGAACGATTAGTAAATGTCTGATAAGGAACCTTTGCTTTTTCGCAGACATTCTTGAAGAATGCAGCAGAGAAAGCATCTGTAGTATATTTCTGGTTAGCATTATATTTGATAACAATACCCTTGTTCATTACAGGTCTGTTCACAGGATCAGCCTTCTCAATATGATTAGGATGAACTGCATGTGCGTTATCAGCAGAGACCATAAAGCTGTTTGCAAGTGCTGTGTAGTACTGCTCTGTAGTTCTTCCAAGGCACTCATTGATCCTTACAAGTGTAGCCTTTAAGAATGTTGAAGCTGCGCCCTGCTTGGTCCCGCTTCCAACTTCCTCGTTGTCAAATACGCAGTGAACCGGCACATTCTCTTTTTCTTTTCCCTTAAGGAATCCGTCAAAAGAGCTGTAAACACATTCCTGGTCATCAAGTCTTGAGCATGAAATGTACTCGTTGTTTGCTCCCCAGGTTGTCCATTTAACTCTGTTGTACAGGAAAAGATCATGGCTTAAGATGTCGTCTTTCTTTACTCCTGCGCTCTTTGCAATAACATCAAAAAAGTTGTCCTTTGATGCTTCATCTCCAAAGATTGGAAGCATATCTGTCTGCGCATTGTACTTGTAACCATCATTAGCCTCACGGTTCATGTGGATAGCAAGTGAAGGAAGCATAACAAGGTCTCTGTCAACATTAACGAGCCTGCTCTCAATTCCTTTTTTACCCTTTACAAACACTCTTCCTGCAACAGAAAGTGGTCTGTCAAACCATGGTGCACAGAGCATTCCACCGTATCTTTCAACGTTGAGCTTAACGTATGCTCCTGCTGCTTCCATCTCAGGATTCTCTTTGATCTTAAAGGAAGGAGAATCACTGTGGCTTGCGACCATATAAAAGCCCTTGAAATCCTTCTTAGGAATTCTGAATGAAATAATAGAAGAATCATTTCTTGTAACAAAGTATTTTCCCTTTGCCTTAAGCTTCCACTCTTCCTTCTCAGAAAGCTCTACATAACCGTTTTTTACAAGCTCTTTTTTCAGGTTATCAACAACATGAAAACAAGTCGGTGAAGCGTCTATAAAATCAAGCATTTTATTTGTAATATCTGCCATTTCAAATACCTCTCAATTCATAATAATTTCATCAGAACAGTATACCACACAATTATAAATTTGATATAGAAAAAAGAATGTCACAAGTGACATCCTTCCGTTTAGAAATTCCAGATCATACTAAAAAAACAGCACACCCATAAGGGTGTGCCGCATATAAACAAATTGATGTATTAGATTAGTTCAAACGAAGCAGCTCTGTGTATGCAAGAATGAGTGGTGCCACACCTTTTGCTTCATTTTCAACAACAGGCTCTGAGAAATAATACTCAAGTGAGCCATCTCTGTGCTGTGCTCCGCCAAGTCCTGCTACAAGACAGATTCCGCCAAGTCTTGGTGAACCATCTTCGTTACGAGAAAGATACTTGTTAACAATTCCATCAAAAGCCTTGATAGCAACATCTTTGAAACGTTCAGGCAAATATCCAAGTCTCACGCCCTTCAAAAGTCCATAGGCAATAAGTGCTGTTCCTGAAGTCTCAAGATAATTTCTCTCATCGTCTACCTTATCTACAACCTGATAGAACATTCCGCTTTCATCCTGGAAAGGAACAAGGCTGTCAGCCAGGTTCTTGAGCATTGTCTGAAGGTAACGCTTCTCGTAGTACATAGACTCATCTATTGCTTCTGCTGTATCAACTAAAGCTACCGTGAACCATCCAAGAGCACGAAGCCAGAAGTTAGGACTGCATCCTGTTTCCTTATCAGCCCAGTACATTTCTCTACTCTCATCATATCCATGATAATAGAGTCCTGTCTTTTCATCCTTCATAAGTGCTTCAACATTTTTAAACTGCTTGAAAGAATCAAGGCAGCCCTGCATTTTGTTAAAACGTTTCTCATACTCCATGTAGAAAGGCTGTGCCATATACATTCCATCAAGCCATACCTGATAAGGATAGATATTTTTGTGCCAGAAGTTTCCTGCTTTGGTCCTTGGCATTGTATCAAGCTGCGCTCTTACAGTATCCATGGCTTTTCTATATTTTTCCTTGCCTGTAAGCTCGTATAGTTTAAAGAGATTCTTGGATGGGTTGATATTATCAAGATTATACTCTTCTGTGCTGTAAGTCTTGATCTGACCATCTTCCTGCACGAACCAGCCAACAAATTTATCAGCAAAATCAAGGTATTTCTTGTTTGAAGTCTGCTCGTAAAGTGATAAAACAGCTGTGATCATACATCCATCAATGTAGTTCCACTTATTTGGCTTTCCACTAAGGACATTTTCAATGTTCCAATATGGGTGCTCAGCATCGGATTTCTCAAGAAGATAATCCACATATTCATTGAGCATCTTAAAGGTTTCTTCTCTTGTCATAAGAATCTCCATTTCTTTATAAACTCAATATGTAAGTGCTTACATTATAAATGATAACACATGCAAAACACAAGACAATTACTTGCTAACATATTGATTATATTGTCATAAAAAAGCCTTGTTTTCTCTCATAAATAATCATGAAAGAAAACAAGGCGTATTATTTCTGTGTCTTTATTGTTTATGCGTATACGATCCAGATGAACAGATATCCGACAACTACTGCTGTAAGTGTGAATGGTACACCGATTCTCATGAAGTCACCAAAAGAAACTTCATAGCCCTCTTTACGGAGCATACCAACACCTGCGATATTTGCAGAAGCACCGATTGGAGTAAGGTTTCCGCCGAGTGTAGCACCGATAAGAAGTCCAAAGTATAAAAGAAGCGGGTTAACTGCCATTACTCCGGCAAGGCTAGCAAGTACCGGAAGCATTGTTGCTACATATGGGATGTTATCAATAAATGCAGATATCGCTACAGATCCAAATACTATAAGAGTATACAAAAGGAATACGTTATCCTTTCCTGCACCGGCAATGATGTGAGCCAGATCATCGATAAGGCCTACATTTGTAATACCAGCGATTACACAGAAAAGACCTGCAAGAAGAAGCATTGTGTCATAGTCGATAGCCTTAAGAGAATGCCACATACTGTCTGTTCCCTTTGAAACAATGATCTCCCAAACAATGTTGATGATTCCCCATACCATACAAATGATACCGTTTGTAAGCTCAGGCTTGTTAGGGAAGAATGAAGCAATAACAAGGAAAATAACGTGGCCAAGCATTGTAATTGTTGGGATATAATCTGTTACTACTGTGTGCTCGTCTGAATGAACAGGCTCTTTATCCTTGCGGAAAAGAATCATCATGATAGGTACAGTTGCAAGAGCGCCAAGCTCAACTGCAAAGAAAATACCAGGTTTTCCCTGCATCCAGAAGAAGTCATTGAAGTCCATCTTAGCAGCGCCTGCAAGCATGATAGATGTTGTATCACCTACAAGTGTTGCAGCTCCCTGAAGGTTTGATGAAACCGCAATACAGATGATCATTGAAACCGGTGAAATCTTAAGTTTCTTACAAATAGCAAGTCCAACAGGAGCAACCATCAGAAGTGTTGCCACATTGTCGATAAATGCAGATATGATACCGGAAAACAGAGACATCAGGATTGTTACCCACATTACATTAGGGGCAAGATCAAGAAGTTTATCTGCAATAAGATTAGGCATTTTGGACTCTATGAAATAATCAACGATTACCATAGTACCAAATAGCATAAGAAGAATGTTCCAGTCAATCGCAGCAAATACCTGAGTATAAGGAAGAATTCCTGTTACTACAAAGATAATTGCAGTTGCAATTGCAATCTTCGCACGATGCTTTTTAAATATTATTAAAAGAACATACATGAGAATAAAAAGAATAATAGCTAGTGTTTTCATAATAATCTCCCTTCATTGATAAGTAAAAACAGCTGTAAAGGCCTTGTCAGCAGACATAAAAATAGACCTTTACCATAGCAAGCAGCTATGATAAAAGTCTTGCTGTCAGTTCAAATCGCTACGCGAAAATGTAACCTTATGCCAGATTCGGATGCTCTCGCATCGTCCTGACGGATCTGGCTGCCAACAAAACATCGGCCAGCTACTCCCTCTTACCAATTAACTGTATTTAGTTTACGAGACTTAGCGTGCAAAGTCAAACAAAAAACTCCTCACAGAGGTAATTCTGTTTACTTTATATATTATCCGCATATAACAGGTATTTAATCTCAGGCATTTTTAAGGATATATGCGTATTCTTACCCATTCGTTTTCTTTGGTCACATTCCTGCAAAGCTTTTCAAAGCTACTGAAATATTTCTCCATACCAAGCTTAAGGTCTGTAGAATTGTAAAAAATAATGTTCCATTCATCGGAAACATCTGTCAGCACATCATACAATGCATCAAGATTTCCTCCATAATAATCAGGAAGAGGCAGCTCTCTTTCTAACACCTTATGGAATTCTTCTTTGCTTTCTATTCCGGATAAATCAATATAGAAGACCTTTTCCATGACAAAACCTCATAATTTATTAGCAGAATTTTTTCTCAACATTCAATTAAAAGATGCTGCACATATCCTCATGTCATTCAGTTCATAAAGCTACCAAATAAATAGATTTCATGGTTCATACAAAAGTTCAAACGTCTCGTAGTGATCTTCTGTGTAATAAATATATCCGTCATCAGAATAAACTATGCGTTTAGCCCCACGACTCTTTTTCCCAAGAGTATCTATATCACACTCATGATATTCTGCATCTTCTGGAAGATTTCCTTCATAGTTTCCAAAGTAGTCTCCACCAATGCACTTCCCCGGAGCATAGCTTTCTAAAGAGCCACCGCTCCAACCAAGCTTTTTGGCCTCTTTCTTGGTAATGTAATTGGATGGAAGTTTATCGTAAGTCACAATATAAAGAGCTACTTCATCCTTGCTGTCATAGATTCCGTATTCATCAATTAAAGCCTTCGATGAATCTTCATCTGCAGAAACTATATATTTTTCTAGTACAGCTTCTGATTTTTCCGCAACAGAAGCTGCACTGGAAATAGCGTTTTCACTTATCTCAGACTTTCCACATCCAAAAAGTGTGAGCATAACAAATAATAATGCAGTTACAATTATTTGCCCATTGATCCGATTCATTTAATGCTCCAAATAAATGATTGGTTCTTACCAACAGATTATTTCAGTGATCACTCATACTTCACATTATCAAGGTCACTGTTCTCAACGCCGTAAAACTCAGGCTCTTTGTCAACGCTTCCGCTGATAGCAACATTTTTTAATACCAGTGACTTAACATTCTTGGCATAAACGCTTCTGCCGCTCATCTCGTCAAAGTTGTCCATCATTACAGGGCGCTCAGGAACACGCTCTGATTCAGGAAGGAATGAAGCTGTAATGTTCTCAAATCTAAGCTCACCAATAGGTCTCTCAGGAAGTCCCACTGCACAAAGTACACATGCTGAAACGCCTTCACACTTAATATTTCTTCCGGTGATAGAACCGATCACAGGTGTCATCTCGTCGACAGGTGCCGGATTCTGATTCTGAACATAATCACTGTGTCCATCAGGATCGCAGAAATAGAACATGTTTACAGTAAATGGCATATGTACGCCGTTCATATCAATATTTTCAAAAAGAATGTCATCAAGAACTGATCTCTCACCGCGGCCACGTCTTGTCTTGATACGAAGTCCTCTGTCTGTTCCGTCAAAAATACACTGTGAAACGCGAACATTCTTAACACCGCCTGCTGCCTCGGAGCCCACTGTCACACTGCCATGGCCTCTTTCAAACTTGCAGTTTCTGATAATACAATTATCTGTCTCTTTATGATGCTCAAGGCTCATGTAATACTTACCGCTCTTGATTGCCATGCAGTCATCACCAACAGAGATAACAGTTCCAAGAACAAGTGTGTTGTTGCAGCTTTCTGGGTCAAGGCCGTCAGTATTAGGTGAATCTGATGGATTATGGATATAGAGATTAAGGAATGAAATATCCTCGCAATAATATGGA
Source organism: Butyrivibrio sp. AE2015 (assembly GCF_000420825.1). Lineage (GTDB taxonomy): Bacteria > Bacillota > Clostridia > Lachnospirales > Lachnospiraceae > Butyrivibrio. Next base: position 7,130 of record NZ_ATVR01000009.1, on the reverse strand, counting down.
TGAACTGTCCATGAAGGTGAATTCTGAACTGTAATATTCTGAACCCTCACATTCTTGCATCTGCAAAGATAAAGAGTGTTTGGTCTCCATGCACCTCTTTTTACCTTAGGATTAACCCACCAGTCTGAATTCTGGGCATTTCCATCAAGGACGCCGGGACCGATGATATCAAGATTCTCCGCGTCAATTGCTGTAATAAGGGATGCAAAACTAGTAAGCGGATTGCCCTCCCAGCTTGAAAGATTGTACTCATCTTTTTCATCTGTAGTAAATGTCATACCAGGGAGAATAGGATAATGATCTCTTTCAGTATCTCCCAGAAGAACAGCGCCTTCGCCAAGCCAGAAGGTCATGTTGCTCTTGAGGAAAAGAGCTGTTGTCAAATATGTACCCTTTGGAAGATAAACAGTTCCATCTACAGGACATGAGCAAATAGCTGCCTGAAGTGCCGCTGTATCTACAGTCTTTCCATCTCCCTTTGCGCCAAACTTTGTGACATCAAGTAATACTGCCTCATGCTTTGTTGTAAAGCTCTTTTCAACCTTCTCGCCATCAAATACAACAGCGATCTTATATTCTCTGTCAGGTAAAAGACCTGAAACTGAAACCACATTTCTGTCAGATTCAAGCACCTTCTCACCATCTATGAGTACTTCAAAGCTCTTTTCCTGCTTAAAAATAGCATCGGAAACAAGCTCAATAGTCACGCTTCTGTTAAATACTTCTACAATTGTAAAATCCATACTCTTCTCCTAATATATTCTTATTTTCAGTCATCTATCCAAGCAGCTATCATATCCGCTGTTTCAGCAATCTGCTCTGTATTGGATATCGCGGGAGTTCCGTCCCCGTTCTGAATCCCATAGCATCCAAAATATGAATGGATTCCACCAGCAATGATATATTCCTCAGAATCTTTCGGCCAATATGCCTTACTGTTCTCGTAGGCATCAGCCTTTATAACTCCGTCATTTTCCCCGTAAATGGACAAAAGTCTTATATCTTTATCTGAAAAATCCGCATTAGGATATGACGCACAAAGGATAATACCTGCATACTCATCTATCTTATCTTCAAGATACAAAGATGCTGCAACTCCGCCTAAGGAGTGCCCTGCAATATACCAGTCAAGATTTTTGACCGATTCCACATCTGCCGTGTATTTGGAAGTAATCTTTTCAGCAGCATTTATTCTCAAAAAGGCAAGGTTCTCTGGCATTCTCGGCAAAATACAAATATATCCACGGCTTGCAATCTCATACATAAGGCCGCTATATGCCTTGTATTCCACTTTGCCTCCGGGATAAAAAACTATGACTGCCTTGGGCACGGATGTCTCCGGAAGAAATACAGTTCCGTTCTCATCCGAGTACGAATTCACGCTTGCTTCAAGCCTTGTCTCAATAGCAGTTATGGTTTCCATATCAGCTTTATAATAACCCTGGGTATAAATCTTGAAGCCTATCGCTGCGACAATTATCACAGCAATAATAGCTAATACGACCCATTTCGCAATTTTCTTAAATCTTTTTTTCATTCCTAACCCTTCAATTACTACTCATAGACCTATCTATAATTTCAACAAGTCCCATTGCACTGGTAAAATCAAACTTCTTGTTGGACTCTTCATGGATCACGGTTCCCTGCCATGTAGCATTCTGTCTGAATTTAACCTGAACAAAAAATGTCCCCAGGCTTCCCTTCTTATTCTGGACATTCTTAACTCCTGACGCAGCCTGAACCTTATCGATCACAAGGTTGTCAGGATCACCATTCATCTCTTCATGGTCCCTTGTCTTATTGAATTCTCTTTTTTCAAGGCTCCTCTGTGGAAAATCCCACTCATCATAAAGATCATCCATGAGCATAAGCATATCGCTAACTCCGTTGAACTCAATGGGCTCATCAGAATATTGGTGCCACAATAAACCAATATAATCTCCGCTTTCTTTTTTTTCAATGCAAATACATATCACATTTCTTGCAAATAGCATCTGTTTTGCTTCACTCATAGAATAAAAACCCCCTAAAATAAATAAACTACCTCAATTTAACTCTATAAGCTTTTTTGTCCCAAGTCAAATAAACTATCATTATTGTATAAATAAAACAAAAAAAATGCTTTGAGGAACACTGCCCTCAAAGCATTTTCAAAGTCATTTCTTAATTAGTTTATTGAATCGTAAATCTCTCAAGGTTTCCATTGATCGTATCAACTGCTTCAGAAACTGATGATGCTGCACTAGCAACAAGCTCTGAAGATGTAGCTACTCCCTTGGCAGCCTCTGTTACTTTTTCAACATTCTCAGCGATTTCCTGAGTAGATGCTGACTGCTCCTCAGATACGGAAGCCATATTGGTCGCAACATCGTTAACCTTCTCCATATGCTCTGCCATAGCAGAAAGTGTAACATTGGCATCCGACAACTGCTGAGTGATTTCCTTAAATGTAGTTGCAGCTGTATTTACTGATTCTGCACTGTTATTGATAAGCTGTGTATTGGTCTCTGATTTCTCAGAAAGCTGCTGAACTCTTCCAGACATATCTTTAATAATATCCGCGATCTGCTTGGTAGCATCTGCAGAGTTCTGTGCAAGCTGGCCTATCTCCTGAGCAACAACTGCAAAGCCTTTTCCTGCCTCTCCTGCTCTTGCAGCCTCAATGCTGGCATTAAGTGACAGAAGGTTCGTCTGTGAAGAAATAGAATTGATAAGATCCACGATCTGATTGATCTTATCAGCTGCTTCATCTACGCTTGAAACCGCATCAGCCATGTCTTTCATGGACTCAACTATATCATTCATTCCATTGGCAACGCTTGCCATCTCATGCTGACCGGAATCTGCCTTTGAAACAAGTTCATTCATAGTCTCTTCAATCTGCTGCTCCTGCTCAGTTACATTTGCAACTGTCTGTGCAAGAACGGTAGCATTCTCAGCAACTTCATTTACTGCCTTTGCCATATTGTCGATATTCTCACGAACCTGTGACATACTAGAAGATTGCTCATTAGCTGCATCTTCAAGGTCTTCAGCAGTGCTCTTTGAAGTCTGGGCATCTCCCATAAGCCTTCCGGATACATCCATGATCTCGCTAAGAGACGATCTCATACCATTTACAAAGTCACCCATCGCATTGTTCATATATGCGATCTCATCATTACCATCTGATGATATGCTGACTGTAAAGTCACCGCCCGAAATTTTCTCAATATTATCAGTAAGACTTGTAACAGGATTCTTAATAAGTTTCCTGAGCACAATGTTCATTATAACGATTACTGCTACAACTGCTATTATTGCAACAAGTATCAGGATTATAACAAGTTTGAACAGTGTTGCCAAAACTTCACTTTGCTTAGCATAAAGAATTACATACCAGTCAGTACCACTTACATCGGCACTTATAAGATAATATTTTTCTCCGCCTATCTTGGTACTTACAACTTCATGAGCTTCTTTTCCTGATTCCTCAGCTACATATTTTCCAATCGCAGTCAGGAACTTATTATCAGCATTATCGGCGATAAGAGTTCCACAAACTTCAGGATTATCCCTATATGTAAGGATCAATCCCTGGCTGGTGACCATCATGGCTCCGCCCGTATCATAGACCTTGACGTTATTGAGTGATTCCTGGGCAAAAGACAAGAACAGATCAGCCGCAAAAGCTCCTTCGCGCCCATCCTTAAGATGAACATGCCTTATTACAGATGCGCAAAGTGCACCGGTAACCTTGTCAAAGTAAGGTACATCATAATAGTAAAACCAGCTGTTAGTATACTGCATAGCCGCCTTATACATAACATTATCCGTACAATCTTCAATAGAATAGGTAGGATCTGCCGCATAAAGAAATGTCTTGTCATTAAGCATTACGTATGCTCCTGTCGGAATCAGATCATATCTTCCAACTGTTCCTGTAAGATACTGCATAAGATCCTCATTTGTAGCAAATTCGTTCTGCTCAATAGAATCGGCAACGCCATTTAAATAGTAGAATGTCGAATTAAGCTCTCTATTAATGCTACTGGCATCTACCGAAACTTCATTTTGAAGTGAACTGTAAATAAGTTTTTTGATCATGGAATAGCCAAGAGAAAATGTAATGGCCTCCGACACAAGAATTGTAACAACAAGCATTGCCACAAACAGAACTGAAAGTTTAGTGCTTATAGCCTTTGGCGAAGATGTGGTCTTATTTTCTGATTTTGCACCCATGGATAACCTCCTGATAAATGTATTAAAATACGTTGTATCGTCATTCCATTTAAGCATAACCTATAATTATAAACATACTATTAAGTAAATATATATTCGTTATTAAATACGTTTTCTGACAAATCTTTACGTAAAAAGAGCTACCGACAAGCATTTTGGCCGATAGCTCTTTCACTTATTTAGTTATAAATATGCACTTCCTCAGTACCAATTTCTGTTATTCCTCTTCTTTGCGTCTCTTGGTAGCCATAAGTGTTATAGCCACTGCTGCCGCGATGATTATTGCAAAGAGCCTTGCTGCATCGTTTGTAGAATCTTCTGTCTTAGCTCTTCTTGCTCCGAGAACTGCTGCCTGATTGGCTGCTCTCTGTGCTCCAAGTACTGCAGGATCAGGTGTTCCTGTAAGTAATGGTGCCGGTGCAGGTGCTACTGGTGCAGGTGCTGGTGCTGTTGGAGTAGGTGTGTCATCAATAGGTGTAGGTGTTGGATCCGGTGTTGGATCTGGAGTTGGAGTTGGTGTAGGTGTTGGTGTAGGTGTCGGTGTAGGTGTCGGAGGAACTACAGCATCACTTACTGTAAGTTTTCCGTAAACCCTGGTTACTATGTAGTTCTTTTCAAGGTTTGTATTACCTGCTCCGATAACATCGAATGTATTATCGCTTTCGCCAACCTCTATCTGTCTTCCTGTAATATTGTATCCAACTGCGTCGCCTTCGCCCCATGGCCTGTCTGTTGTGATCTCACTGTTAGTAAGAGCTGTTCCATCATAAGTCTTGCTTGCGCTTCCTGATGTTACTGTGATAGGCATTGGAGTGATAGTAAGAGTTCCTTCCTTCTTAGTAGCTTCTGCAAACTGATCTGTTACATCATTTCCGGCTTCATCAAGAATTACCATGTCGCCGCTGATAGTAAGTGGATACTTGCCTGCATCTCTTTCTGCTACCTTTACAGAAAGTCCGGTTACCTTATAAGTTACTCCGTCGATCGTGATATCAGGATCTGAAGAAGTTCCATCTGCTGCTCCTGCTGATATTGGTGTAATAATTCCGCTTATGAAATCTACTACTCTGTTAAGAGCTGCTGCCGCTGCGTTTACACTCTTGCCGCCTTCTGCATGATATCCAAATCCGCTGTAAACCTGGCCTGTGTATGGTCTTTCTACATCATCGGTAATAAGTGTTACAAGGAATTTCTCGCCTTCACCTCTGCCTTTGATTGTCAGATAACCATCTACTATTTCAAAGGTTGCCTTGAAGTTTTCATCAGTATTTGTGAACTGCTCTGCCTTAAGTCCCATGTTGTATGTTCCAACAAGTGTTCCTTTAGCAAGTGCCTGGCCGGTCATGTTAACCTTTGAAAGCTGGTACAGTTCATTATTAGCCTTTGTTTCGTATCCTGTTACTTCCTTTTCTTTTCCGTCGTAAGTCTCTTCCTTAGTATTACCTGTTACTGTAATTACTACTTCCAAAGGAGTTATTGTAACGAATCCATCTTTTTCAATTACGAATGTAACGTCTGCGAAGTTAGCATCTGTGTTTTCGAATAATCCGGCATCCAGATTCATTGGAGTTGTACCAACGTCTGTGCGCTGAGCTATGGCATTTCCGCTATAGATCACACTATCTGCGCTGTAAAGCTCATTATCAGCTTTTGCTTCATATCCTTCTGCAGCCTGTTCACTTCCGTTATATACGTAAGTGTTGTTATTTCCTGTGATCGTTACTGTTACTGCTATTGGATTTATAGTAATGTATCCGTCTGTTACTACAAAGGTTACTTTCTCAAAGTTCTCACTTATGTTAGTGAAATCTTCTTCTGTAAGTCCCATGTATTCAGTTCCTGCATCAATCCTTGTCACACTGTCATTTCCTTCGAATGTGAAATCTTTTTCTGTGTAAAGAGGATCGCTTGATGTAAATGTATAACCGGATACTTCATGCTCGGTTCCGTCGTAGTCATAGGTGTTATGGTTACCTGTAACTGTTACTACAACCTCTCCAGCAGGAACAATCGTGATATAACCATCAGTTATAGCAAATTCTACTTCTTCAAAATTGTCATTCAGGTTAACGAACATATCCGGCTTAAGTTCCATGTCGGTTGTGCCAGCTTCAGTTCTTTTAGCAACTGCTGTTCCGTCAAATCTAAAGTCGCTTCTCTCGTAGAGTGGAGTGCTGTATGTGATACTCTCAAATCCGCTTACTTCATGCTCTTCTCCGTCGAAAGGCACTGCATCGTGATTACCAACTATCGTTACTGTCGCCTTGATAGGATTAATCTTAAGCCAGCCATCCGTTACTACAAATTCTACATTTGTAAAGTTATCACTTGTGTTGGAGAACTGCTCTTTTGCAAGTCCCATCTGGTATGTATCAGCATTCGTTCCTGCTGCCTTGGCAGTTCCTGTAAATTCTATGCTGTCTTCTGTATAAAGAGCATTATCACTTTCAAATGTATAGCCGGTTACTTCCCACTCACTTCCTTTATAATCCTCAGTTTTCGTATTACCTGTAATTGTAACCGTTACCTTTTCTGTTACAGGAGTGATCTCAATCTCACCATCAGTTACATTAAATGTTACAGCGAAGTTTGTATTTGTGTTAGTGAACTGATCTGCTTCAAGTCCCATACCTGTCGTTCCAACTTCAGTTCTGGTTGCTGTTGCATCTCCGCTAAATGTAAAGTCATTTGCTGTGTAAAGAGGATTGCTGATTGGCTTTACATCATATCCTGTTACTGTGTGTGCTTCGCCATCGTAAACCTCAGAACCCTTGTGGCCTTCAATTGTAACTGTTACGCTTATAGGATTGATTGTTATTGCACCATCAGTTACATTAAATGTTACATTCTCGAAGTTTGCATTTGTATTGGTGAACTGATCTATGGCAAGTCCCATGTCAGTTGTTCCG
>NZ_ATVR01000008.1 GCF_000420825.1 Butyrivibrio sp. AE2015 | reverse complement strand
GCCCCTCGTATTATATAGTCATACCCATTCTTTACCTTCTCTATAGGTATCGGGTATGCTGTTGAAGATGCTGTGGATTGGTTTTTATGCCCCTACCGCATAGACGGTTTCGGATAGGCTCCGACCACAGCCTCTTTGTCATAATGTTAATCAGTTAGATACCGCATGACGGTTTATGTAGAACGAGGTTACATCAGCAAAGAGCCCTGTGGATCAACAGCAGCATCAAATACTTTAAAGGAGGATCATGTGTATGATCTATGTTGGCATTGACGTTGCAAAGGATAAGCACGATTGCTGTATCCTCGGTTCAGATGGTGAAATCCTGTTTTCTCCATTCACTATCCAGAACACGTTACAGGGATTTGACGAACTGTATGAGAAGATCTGGTCATTAACCAAAGATCTTCATGAAATAAAAGTAGGTCTCGAGGCTACCGGACACTATCATCTCAATCTGTTACGGTCGCTCCTTGATAACGGCCTGGCCAGCTATGTTATCAACCCGTTACATACAAATCTTTTCAGAAAAGGTCAGAGCCTTAGAAAGACGAAAACGGATAAAGTCGACGCTGCTTCGATTGCTATGATGTTATTGACCGATAGGACGCTCAAGCCCTACTCAGACACATCATACCACAACGAAGAATTAAAGTCGCTCACAAGATACCGTTTCGACAAGGTTCAGGAACGTGCCAAACTCAAAACCTCCGTTTCCAGGCTTGTCAGCATTCTATTCCCAGAATTGGAAAAACTGGTCCCCACACTTCATACGGCTACCGTTTACGCTTTGCTCTCCGAGTTCCCCGGAGCTTCATTTGTTGCCGCAGCACATCTTACTCGCCTAAAACATCTTCTCTGTGAAGCATCCAAGGGGCATTACGGACGCGATGAAGCAATCCTCATCCGAGATGCCGCTATTTCTTCCGTAGGAACTGTAATGTCCGCAAAATCCATGGAACTAAAGCACACGATCCATCTCATTGAAGTCCTTAGCGAAGAAATCAACGAGATTGAAACAGCAATCAATTCCATCATGAATACGCTGGAATCTCCAATCACCACTATCCCTGGAATCAAAAATCGAATGGGTGCCATGATCCTTGCAGAGATAGGCGATTTCTCACGCTTTGAGAATGCAGACCAGATCCTTGCCTACGCAGGACTTTCTCCTTCAACATATCAATCCGGACAACTGACTTCATCCTATGCCCATATGGAGAAACGTGGATCTCGTTATCTGCGATACGCCCTGTTCAATGCCACGATATACGTCTGCAACTGGGATCCAGTGTTTAATTCTTATCTTGCCAAAAAGAGAGCGGAAGGCAAGCATTACTATGTAGCTATTTCACATGCATGTAAGAAACTTGTCCGGGTGATCTACCGGATGCAATTAACCGGCGAACCTTATCGCGCAGCATAAGTATTTCTTTCCTCTTCTGTCTGAGCACCCTATCGGATGCTCTGTTTGTCATGCAGTTTTCAAGGTACTGATCTATCTGAACGAATTGCTTCGTTTCAGTCTTGACATTTAATAGTTAGTCTATCCATAAACAAATCTACCATTTTTTTGGTCTGTTCAATGTCAATCGATGTCGGATCGTCAGAATTAAAAAGTGGCAGTCGCATTGTCCCAAAGCCTAGTTTTTTCATCGCCTATCCTCCAAATATTCATTACTTTTTCAAATCGTTATAAACTTGCATAACTTGTTCCATCGGGTATTTGCAAAAATCAGCTATTTCTTTTGGGCTTCTGCCCATATTGAGCATCTCAGTAATTTTTTCTTTATCGCGAAGGTCTATGCCTTTCTCTATACCTTTTTCTTCACCTTTCGCTTCGGCTTCTCTAAGATCATCGGCCATTATTTCTTTTAACGCTTCGCACATATCTTGTTCACCTCTCAATTTCCTATACAGTTCCTTATTTGCGCCAGCACTTATTTGAAGCACTGCGTCAGCATAATGCCTTGCTCCACTTTCTTTAAATTTCCTGGTTTCTTTAAGGAAAAGCTTAACCATTTCTTCATCCGCATTATGAGTCATTATGTTGAATGCAAGCAGTTCCTTATCTTTTAATTCTCCCATTACAATAATATTTAGAGGAATATCTATTATCCCGATAATATTGTAAACTCCGGGTCTTTTCTGTTCTACAGTTTTTCCTCTTAATACTAATTGCTTGAGCAATTTTTTTGGTTTTCTCGTCCTGAATATAGAAATAGTAATCTCACTATCTTTTATTGCATCTACACTATCTCCAAAGCTTTTATATAGGCAAGCATAAGCTATAACCTTATATAAAACATCAATATTTAATTCATCATTAGGATTCTTATATTCAATTATATTATACTTTAAAAAATCCAAGCCCACAGAATTGTTTATTACTATATCATCATTTTTCTTTATGACCAAAAAATCTATCATCAAAGGTTCTTTTGATAGGGGATGTTCTCTCTCAATATAGATATATTTTTTATATTTCATGAAGCTAAGGTTTAAACCACCATCAAAGCCTGAATGCCAATCAAGCCTCTCTTTCTCTCTGTCCAAACTCATCTATAAAATAAAACCTCCATTATTTTTGATAATCCGCTAAATATATAAGAGAAAAGACATGCCAAGTTCCACAGAAAACTTGTAACGGAAAGTCATCTTGAAAAAGGGCAAGATAGAGCGTAAAATTTCCATGTTCGCCAGCACAGAAAATTACAAACAACAAAAAAGACTCTCTTATATATTTAGCGTTTATGAGATTTGGATGACACCAGAATTACATAGTACTTACAGTGAATTGGACACACTGTCTGTATCATCCTTGCTCTAGTTGAGCAGATTTAAACAACGATTGATAAAATATCATAATATTTTTAATCTGTAAATAGTTTTTGTGATCGAATTTTTGAACATTTTGTGAAATCTCCAAAAATGTCGAATTCGGCATGATTACTGACGTTGCGATTATTTATTTCATAAAAATAGTCCACCCTTGAAACAAAAATTTCATGGGTGGACTTTCTTAGTTTTCTTTAAGAAATCTTGTAACTGTAATCATCAAAATCAGCTTCTAATGTAGCTTTGTGGCCGTTGTTTTCCCAGACAAACTTCATGACAGTTCCATCTACTGTAACATCAAGCTTGGCATCAAATCCAAATGCCGGACATGTGTTACGGAATCTCAACAATTCAAGCTGCTTCTTAACAACATCTTTTTTCATAGCAGCTTCAATCTGGTCAATAGTGAGATTTGTTCTGTTGATCTCCTTGTGTCCGCCTGCTCCTGCGCGCTTTACAGCTTCATGGTCATTCTTTCCTGCAAACAGATCAAGATACCAAACCTGTGGCTTACCGGGCATGAACATCTGAATTGCTCTTGCAAAGAGCATCTTCTTGTCATCATCGCCAAGAGCACTGTAATATGTAGCGTTTACCTGATAATACATATTCTTGGCACCATGAAGATCCTTAACAAATCCCCCGCGACCAACAATTGTATCGATCATATTCTGGATATCCTCTTCAGGAAGGATTCCCTTAAGATCAAGAAGCGGAATACCATCATGACATCCAAGCATATTAACTACGCGTATCTTCTTTTCCTGAATCTCATCTGCCCACTTCTTCAAAAGCTCTCCGGACTTTGATTCGATTGCGTAAATGAGAAGTCCCGGAAGGAAGAAATCATAAGTCATATAGCCCTTATCAGCCACAACTTCATAGATTTTTTCACTGTAACTTGCATGAATTTCAGGTAAAAGAGATACCTTAAACTCATCGGCAAGCTTCTTAACTTTTTCAAGCACATCCCAGGTATCAGGCTCATTTAAGAAGTTCTTTTTGCCTGGTTCTTTAGGTGCATAGGCAAAGGCATCAAGACGAACGATACTTGCGCCATAACCTGAAAGACTCTTAAGTGTATTTCTGTAATGTTCCCAAACAAGATCAGATTTAATATTAAGATCCATCTGTCCGAGATATCGTCTTCCAGACTCTAAATAATCAACAACTGCATCTTTATATTTTTCAAAACCTGTGAAATCAATTTCAGCAGGCTTCTTTCCCTCATCAAGTCCCTCGCAGACTCTACCCGCTAATCTCTGTGCAGAAAGATACTGAATATCCATCTTTTCCATAAGATCCTGCGCATCAGGTCTCTTGTACTGCACTTCCTGATAGAATGTATTCCAGTAAGGCACGTCCTTGCCATCAGGCATGCGGACCATAAGAATAGGAAGTCCGGGTTTTCTGAAAAACATGTCCTTTATATATTTCTGGTCAGGCTGGATATAGCCTTCATCAGTCATCTCGCCGTATCCATCCCAGAATTTGTTCCAGTTAATAAAGAAGTCAGCATATTTTGACTTCTCACCATTTTTTACAAGATCCTGGAACTGTGGAGAAAGAACTGAAGCATGATTAAGAATGAAATCAAGCTTCAGATTGATATCAAGAGCCTTAAGTGCCTCGATATCCTCTTTGCTGCCAAGCTGCTCATTGATACCATAATCTATTACAGAAAAACCTCTGTCCAAATCTGTGTTAAAGATACTTGGAAGAATGTAAAATGACTGAAAAACATCCTTGAATGCATCTTTTGACAGTACTGATACAATATCACCCAGAGTTCCACCCATACTATCAGGGTAGGCATTTAACATAGGTCCATTGTCGACAAATCTACTCATATCATTTCCTTTCAAAATATGTCAAAATGTTTGATCAATCAAATTATTACATAAGCTTTTTGAACTCATCATAGCTTATGATCTCACCGGCTTTTGTGATGATTATCTTTGCCTTGTGAGCCTGATTTACAAGCTTATTCTGTTCGAGTTCGAGTACCATCATAGTAAATGGACTGTCAAGCTTTCCATCTCTGTTTCTGGATCTTCTGTGCTCAAGTGTCTCCTGCGGAGTACTGTTCAAAAGAACCGGAATATCAACCTGAGTCATATAATCGCTGTTACCATGTGTCCACTCAACGATAAGAACCTGCTTAGCAGACATATCTACTTCATCATACCAAAGAGATGCCTCATCTCTTCCCATTCTCTTAAGCCAGAGCTTGTCAGCTCCATCCTTAAATGCTTTCATTATCTGATCAACTTCTTCAAAATCAGTCTCATTTGGTGTTCCAAGGTAGTTATCAAGTCCTTTTTCGCCAGCTTCTATATATGCTTTGAACCAGCTGTCAGTCTCAACATGAGCCTTGTTGGCATCATCTTCTGCGATCTGCCATTCCTTAACTTTAGCAAAGTTTTCAGGAGTCATGACACCGCTGTCAACCATTCCTCTGATTCCGCTCTCTCTAAATACATGAAGTCTTTCAGCGTCATTATACATAGGTATTCTGTGTGGATAATTATCACCAGACATTGTATAGCTACCGATTCCGGCCTTCTCAAGTAAATATGAAAGAAGTGATGCGATCTCAGACTTTCCAACTCCGGATCCTCCGCAAACCGCTACAACAGCACGATTATATGCGTTAGCACTCATCTTCTCTTTTAATTCTTTAATAAGAATTGGGAAAATAGTTTTTGCTTTTTCTATATGGCTTTCACCAATCTCAATTTTATCCCCTGGCATATCTCCGTGAGGTATATCATCAGGTATATTTAAATCAGTCAAAATGTTATTTGCATTATCAAGTTTTTCAAGGGCATCATTTACAGGTAATACTCTGCTATATTGTGTATTCATAATTCTCCTTCTACTCCTCAAATCGAAATAAACACACAAATACATAACACCGCCAGAATCACGTATTTATGCGGGTTTCACATGGCTTGCACAGTCAAAAAATAAATTGTATACACTTTTCTTTTTGACAATACATACTGAGCCATGTTATTTTGAACACAAGATACAATAACTTTTTTTCTTTGTAAAGACCAAAAATAAAAAATGATAACTATTAAAGAGATTGCAAAACAACTAAATATGAGCACTACAACGGTTTCAAATGTTATTCATGGAAAGACCGGTGAAGTGTCTGACGATACAAAAAAGATTGTTCAGGATTTTTTGGATAAAGTTGATTACGTTCCAAACATCAGCGCAAGAAACCTTGCACAAAACGAGTCAAAGATCATAGGCCTCGCACTTAAAGCCCGTGCAGATAAGTACGAAAACCTGATCATGGATCCCTTCGTATCAGAGCTGATAGGGGGTGTCGAGGAAACCATACGAAACGCCGGATATTTCATGATGCTCTATATTTCAAGTGATACCGCAGAAATAATGCGTCACGTCTCCACATGGAATGTTGACGGACTTATCCTTTTCGGAATGCTAAACGATGACGGAATCCGTGTCAGTGAAAAATATAAAAAGCCTATTGTCTGCATCGATACCTACAGTATTGAGGGCCTTAAACACTTCACAAATGTCGGCCTCGATGATGAACAGGGTACCTACGAAATGGTAAATTACCTGATATCGCAAGGGCACAGAAAAATCGCATTCCTTTCAGATAACACTAACGGTGTAGACCTTGCCAGATTAAACGGATATAAAAAAGCTCTAAAAGATGCAAAGATAAAATACAGCCCTTCTAACTTCCTGAAGATAAGACCTCACACAAAAGACCTGCCTGAAAGTTTGGAAGAGATATGTGAGAAATCAAAAGAGTTCACTGCCATAATGTGCGTTTCTGACCTGTATGCTGTTACGCTCATGGCTGCATTTGCCGACAGAGGCTTATCCGTTCCCGACGACATTTCTGTAGCCGGCTTTGATGACAATATGCTGGGGCAGCTTCACAGACCTGCTCTTACTACTGTTCATCAGAATGTAAAACAAAAAGGTGTAGTTGCCGCAGATACTTTGCTAAAACAACTTAAAAAGATAAAGACTCCAAATCAGATAGTTCTTCCAACACGACTGGTAATTCGAGATACTGTAAAAAAGATTTGATTATTGTAATGCACTAGAGCCCGCCATAACGGCGGGTTTTTTTTGTTGTATTTTTTACAATCAAATCTCAAATCCATAAATTTTTCTTGTCAATATTCACCACAGAACTTACGCGCATAAGCGCGCATTAATTATGCTATTTTATAATTTTTTAATACGTTTTATTGTAATTTTACAATTTTCTCAATTCACGCCAATCCATTAACCATGGGGGTTTTCGCGGTTATTAGTCAATTGGTCAATATTAATTTTAGTAAACCGCCTTGAATTTCTAGGCTTTTTGTGATAATTTGATTATAGCGTACAACTTATGCGCAAAAGTAACCGCCAAAAAGTAAATAAGTTATGGCAATTTGCACAAAGCAACAAAAGGAGGAAACAAAATGAAAAAGAAACTCATGTCAGTTCTTCTTGCAGGCACAATGGTTCTTTCACTTGCAGCTTGCGGAGAAACAGCAGCTGACACAACAACACCATCTGACAACACCGAAGCTCAGACAGAGACTCAGTCAGCTGATACTACTGAGACTGCAGCAGCTACAAGCGAAGTAGCAGGAACTCAGGAAGCTGTTCGTCTTCTCAATGGTAAGCCAGAGATCAACGATCAGATGCAGGCTCTTGCAGCTAAGTATCTTGAAGAGACAGGCAACGTACTTACAGTTGAGACAATCGGTGGCGACACAAACGCTTCTGATGAACTTAAGAAAATGTACCAGGCTGACAACATGCCAGATATCTTCGTTATCGAAGCTAACCAGGCTGCTAACTGGGACGGAATGCTCGCTGACCTTTCAGGTGAGGAATGGACAAACAAGACTGGATTCGAACTCGTTGATTCTACAATGGGTACAATCGGTTTCCCTTACACAGTAGAAGCTACAGCTCTTGGTTACAATGCTGACATCCTTGCAAAGGCAGGAATTGATCCTTCCACACTTACAAGCCCTGACGCTTGGAAGGCTGCTTGTGAAACACTTGATTCCAAGAAGGATGAGCTTGGCATCACAGCTGTATTTGGTTGGTGTGCAGAGCCTACAAACCTTGGATGGTCTTCAGGTACTCACGTATTTGGTCAGTATCTTGATGCTGGTCTTAAGGCTGACGATACAACATACATCGATCTTCTTAACGATGGTGGAAAGATTGATGAAGCAAGAATGAAGAAATTTGCTGAGTTCATCGGCATGATGAATCAGTATTCAGATCCAGCTCTTCTTGTAGATGGAACATATGACAATCAGGTTGCTGGTTTCAAAGAAGGCAAGTATGTATTCATCACACAGGGTAACTGGTGCGTAACATCTCCTGCAGATGTAAACTTCGAGTGTGGATTTGCTCCATATGCATTTGAAGATGGAATCAACACAATCATTGCTGGACCACCTTCATATTGGGTAGCATATTCAAACGGTAACGTAGAAGGTGCAAAGGCATTCTTTAACTGGTGCGCTGGCGATTCAGCTCAGAACATCCTTGTAAATGATGCTGGTCTTGTATCTCCTTTCGATGATTGCCAGTATGAAGCTGTTAACCCATTCTACAAGAGCATGAACAGCTACATCACAGCTGGTAACTACTCTGGATGGCACACAATGCTTAAGAAAGACGGTCTCCAGAACGAGACATGTAACGTATTTGCAGATTATGCAAAGGGCAAACTTGATGCTGATGGATTTGTATCAACAATGGCTCAGGTAATTTCTGCTTACTACGCTCAGTAATAAGAAGTAATTTGGGCAGGGCACACGTGTCCTGCCCTTTTATCAATCAAAAGAACTTTTGCCTCACGAAAGGGGGATCACTTATGAGTACATTTTCTATAGGGAGAAAGGCATCATCATTTATATGCCTTATAGCAGGAATTGTGCTTACAATAGTTGGTTTGGGTCTGTCGATTGCCGGCACCGGAAATGTGTTTAGGGGAGCCATGTTCGTGTGCGGAATCCTACTATTCTTCATAGGATTGTACTTGTTTCCAACTCTTAAGCACCACCGTTCAATTATTAATTTCATATTTTTATTTCCACTTTTGTTTGCCTTCCTTGTAACCGTTATAATTCCACTGTTCCTTGGTATCGGTTATTCTTTTACCGATTGGGATGGCATAAGACTTAAGAGCTTTGTTGGTTTTTCCAACTATGCAAGAATGTTCAAACAGCCTGCATTCTTGTGGTCCACACTTTTAACCTTTTTATTTGTAGTATTTAACATGATCCTTGTTAACCTTGTGGCTTTCCTTTTAGCACTGCTTTGCACATCAAAGATCAAGGGGCTTGGATTCTTCAGAGCAGCTTATTTCCTTCCAAACCTTATTGGAGGAATCGTACTTGGTTATATCTGGCAGTTCATTTTCAGTAATGTAGTAACTAAGTTCTCAGGAACTTACTCAATGCTTTCGGATACAAATACAGCGTTTATCGCTATTATCATCGTATATATCTGGCAGTATGCTGGTTACATAATGCTCATCTACATCACAGGTCTTAACACAATCCCCGGAGATGTTCTTGAAGCATCTGCCATAGATGGTGCAAATAAAGTTCAGACCCTTTTCAATATCAAGCTTCCCATGATTGCACCAACTATCACAATATGTACTTTCCTTACGCTTACATCTGCGTTCAAGCAGTTCGATGTTAACCTTGCTCTTACAAATGGTAAGGGATCAGTACAGTTCCTTGGCAACTATATTGCAAACGGAACAGAGATGTTAGCACTAAACATCTACACTACAGCAGTTATCAATAATGATTATGCACTTGGACAGGCAAAAGCCGTTCTCTTCTTTATCATTTTGGCTGCAGTATCAATCATTCAGGTTCGTATATCTAATAAGAAGGAGGTTGAATTATAATGCATACAAAAGAAAAAACATCCAGCGTTGTTATCAGGCTTGTTATAGCAGTTATCGTTGCAATTTATGTATTATTCCCATTCTTCCTGCTTCTTATCAACTCAGGAAAAGTTACAGCAGACATTACTGCTAACCCTGTAAGCTTTGCAGGAGCAAGCTTTTCACAGCTCCTCGAGAACATAAAGGCTGTAATCAATGATCCTAACTTCTTATTCTGGAGTTCATTTGGATCATCAGCGCTAATCACTGTTATCTCACTTGTTCTTTTGTCACTCTTCGGAGCCATGGCAGCCTGGGTAATCTGCCGTAACAAAACAGTTTGGTCAACAGTAATTTACTTTACTTTCATCGCATCAATGATCATTCCTTTCCAGGTAGTAATGCTTCCACTTATTTCTACATTCAGAGATGTCGGAAAGTTCATTGGAATCCCAATGCTTCAGTCAGTTCCCGGTATCGTATTTGCTTACCTTGGATTTGGCGGTGCAATGACAGTATTCATCTTAACAGGATTTATCAAAGGCGTTCCTTTTGATCTTGAAGAAGCCGCTTCAATCGACGGTTGCTCTCCTGAGCAGACTTTCTTCCAGATCATTTTCCCTCTTTTAACTCCTGTTATTACAACAGTAACAATCCTTAACGGCATGTGGATCTGGAATGACTATCTTCTTCCATCAATGATGCTTGGACAGAATGGTAAAGTAATGACGATTCCTATCGCCATTCAGAAATTCGTTGGATCATACGTAAAGAGCTGGGATAGAATCCTTCCCGCAGCGCTCCTTGCAATTATCCCAATGATCATAATCTTCCTCATCGCCCAGAAGCAGATCATGGAAGGCATGATCGAAGGCGCCGTAAAGGGCTGACCTCTTTTTATATCACTGTACGGAAGCCATAACATCCGAAGCTTCGCTTATCGCTCGGAGTATTTGCAAAGAAACAGTAAATACATAATAATTCGCCTCGTTTTCTTTCATGCTTATTCAGAACAGAAAACGAGGCTTTTATTATGCATCAACTGTTTCTATTGCTCATACTAAATCGCGCTAATCAAAGCTTCGGATGTCATCGCTTCCTGTACATGAAGATGTATAAATTCAGTTACTATTTTGCGTAGAACAGCAAAGATAAAATGTGAGAGTATTTTTTAACGATTTATCTTGAGGCAATGATGAGTAGAATAAAAAATAAGGGATTTGCTTGTGCTCTGAATAAGCATGAAACAAGCAAATCCCTTTAGTTTTTATTCGTCACGAATCACGCCAAAAGATCCGAGTTAAAAAATACTCTCACTTTTATCTTAGCGTTCTAACCTCAAAGAAGTGGACTCTTACGCGTTATGCTCTGCGAGGTAGTCGTTGAGGGCATCAACGATTTCTTCACCGTCGATTCCGTGAACTGCGCAAGCCTCGGCAAGTGACTCCATCTGTGATGCAGGGCAGTGAATACATCCCATTCCACACTCCATAAGGAACTGTGCAGCAAGAGGATGCTTTGTAATGATATCACCCACAAGCATTTCTGTTGTGACTAAGTTCTCGTTTTCCATTTCTGTTCTCTCTCCTTCTTCATTTCCGAAAAGTAGGTCCTTCAATCCCATATTATGACCTCCTTATGATTTTTAAATTAAATTGTGTAAAATGATTTTACCGCACACTCACTTTACCTGCAAGTACATTTTTGTAATCTTCATAATTCTTTTTAAGAAGTTCAGGTGTATTAAGCTCATATGGGCATTTCTTTGTACAGGCTCTGCAGTTTATGCAGTCATCAATCTTAGCCATTTCCTTCTGCCAATGCTCGTCAAGCCAACTGTCTGATGGAGCTCTTCTGATCATAAGTGACATTCTGGCACAGTTATTTATCAAAATGCCCTTAGGGCAAGGCATACAATAACCGCATCCTCTGCAGAAATCACCGGACAATTCCTCTTTTTCCCGAGCAATAAACTCTTTGATGGAATCTGTTAATTCCGGCGATTCATCCATATATGAAAGCCATTCATCAAGCTCTTTTTCTCTCTGAATGCCCCAAATAGGCATAACATTATCAAACTGGCTCATGAAGGCAAATGCAGCGTCTGACTTATTTATAAGTCCGCCAGCAAGGCCTTTCATAGCTATGAAGCCCATATTGTGCTCTTTGCACTTATGGACAAGCTCTATTTCTTTTTCAGTAGAAAGATAGCTAAATGGATACTGTAAAGTCTCATAAAGCCCGCTTTCAATAATCTCTTCAGCAACCATGAGCTTGTGAGTTGTGATTCCAATATGCTTTATAAGTCCTTTTTCTTTGGCCTCCACCATGCACTCATACATACCCGTGCCATCTCCGGGTCTGTAGCACTGTGAGACCATATGGAACTGATAAATATCTACATGATCAGTCTGAAGAAGTTTAAGAGAAGTTTCCAAATCCTTCCAAAAATTCTCAGGATCTTTGGCAGCTGTCTTAGTTGCAATATAGATGTTATCCCTTACTCCATATTCCATAAGGCCCCTGCCAAGCTTTTCCTCAGAATCGCTATAAGCTCTGGCAGTGTCAAAAAACCTCATACCACCATCGTAAGCCTTCCTTAAAATATGGATTGTAGTTTCCATATCATCTCGCTGAATAGGAAGTGCTCCAAAACCATTTTGAGGTGCAGTAATGCCGGTACTGCCCAAAGTAATATTCTTCATATTAAATCCTCCTACCAGAAAGCAGCCTCTTCACATACCAATGCGCCACAGATCAACCACACATAAAACTATATGTCCGGTCGCCTGTTTTAAGCTTGTGTAAACACATAAAGCCTTGTGTCGCCGGTGCGCATTATACGTGTTCCATCATTGTTGCCAGTGCCGCAAAATGCAGAGTTGAGTGCTACGCCATGTCCATTAAATGCAGCTCCAAGAGCAGTAGCCTTCTGCTCCTCACCATTAATGTCCATAAACTTATCGATTATGCCATGCACAATTCCATCCTGCTTAACATGAACAGGTGTGAACATATTTATAAGACTTCCGAATTCCTTAATGCTGTGTGGCACAACCCTTCCGACCATGTTATAGATTTTGTCATCATCAAGGCCAATTGTCTTAAGGCACTTGTAGTCATTGTTTGGTCTTGCATCCTTCTGGACAACAAAAGCAACTGCCTTAGTCTTATCTTTACTTACTATAATATAACCGTCCTCAGGAAGTCTATAATAATCTCCAAACTGGAACAGTTCTCTGTTCTGCTTATAGAATTCTACCTGGTTTGTGATAGCTTTTTTGTCTGCATCAGACATGTCACAAAGATTGAGTTCGTATCCAAAACAGCCTGCCGCTGCAACTTCAAATCTTGTCTCAAGAGGCACAGTATTGAGCGTCTGATGGTTAGGGCATGCGGAAACATGAGCGCCAACGGTACTTGCAGGATATCCATAGCTGTATCCTCTCTGAATATCGATCCTGCACATAGCATCAGTATCGTCACTTCCCCAAATCTGTGGGAAATAGCTAAGGATTCCAAGATCAAATCTGTTGCCACCTGCAGAGCATCCCTCGAACAGTATTTCTGGGAAAGACTCAGTAAGCTCTTTCATGATCCTGTACAGTCCAAGATAATATCTATGCTGGAACTCGCCTTGCCTCTCAGTAGGAAGGCCCTTGGAATATCTGTCAGAAAATGTTCTGTTCATATCCCACTTTACATATGAAATCTTTCCGGATGAAAAGACCTTTCTCATAGATTCAATTATGTAGTCCTGAACGTCATTTCTTGTAAGATCCAGGTTCATCTGATTTCTGCATGTTGAATGGTGATGTCCCGGAACAGTTACAGCCCAGTCAGGATGTGCTCTGTAAAGATCACTGTTCTCATTGACCATCTCGGGTTCAACCCAGATACCAAACATCATTCCAAGAGCATCGAGCTTTTCAGAGAATTCCTTTAAGCCTCCCGGAAGTTTCTTTTTGTTTTCATACCAGTCACCAAGCGAGCAGTTGTCATCATTTCTTACGCCGAACCAGCCATCATCCATTACAAAGAGTTCTATTCCGCACTTCTTAGCCTCTTTTGCAAGAGAAAGAAGTGAACCTTGAGTAAAGTTAAAATATGCTGCCTCCCAGCTGTTGATAAGGATTGGGCGCTCTTTCTTTTTCCAGGTTCCTCTTACCACATGTTCTCTTACAAAATCGTGCATGTTAATGCTCATAGCATTCATGCCCTTTGAAGAGAATGTCATGACTGCTTCAGGAGTCTCAAAGCTCTCTCCTGGTGCCAAAAGCCATGTAAAGCCAGTTGGCTGAATACCGCTTACAAATCTGCTCATGCTGTAGCCATTTGAAGAAAGAGATTCATAGTGGTTACCACTGTAAATAAGGTTAAATCCATAGCAATCGCCATGGTCATCGTTGGCGTCTACGCTGCTTACGATCACGAAAGGGTTGGATCTTGATCCTGATTCTCCGGCTGCAAGCTCCTCACAGACTACCTTACCGCCATTGCAGACGCTCTCATACTTACCCATCTCATCTGCCCATCTTCCATGGAAAGATGTCATCTTATAGGATGGAGAGTTGAAGTCTACTGCAGTACTAAGGATTCTGTCCATCTTAATATCCTTGTCAGAATCGTTGTAAAGAACTGCACTTCTGGTGATGACGTCACACTCAGGAAATACTGAATAGATAAGATCAAGTCTTGAGCCATACCCTTTGTCCTTCAAGGTTACTATAAGCTGCTCAACCTTTCCATCAGGAGTTTCAACAGACTCCGCATAAGATGAAGGAAGAGACGTAAGCGGTGCCTTGCCTTCTTTTATCTCATATTTATCAAAAAGAAAGTCCACAGTATTGGATCCATCAGCATAAGTAAGTTCTACAAAAGGATCCCTGATATCGCCTTTTCCAAAGCTGCTCATTTCAAGGGAGAGCTGTTCTAGAAGAATCTTATTGTGTTCCTCTGAATATACAATCGTATTCCCGGCTCCATTGAAATGC
Organism: Butyrivibrio sp. AE2015; assembly: GCF_000420825.1. Taxonomy (GTDB): domain Bacteria; phylum Bacillota; class Clostridia; order Lachnospirales; family Lachnospiraceae; genus Butyrivibrio. The sequence goes on along the minus strand of NZ_ATVR01000008.1, from coordinate 111,972 downwards.
TTTGGTGCAATAGTCTCTGCAATACTGTCAAGCATGCTTACCCCGGTCTCTTTGTTTGAGAAAACCCTGTCCCCATAATGCAGGTGCTCCAAATGGCCACTTGCAAGTTTTCTAAACATATATGATGTGTTTTTAGTCTGTAATAAAAATACCTTCTCGTTTGTTAAAATCATTTATCTTCTCCTTGTGGAAGCTTAAGTCCGTTCATTACAATATTGATCATCTCATTAAGAGACTCCTCATAACTGTATCCTGTGCTTGAGAGTTCTTTTGAACTTAAGAATTTCTCAATAGCACCTTCAATTATGAGTTTGATAAAAGAGATTGGCATTTTCCTGATAAGGCCTTCATCCATTGCCTGCTCAAGAAGCCTTTCTGTCTCCCCCCAGTCGCTCTCTACCCTTTCAGCAATCTTTTTATATACATCAGGGAACTTTTCTCTTAACTGGTAAACCCTTCTGAAATCAATATTTTTGTAATTATCAGGAAGACAAACAATGAGCTTTTCTATCTTTTCAAGAAGCTCCAAAGAATCATCTGCAATAATCTCTGCCTCTTTTTCCTTAATGGCAGAAAAGCCGTAGTCTACAGTCGCAAAGAACAGCTCATCTTTGTCGTTAAATTCCTTATATATTGTCTTTTTACTGATATGAAGTTCCTTGGAAATATCATCCATAGTAAACTTCATTCCCTTATTATTGAACTGACTGATAACAGCGTCCATGATTTTCTTTTTTATTTCGTTCAATTGTAATCCCCTCCTAGTTAAAATATCACTTCAAAACTGCCTTAAGGTATTCCCAAACATTTCCTGCTGACTTAATAGAAAGTCTCTCTTTTGTTGAATGAATATCCTGCATATCAGGGCCGATTGAAATGCAATCAAGGTCCTTTATCTTTTCACTTAAGATGCCACACTCAAGACCCGCATGAATAGCCATAAGTCTTGGGCTCTTTCCATACATTTCTTCATAGACCTTGACCATGTGATCACGAAGCTCTGAATGCTGTCTGTATTTCCAGCCCGGATACTGGCCTGATACCGAATATGTTCCGCCAAAAGTAGTAACGATTGTTGCAACCTTTTTGATAAGCATGTTCTTGGAAGACTCAACGCTGCTTCTAACTGAATGCTCAAGTGTTATAGATGAATCTTCTGTCTTAATGATTCCAAGATTTAATGAAGTCTCAACAAGTCCTTCAACTGCTGCGCTCATAGCCTGAACTCCGTCAGGTAAAGAAATGATTGCACTTACGATCATTCTTCCGTCTTCAAATTTAGCACATGTATAATTATCCTCAGCTCCAGCCTCAGTGCATGTGATATTTACATCAGGATCCTTAACTTCAAGCTCACCCTTAACTTCTTCAAGAGTCTGCTCTACGCTCTCCTTAAGGTCAACCACATTACCTGCAGGAACAACAACCTTAGCTACAGCTCCTGAAGGGATGGCGTTATCAGCTACTCCACCTTCTATAGATACAAGGGAGATTTCAGCCGCATCCATCGCATTGAAAAGAGTTCTTGCTAAAATGTGATTAGCATTTCCTCTTCCGCATTTGATCATTTCACCTGAATGTCCACCAAGCAGACCATCTACTTTTACTTCATATAAAACTCCGCTCTTATTTTCTTTTTCAAAAGAAAAATCTGAATAAATTCTGGCACCTCCTGCACAGCTTGTAATGAAAGCGCCTTCCTCTTCGTTATCGATATTTATCATCTTCTTGCCCTTTAAAGAAGAAAGATCTATTGCTGTAGCGCCAAACATTCCTGTCTCTTCATTGGTCGTGATAACAACCTCAAGTGGTGGATGAGGAATATCATCAGAGTCAAGAAGTGCCAGACAGTACGCAACTGCAATTCCGTCATCTCCGCCAAGGCTTGTTCCCTCAGCCCAAACATATTCTCCATCTGTCTTGCAGCGAAGTCCCTCTGTGAGCATATCAATGTCACAGGAATCTTCCTTAACCGCAACCATATCCATATGTCCCTGCAGGATCACAGGCTCTTTATCCTCGTATCCCTTGCTGCCGGGAGCTTTAATAATTACATTAAGTTCACTGTCCTGAATAACATCAAGGTTTCTATCCTTGGCAAAAGAAACAAGATAATCGCTTATTTTCTGCAAATTTCCGGAACCATGTGGAATATTGCAAAGTTCCTCAAAAAAATGAAATACTTCCTTTGGTTGTAAATTCTCGTATGCCATATCTATATCCTCCGCTATAAAAATATCAGTTTCCTTCAAATCTACATTTTTACTGCATAAAAAAAGGAATATCACAATGTGATACTCCTTAATTCTATATCAAAAAAACTATATTTTCAATGAAAGTTTCCGATTGAATTATGCAATCTTTGTTTTTGCAAGCTCAGCAAGTGTCTTGAATCCTTCTGGATCATTTACTGCAAGCTCAGCAAGCATCTTTCTGTTGATGTCAACACCTGCAAGCTTAAGACCATGCATAAGGTTGCTGTATGAAAGACCGTTGATTCTAGCAGCTGCGTTGATACGTGTGATCCAAAGAGATCTCATATCTCTCTTCTTCTGCTTACGACCAGCAAATGCAGATGTAAGTGCTCTCATAACTGACTGCTTTGCTACTCTATACTGTTTTGATCTTGCTCCTCTGTAACCTTTTGCAAGCTTTAATACTCTATTGTGCTTCTTCTTGGCATTCAATGCGCCTTTAACTCTTGCCATCTTAATATCCTCCTAATTTCTAATAACCAAACTTGTCAATTCTTCACTAAGCGTTAAATTTATGCGTAAGGAAGAATGCTCTTCATTGCCTTAACATTTGTAGCGTCAACAAGTCCAGCATGTCTAAGATTTCTCTTTCTCTTTGTAGACTTCTTTGTTAAGATGTGGCGCTTATACGCTTTGTTTCTCATGAGCTTTCCTGTGCCAGTAACTTTGAATCTCTTGGCAGCAGCTCTCTTTGTTTTCATCTTTTGCTGCATAACTTAAATCCTCCTGTGAATCTCAGTAATTTTGTGGAACTTTATTTTTAACCAATACTTGGCAAAAATCAATTTTTCTTTTCAGCAAGGAACATTGTCATACTACGTCCCTCAACCTTAGGCTGTTTCTCAACAACAGCTACATCGCTAAGTGCCTGAGCAAAATCTGTAAGAATATGTACGCTTGCTCCCATGTGAGCCATCTCACGACCACGGAAACGAAGAGTGATCTTAACTCTGTTTCCTTTCTCAAGGAACTTCTTAGCTGCATTCACCTTAGTATTAAGATCGTTTGTATCAATATTAGGTGAAAGTCTGATTTCTTTAATTTCGACAGTCTTCTGTTTCTTCTTAGCTTCTTTCTCTTTGCGAAGCTGTTCGTACTTAAATTTACCGTAATCAACAACTCTGCAAACAGGTGGTTTAGCTGTTGGCGCGATCATAACAAGATCAACACCCTCATCGTCAGCAATCTTTCTGGCATCTGCAATAGCCATAACCCCAAGCTGCTCACCATCAATACCAATTACACGAACTTCCTTAGCTCTGATCTGTTCATTAATAAATAACTCGCTAATGGTTTTATCCTCCATACTATGAAAAAAGGTGAATACACATTGTATCCACCTGTAATCTCAATTCATACAAACATTATAAGTTTGTTCTGAAAGATATTAACACCTGAAGCCCTTGCCGCAGGGTGAGAGTGGATACTCTGCTTTGTTTTCAAATACTCATATACGATATCACAGTCCAAATATGCTGTCAATACCCTTTTTGTTTTTTCTTGTTAGCAAGTGGTCTGAATATCGTCATTCGACCAGTCCAGCCAACAATCCTGGTAAGGATTATACCAGGCAAAATACCTATGCAGTCAATCAAAACATCTCTCTTTGAAGGGCTTCGCCCTGATACAAAGGACTGATGATACTCATCAAGGCAGGCAAATCCTGCGCAGAAAGCTCCGGCAAAAAGAACCAGAAGCGGCCCCCTGAGTCCATATACATATAGAGGAAACGCAACTGACACTGCCAGCAAAAAATACTCTGTGACATGCGCTGTCTTTCTGACATAAAACTGTGATGCCTCAGACAGATTCTCAATCTGTTCCATAGACCAGCCTTTATCAAGTTTTTCATTGGCATAACTAAAAACCTTTATACCGACCTGATAGCTGAGCTGGCTGCTCTCATCGCCTTCCTGTCCCGAAAACATGAATATCACACACATCATTATGATCGCGGGCACAAAAGAAAGTGGCTTAAGCACAAACCGCAATGTTTGTTTGATATACATTAAAAAATACTTCATTTTTTCTTCTTTGCCTTTTTAGCCGTAGCCTTCTTGGCCACGCTATAGCCAAACTTTCCAACTTTCTCACCAAGCATGAAATACTCGCCATGGGAATAAGCCACAAGTTTAGCCTTTCCAAGGTCAAGTTTGCCCTTGTCATCAAGTAATTTGTCATCTACTGTAACACACATGACCTCTGCGATAAAGATAGTATGGCTTCCCAGATCAATTGACTGTTTTACCTTACACTCGATATTAACAGGGCTTTCTGCTATTCCGGGAGCTGATATCTTCTGGGATTCAAGAGGTGTTAAGTTCATCTCTTTAAACTTATCGTATTCACGTCCGGAACGTACACCGCACCAGTCAGCTGCCCTAGTCAGTTTTTTACTTGTGAGATTGACAACAAATTCCCCCGTCTCCTTGAGAATATCATAGGAATATCTCTCTTTACGCACAGATATTGATAGCATGGCCGGGTCACTACAGATAGTCCCAGCCCATGCAACAGTTATTATGTTAGGCTTTTCACCCTCACGCATGCAGCTCACCATAACTGCAGGTGTGGGATAAAGCATATTACCTGGTCGCCATATTTCTTTTGCCATATAAGCACCGCCTTATATCCAGGCAGAAAAAACTTTCTGCCACAACTTACTTCATGATCTCTTCCATCTCATCGAGAGCTTCACCAAATACCTTAAGTGCCGCATCGATTGGAGCCTTTGTTGTAAGGTCAACTCCAGCTATCTTGAGGAGGCTTACAGGATCCTGTGTGCATCCGCTTGAAAGGAACTTCTTGTACTGCTCAACTGCAGGAGCACCCTCTTTAAGAATTCTGTCTGCAATCGCAACAGCTGCAGCAAAGCTTGTAGCATACTGATAAACATAGAAGTTGTAATAGAAGTGTGGAATTCTGCACCACTCCCAGCCAATAAGTTCATCAGAGATCATATCCTCGCCAAAGTATTCCTTATTGAGGTTATAGTATACTTTATAAAGAGACTCTGCTGTAAGAGGCTCACCATCTTCAGCCATCTTGCAGGTCTTTCTCTCAAATTCCTCAAACATAGTCTGACGGAACATTGTGCTCTTAAAGCTCTCAAGGAAGTGATTTACGATAAAGGCCTTTTCTTCCTTGCTCTTAGCATTATCCTTAAGATAATGGTACAAAAGAACTTCATTAGTAGTAGACGCTACTTCTGCAACGAAGATCTTGTAACCTGCATCAAGAATGTGCTGTGCCTTGCTTGAATACCATGAATGCATTGAATGTCCCATCTCATGAACAAGTGTAAAGACATCATTCAAAGTATCATTATAGTTAAGAAGCATATATGGATGTGTTCCGTATACATTTGAGGAATACGCACCACTTCTCTTTCCTTCATTCTCAACCACATCGATCCACCTGTTCTCATATGCCTCTTTTACAACTGCAAGATAATCTTCGCCAAGAGGAGCAAGGGCCTTAAGAGAGATCTCTTTTGCCTCATCATATGTCACATTCATGTCAAAATCAGGGATCATTGAAACATAGACATCATACATGTGAAGTTCGTCTACTCCAAGGAGCTTTTTCCTGAGTGACACGTATCTGTGCATCTTGTCCATGTTGCCATGAATGGACTCAAACAGTGAATCGCAAACTAAAGGCGATACGTTGTTACCATCAACTGCCGCCTCAAAGCATGAATCATATTTTCTTGCCTTTGACTCGAAGATTCTTGCCTTAACTTCGCCGTCATACATAGCAGTCCATGTATTTTTGAACTCTGCAAATCTTGTATAGAAAGCCTCAAAACTAGCCTTTCTTAAGTCTCTGTCATGAGACATCTGCGTTGGAACAAATCTTCCCTGTGAAAGCTGAACCTCTTCTCCCTTTGAATCTTTTACTGAAGGGAACTTAAGGTCAGCGTTTGCAAGCATTCCGAAAGCTTTCTGAGGAGCGCCCTCAAGCTCACTTGCTGATGCCAAAAGAGCTTCCATGTTACTGTCGAGCATGTGAGCCTTTAATCTTCTGATATTCTTTATTGCTCTCTTGAATCTGTCAAGCTCAGGAATCTGCTCATAGAGCTTTTCAAGGTTCTCATCAGAAATATCAACAATCTCAGAGTTCATGAAGGCTGTTTTCTCCTCGACTGCAGCATATGCAGACATAGCCCTTGCATTCATACCCTGGTATTTGGAATTGGATGTATCCTGATCAAATCTCTTATGAGAATAGCCAACAACCCTGTCAGCTAAAAGCTCAAGCTCCTCTGTAAACTTAAGAGCTTCAAGAAGGCACTTTCCATCAGAAAGCTTGCCCTGAAGAGCTGCAATCTTATCAGCTACTTCACTTATCTTTTTGAGTTCTTCTTCCCACTTATCCTCATTTTCGAAAATATCCTCAAGTCGCCAGGTAAGCTCCTTTGCGACCTCATCTCTTTTTGGTAATCTGTCCTGCATACCCATTCTCCTTTTCATATTTCATATTATTTTAGAGAAATCCCCATCCTGTACGAAGATGTAATCTACGCCATTTGCCTTGGCTACTCCACCATCGCTAAAAACCTCATTCCCTATCATAACGCATTCAGCTGGGTTTAATCCATGCTTTTTTAACAGTTTTTCCATGAATTCTTTTTGTGGTTTTTTTATCCCTTTATCTGACGATATGAAAATGTCATCAAAGTACTTTGCAATATCCACATCCTCAAGCTCTTTCCTGGTGAAAAAGAGCTGGGCATTAGACAAAAGAAATATCTTTTCCCCGGCAGTTTTAAGATCAGTCAAAAGTCTGTCAGTATAAGGGTATTTGCATAGCTTATCACGTGACGCCTCCCTGAAGAAGATGCAAAGTGGCTCTAAGCTGCCGGGATCCACTACATTTTCTTTTCCAATAAGTTTAGCCCATACATTCTCTATCTTTATCTCCGGATACTCCGCGTGAGTCTTCTCAATAAGGGCCTCTGTTTCCTCTTTACATGCCAAAAGATATTTCTCACGAAGGTCTGCTCCTGTGTAATCTGCGCCATATTCTTCTGACAGCTTCCTTGCCATTTTCTCCCAGAGCTCCTGCTGTTCCTCATCTGTGTGGATATCCACTAAAGTTCCATATAGATCAAAAATGTAATTCTTATATTTGTAAGCCATATTTCCTGCTTCGCTCCTTTTACGATTAGGAAGATTATAACATTTTTTGCCAGTGCAAATTAAAAAATCTTCTTTACAACATCTATTGTCTATGCTAGAATAACATTCGTTGGTGCAAAAGCCATAAATAAAGGGGAATCATACAATGGCTAGTATGCCGGTCTCCAAAACCGCTCATGCGGGTTCGAATCCTGCTTCCCCTGCTCATCAATGAAAGCTTGAAAACTACTTGTTTTCAGGCTTTTTTGTTGTTTTCTGGTCCGAAATTTTTCCCCAAAAAACAATTAAAAAGAAAGCTGTCAGAGTTTCCAGTGACAGCTTTCTGGACTTATCAGAAAAATTATTATTCTCCAATCCTAAATACAGGATAAAAATATGTGTTCTCATTGAGCGGACTTATCTTTTCACATGAATCAATTATAAGTCCAGGCCTGATATCCATTCCGTATTTTTTAAGAACACCAAAATTTTTTGCAGCCCTCTTCCCTATGGATATTCCCTTTTTTATCTCCATGGGATATATCATCCCTGGCTTTACATACAAAAGATCTACTTCCTTCTGGTCCTTGTCCCTGTAATAAAACAGATATTCCTTCGGATCCAGGTTGTAAGCATAAAAATTTTTTATCAGTTCGCTCACAACAAAAGTTTCATAAAAAGCTCCACCCATTGCTCCATTCTCAAGCATCTTTGCATCGGGCCATTTACACAAATACGCACATAGTCCGGTATCCATGAAATACATTTTGGGCGCCTTTATTATCCTGTTTGATATGTTTGGAAGATAGGGATGGATGAGATATATTATCCCTGCAGTCTCAAGTATGGATATCCATCTTTTGCAGGTCCTTACATCTATTCCCACATCATTTGCAAGGGTATCATAACGAAGCTCTGCAGATGTCCTTAGTGCGACCAGTGATATAAAATTCCTAAAGACTGTCTCACTGTCTTCAGATATTAATTTCTTTACATCCTTTTCAATATATGTATCAAGATATGACCTGAAATATATATCCCTTTTTGACTTTCCAAGGACAACATCAGGCATGCCTCCTACAAATATATCCTCAAATATCTGAGACCTTGTCCTGTATGTAAGCTTACCTTCTTTTTCTTTTTTTAGAAGGACCTGTATATCAGGATCAAACAGACTCCCTGGTGTATCATACTTTTCTACCTGGGAAAAAGATGCCATCTCGATCACTCCGCATCTTCCGGCAAGTGAATCAGATATCCCCTGCTGCATCTCAAATCTGTTTGAACCTGTCAGTATATACATAAGCTGCTGATCTTCATCATTCTCTGTCCATTCAAGTTTCTTATCATCTATGACTATCTTTATCTCGTCCAAAAGCTCTGGAGCTTTCTGTATCTCATCTATTATAAGTGGCCACCCATGAGTCTCCAAAAACAGTTTAGGATTCTGCTTTGCAAGAGCTCTGTCGTTACCATCATCAAGCGTTACTTTTTTTATCGTATCTCCAAATATATGATTTACCGTTGTTGATTTACCAACTTGCCTTGATCCATATATTACAACACATGGAAAAGAATCTGCCACTTCCCTTATAGAATTCTCTATTTTCCTTTTCCTGTACATGGTCGTACCTCCCTTTGGCTTGTATACTGACATTGTAACACTTTACGACCAAATCTACAATCCTATGTCGTTATAGTCGCAAATCCCCAAGAACCTCTATCCATGGCACTTTTGTGATCGACCATATTTTTCCATCCTTAATAACTATAAAAAAATACTAAAGACATCATAAAAACAGCCAGGAACTTTAGTTCCCGGCTGCTAATACTGCTATTCCATAGGCAGGTATTACCACTTTCCCACCATTATATTCACATTTTTCTTCAGAAGTACAAAGGCTATACACAATATTCCCATAATTTTTCGACATATCATCTGTGAAAATATCCACTTCCTTTGACTCATCTGAAGTATTTATCAATATAAGAAGTCTCTCCTCATCTGTCTCATAGCTGCTGCCTTCCCTTTTCTCCCTGATAAATGCAGAAATGTCGCTATCAGAAAGGGAGTCTACATTCACAGTTTTGCCTCTGGCGATTACAGGGAACATATTCCTAAGCTTTATGGCAGCCTTATAGTAATTCAAGATAGAATATTCATCTGCCGCCTGCTCATCAAGAGCCGGATACTTCATATCAAACTTGTCCATATCAGCAGGACCATTGCACATACCTGTCAAATCTGTAGAACTCCACTGCATTGGAGCCCTTTTATTCTCATCCTTGCCAGAACCTTTCATGCCCAGCTCTTCACCATAATAGATAAAGGCATTTCCTGTCATAAGAAGGTTGAGCGCTCCGGCAAGTTTTATCTTGTCCTGGCTGCCCTTCCCGGTATAATACCCGGCAGATCTGGCCATATCATGATTAGTGTAAAAAGGCGCATCGATGGCAGTGTCGCTAATTTCAGCAAGCTGACTCTCTATCTTTTCAAGAGCTTTTCCGTAATTTGCAGCAGAGCTTGTTCCTCTCGCAATGCCTGCGATAGTCCCTTCACTTCCCGCGAAATCGAAGTCAAAAAAGCTGTCTACACCGCTCTTATAGTACTTTAGATAAGTACTTGAATTAGTCCAGCACTCTCCAACTATATAAGCATCTTCTTTTTGCGATTTAACAGTGTCATTAAGCCATGTCAAAAACTCAATATTCTTGGAATCATCACCTGTATAATAGTAAGACACCGCGTCCAGCCTGAATCCATCAACTCCATGATCTATCCAGAACTGCGTAATATCTTTTATCTCATTCCTGACAGCCTCATTATCAAGATTAAGATCTGGCATTCCAGACCAGAATCTCGCCTCATAATACAGATCTGATCCGGCAAGCGCCTCGTAGCCATCCTGAGGTTCAGTAGAAAAATTGTAGTACTCATTGTAAGGAGCTTCTGATGAAGCCTTAAACCACGGATGTTCTACAGATGTATGATTGAGCACCAGGTCGAGAATGACATTGATACCTCTTTTATGACATTCATCCACAAGCTCATCGAAATCCTCAATTGTTCCGTACTGCGGATCAATATCCTTGTAATCAGTCACATCATATTTGTGATATGTCGGTGATGGTGAAACAGGCATCAGCCAGATCTCATTACAGCCAAGATCAGTATCTGTGGTATCATCCCCATCATTTATGTAGTCGAGCTTCTTGGTAACTCCCTTGAGATCCCCTATTCCATCTCCATCACTGTCGTAAAAAGAATAAACGAAAATCTCATAGGTAGTTCTATACTTATCATCAATAACATTCAGCCCTGATGCAGCTTTATCTGCTTTTCCGCACCCAGGCAAAAGAAGCGTCGCAGCAAGGAAGGCTGCAGTAGCTTTATACCAACAATTCTTTTTCATAGTAGTTCCTCCTGACAAAAATATAATATCACATTTATAACATCGATAAATCTGCTATAATAGGCTAAGATACTATCATATAGAAAAGAGGACGAACTTATGGCACAGAATCCTATTGTTACGATCACAATGGAAAACGGTGATGTTATCAAGGCTGAGCTCTATCCTGAGATTGCACCTAATACAGTCAATAACTTCATTTCACTTATCAACAAAAAATTCTACGACGGACTTATTTTCCACAGAGTTATCCGCGGTTTCATGCTTCAGGGTGGAGATCCTGAGGGAACAGGAATGGGTGGCCCAGGATATGGAATCAAGGGTGAGTTCTCATCCAACGGATTCAAGAACGATCTCAAACACACTGAGGGCGTTCTTTCAATGGCAAGATCAATGATGCCTAACTCTGCAGGCTCACAGTTCTTTATCATGCACAAAACTTCTCCACACCTCGACGGTGACTACGCTGCATTCGGCAAAGTTACAGAGGGAATGGAAGTTGTAAACAAGATTGCTGAAACAGATACTGACTGGAATGACAGACCTGTAAACGACCAGGTCATGAAGACAGTTACAGTTGAGACCTTTGGTGTATCTTATCCAGAACCTGAGAAAGCCTGAATCATAACTTTGTAAAAAGAAAAAACGAAGACCTGAAAGCACTTGGCTTCCAGGTCTTTTTTACTATTCCTCTTCGTCAATTTTTTCTCTTATCTGCTGCATTCTCAGATCCAGCTGATTGATAAGATCTGCACTAAACTTAAGATCGTCTGAAATAACATCCTGATTTTGAATATTCTTTTTATACTTCATCTTGTGCTCAAGGCTTGCCCAGAAATCCATTGCTATTGTTCTGAACTGAACCTCTACCTTCATGTACTCTTTTTCCGTAGTGAGGAAAATAGGCACCTCGATAATGAGGTGAAGGCTTCTGTAGCCGCTGGCCTTGGGATTCTCAATGTAATCCTTTTTCTGGATGACAGTGATATCATCCTGTTTAGCCAGGCAATCTGCAAGCATATAAATGTCGTCTATAAAAGAACATATAACCCTTATCCCGGCTATATCTGAAAGATTTTTGCTTATATTCTCAACGGTAAAATCCACACCCTTATTGCTCAGCTTGTTATAAATGCTGGTAGGTGTCTTTATTCTCATTTTGATCGATTCAAAAGGATTTCTATTATTTATTAATGAAAGCTCTTTATTAAGAACATCCAGTTTAGTCCTGACTTCCGATAATGCGCAATCATATTTCATCATCAGGATCTGAAAATCCTTAACCTGATCTTTCATCTTAAGCAAATTCTCAATATCTATCTGACTGCCCTCTTCAGTATGACTTTTTTCAGATCTTCCCGTAAGCTTAGCAAAATCTATCTTCGAATAGTCTAATCTCTTGACTGCCATAGACTTCACTTCCTTTCGCTTAATATCTCATGTACAGTATATCAGTATACCTTAAACGTTCTGTGAACTAAATATTAAATTTTCAATAAACCCAAAATTCCGCGAAAGTGATAAACACTCTCGCGGAATCCTCATAAAAAAACCACTAGACCCACTAATAATTTATAAAGATCATTTTGCCTCTGACAAAGATTGCGGAAGTTCAGCAAGTGAAACTACGCTGTATTCAATCTCAGCTCTTGGTCCGGCTAAGACTTTATATTTGTTCAATACTCTTCTATAAACTATTTTGCAACTCTCCTTGTTGGTTCCAGCAAGAAGGAGTAAGAACTGAGATGCTGAGTACTTGCAATATGTGTCACCCTGTCTCAAAGTCTGAGCAATGGCCTTCTGCAAGAGCTTAGCTTTTGTTTCAAGTTTGGTCTGATTAGTAATCTGTTTACCTTCATAGTCAACCAAAGTGAGAAGCATCATATATACTGACTGGCCACTTCTCTCCATGTTGCGACTTAAAATATGATAAGCGTCAATGAAGCTTGGATATGAGCAATCATAAGCTCTTCCCTCTTCACTCTTGGCACTGTCTCTTCTCTCGATGATGTCATCTCTTATCTTAAGTATCTTACCTGGTGTATTAGTGATCTGCCTGCTCATTTTCTCATAGCATTCCATAAGATCACTACTTGGTGTAATACCTAATTCATCAGTGTAATATCTGACAGTCTCATCGTAAATCGCATACGCTTCATCGTAGGACTCCATGCCTATAAGCGCATTGATCTCACCTACCTGCCACTCATCATCAGGATATAGCTGAGCCGCTTTTTTGTATACGCGGTACATTGCATTATAATCTTTTTTCTTTTCATAATAATTGCCAAGGGCTACTACGCACTCTGCATACATCTTCTGAAGCTGAACGCTCTTGATGATAACCCATTCCTGAGTTGCAAGTTCCGGAAGAAGCTCAGCTTTATAGAGTTCTACAGCCTGTTTGTAAAAAAGAATCCCCTCTGTCGTATCACCGCAAAGTCTTGCGTTACGTACCGCAGCCTCAAAACTTCCTGCATCAGTGACCACTTCAACATTCTCATCTGTATAGAAAATGCCATCCTTGTTCACTATGTACTCGAAATCAGGAAGAGTTGAACTCTTAAGCTGTTTATGCATCTGATAGATCAGATTATTAAAGCTGTTATTGAGATTAGACTGTTCTTCTCTTTCGTAAAGCGTGTTTATAAGCTGCTCTTTGGTGATGCCGTTTTCACCAGCAAGCCACACAAGTTCGAGGAGCTGAATGTACTTAGCTCCCTTGTTTTTTCCAACGGATACGTTTCTTCCCTCATAAGAAATCGCAAGTCCACCGAACATTTGAACATCTAATCTGATTCCTAAGCCCTTGTTCATAGCTTCACCTCAACTATTGATTGCTGTCTCCACATTTCCCTCATAATTGCAGACACTTAAATTCTCAACTTCGGTATTTGTCCCTTCAATCCTGAAATTAGACCACTTGCAGCACCAGCACTCCCTCAAAGGAACCAAAACCCCTGCATCTGGTTCCCAGTGCTCGCAGCAGTAAGCTTCTTGGACAACTCTTAACCCCTCATCATTGTAAATAGGATTACTCATATGCCATCTCCTACACAACTACACTTTTATTTCTCTGATCATAGATTATCATGAAACAAAATTACACTAACAAAGATTGTCGTAACTTGTATTTTTTTTGTCGTCTAATGTTCATATTATGATATAAAAAAGAGCTCCTGATTTTTTCCAAACCAAAAGCTCTTACAAATGCCGTATACTTATGGAACAATGCTCTTTACCACCGGGATCTTGCGCATACACGCTGCTACTACTATTATCATGGGGACGATAACAAATGGCGCCCCGAGCCGATATAATAACGACCTGGTATCAACGAATGGAAGAAGCGGAATTGTCTTAATGAAAATAAATTGCATAAGGTAAACAGGATAGGTGTATCCACCAAGAAAAGAAATAAATTCCCTGGCCTTACTCTCCATAACCTTTCTTCCAATGTCTTTTAACAGTACAAAAACTCCGGCAGAGTAAAGTACACTTGGAACGTTCTCATACCCTTTAAATGTCCCATCAATCATACCGATACGCATCGACAACGAATAGGTACCGATTATATGGAGCAAAAGACCTGCCATAGCAAGTCCATATATTGTAAACTTCTGAGTTTTACTAAACTCTGTATCATGAAGCAACCACCCGATCGGTACCCAGATAAGTACGCCCATCACACTTGTAACTGCATAAGGTGTATTCAAATCAAGCTGAAAAACGCCGGTAATAAATGGCGCCAGGATATTCAGGGCAAAGCCCGCTGCGACAAGGTAAGAAAAAACAAGTCTTCTCTTTTCTTTTTCCACTGCTGCATACAAGGGCATGCTGAGATACAAAACAAAAAGCGAAGAAAAGAACCAGTAATAATCAACAATAGTCGTTCCGGTAACACTCTGATAAATGAAGTGTGGATTCACCTGCTCCCTTGGTATCTTGTGACTTAAAACCTTGCCAAACATAATGATAAGACTCCAGGCAAGAAATGGCACGACTGCCTTATTCCATCTTTTTATAAAGAACTCTTTTAACGAATATCTCTCGTAGAAATCCATAAGAGTTATACCGCTTATCATAAAGAAAAGCGGCACTCCCGGATAAAAAATACACTCAATAATGTTAGCCGAAACCCAATATTTCTCGGTCGCACTAAACTCCCAAAAGCATTTGTTAGTATGAAGCACCAGTACGGAAAATGCAGCTATCACGCTAACAAATACTATGTAATCAATTTTCTTTTTCTCCTTCACAACACAACTTCCTCCCCGTTTGCTTTATAAAGAATATCATAAAACAGATTATTGGAGAATCCCAAAAAAGCTATCGGCCTTGCGACCGATAGCTCTTTTTTGGATTTCTTAGAGTTTAATTACTCTTCTTCTTTTTTCTTTCTTGTAACAAAAAGTGAAATTACTACTGCTGCGGCGATGACAATCGCAAATGCTCTTGATGTGTCATCTGTCTGGTCATCAGTTCCTGCGCGTCTTGCACCAAGAACTGCCGCGCCATTTGTATTTGCTGCATCTTCTCTTCTTGCTCCAAGTACTGCTGCGGCAGGAGCCGGTGCAGGTACTGCAGCTACAGGTGCAGGTGTTACAGCTACATCAGCTGCTGGTGTTGGATCATCTCCGCCTGCCGGTGTTGGATCAGGTGTAGGAGCTGGTGTAGGAGTAGGAGTAGGTGCAGGTGTAACAGCATTTACAATCAAAGTACCTGGTGTCTCCTTAATTGTATAGTTAGTATTAAACAGCTTGTCATTGCCTTTATACTTATCAGCGATAATATCATAAGCAATTGTGTTCTCTACTTTTCCGGCATTTGTGATGGTTCCTGTTGCACGTACATTTGTAACCTCCGTATCAAGGAATCCGTCACCTGACGTTGTAACTACAGGTCTTGTAAGAGCTGTTCCGTTGTAATCCTGAGTAGCTGACTCAGATGAAAGGTTAACTTCTCTTGGTGTGATTTCAAGGTAGCCAATTGTAAGCTTAGTTCCCTCTGCTTTTTCATAAGTGTAATCAAATGCAAAGCGATCAGTTACTGTAACATCTTCTCCGTCAACCTTCATTGTTACCTTTACATCTTTTGTCTCAAGATATACAGGATACTTATCAACATCTATACCGCTTCCATCTGTAAGTACCAGACCGGATATTGTATAATCTGTTCCGCCATAGCTTACATCCTTTGTAATGTTCTTAACTACATCATCAGCAAATGCTCTGATTGTCATTATTCCAAGGAGTCCGCTAACAGCCTTTCTCACACTCTGAAGAAGGTTCTTTTCCTCAGAAGTAACAGTAATGTCCACATCAGCACCTGCATACTGCCTCTCGCCAATGTAAATCTTCTTTGCATCGCCACCTTTTAGTTTCACATTAACTTTGATCTTATCCTGATATACTGCAGTATATGTGGCATTTTCTGTTACAAGCCTGTCTGAAAGAATCTCTCTTGTTACTTCTTCGTTATCCTTATCAACCCACTTTTCAAAGTATGAGTTTGAAGGAGCCTCAGGATTATCAAATATCTCAGGAACAGGTGTAGGATCTTCAAATTCTGCCTTAATTACTGTTTCCTTACTGTTGCCATCTGCATCCTTCCAGATGTACTTGATCTCATATTGTTTCTTGGTAAAAGAGCCAACGATGACAACTTTACCTGCCGGCATCTCAAACTGTAACTGAGTCTTACTTGCATCCTGTCCCAAAGCAACCTTAACGAAGGAAACAATCTTTTGTACTACGTTTTGCTGTGCCTGTGTTTCTACTACAGAAATTGTAGAATCCGGGCTCCATCCGCTAAAGTCATATCCTGTAACTTCCACGTTATCTGCAACAACTACCGTTGTACCAAACTTGTGCTTAACTGTCGCAGGAAGTAGACTAACTGCTTCATCCGGATATGTTCCTGTATATCTGTACTCTACTTCATACTCAATTCTCTTATAGAATACATTTACAAGGAGCTTTCCATCACCTCTTATAACAGGGTCAACTTTTTCTCCGGTATCAAGATGTACATACTCGATCTTATCAAGTTCAAAACCTTCTTCCGGATCGATTGGAACATCATCTTCTGTAAGGTCCGCATCAGTTGTTCCTGTCAGGTCTTCTCTTGTCTTTACAGGATTATCAAGGTCATATCCGCCTGTGGTCTTTTCTTCATAGTACTTAACAGTATACTTTGTATCACTTTTTGGCTGATAATAACCGGTAAGAACAACGTCGCTATCCTGCATATTAAATGTTGTTCCTACATAGGTTGCACCCTGCTCAAGTACCAGTCCTGCAGGCTTCCAGCCAAGGAAAGTATACCCGGCAGCTTCAGGGCCTTTTGCAACGGTGACAGTTTCACCATACTTAACACCTGTAAGTCCTTCAGGCTCTTCCAATGTGGTATTCTTAGGCTTAGAAGCAGGATCAAACTGGTATGTAACACTATGGGTATGGATTGTGAAGGTTCCCTTAAACTCTGTATTTCCCTTTACGGTAAATTCACCGGATACCTTACTCTCTCCAAAGTACCATCCATCAAAGTCATATCCTGTTTCGTTCATAGGATCTGCTACGGTAAATGTCTCGCCATATACATAGTAGGCTTTTTCTGCTGAAGGCTTATTTGCCACGATGCTCTGAGGAAGACTTGCTTCATCAGTAAGTACGTATGTTACTGTGTACTTATCCTGGTTGAATACAAAGGTGTATTCCTCATTCTTGGTGATCTTAGCAATTTCATACTTACTGCTGCCTTCAAGTGTAAATCCAAGGTGATCATCAGCATGTGCAGTTACATATTCAGAAATATCATAGCTAAATGATGATCCATACTGAAGCTTATCAGCAACAGTTACTTCTTTTACAAGCTTTGTTACAGGATCCTTTGATGTATCCGCATAAACAAACTTCTCATAAATCTTAACTGTCTTATAATTATCTGTTACTACAAGATCCCCAAATACTGGAGTTATTTTGTAGTTATTAGAAAGAGTTGTATTTCCACCAAAGCTAAAGGTGAAAGTATCTTCCTTAAGACCTGTACCACCCACTTCGGTTCTGCTACCTGTAAATGTAATGTCCGGTCTGTCCTTATCACTTACGAAGCCATCTCCTGAAACGGTAAGTCTTGCGTATTTTGCAGTCATATCCTTATCGTTTAAGTCAGTAAATGTAAGAGCTGTCTCATCGTAGGCCTTCACTGCACCCTTTGATGTAAGAGTTACTTCTCTTTCTTTAATCTTAAGAGTTCCCTTTACAACTTCTATATTTGGATAGTTCTCTGTAACATCCGTATCACCATTGTAGATACGTACATCAGGCTTTCCATCCTTTTCTACAACGCCAAGGTTCCTGTCAGCATTATCCGAAACATTTGTAACGCTCACATCTGCAAGATCATATCTTGCCTCATCGTCTCCAAGGAGTCCTGTCACACTTCCGGCTGTTATGGTAACTGTGCCATATGTTCCGGACGCCTTATCCTTAACATCACTTGTAGAAAGAGCTGTTCCATCATATTTCTTTTCAGCACTCGGAGCAGTAATTATAACCTTATCTGTACTTCCTACAGGATTAACTGTCAATGTGCCATAGTTCTTTATGAAGTTGTAGTTATCTGCCTGCTTCTTAGCTGTATCTGTATCTTTTACAGAAGAAACATCAAGCGCCTTTCCGCCATCCTCAAGGGATTTAACAGTATACTCATAGTTATTTGGGATTCCCTGTCCAACCAATGTTTCTGTAAAATCAGAAAATGAAAGGAGATCTGTAAGAGTATCTGTTCCTACTAAAGTATTATTTTCATATCCCTCGCCGGTCTTTAAAACTACGCTTTCATTGGAAAGAGCTGTTCCGTCATAGGTCTTTGAATCAGACTCGGAAATAATTGTAATGTCTTTTGCTGTAACTGACAAAGTTCCGTTAGTAACAGTTATCTTAGTAAAGTCAGACTGATCAAGTACACCGTCATCGCCAATGCTTATTGTTCCATCAGTGAGATCGTAGGTATACTCTTCATTATTTCCGGTGTTCTTGATAACAAGCTTTGTAATCTTATTTTCTGCACTGCCCACATTAATCTGCGAGCCGTCTACTGTAGCAGAAATCTCAAACTGGTTATCAATTGTTACTTTTCCGTTAACGGACTCTGTTCCATTAACTGTAAAGCCGCTTTCTGTAAGAGCTTCTCCATTATATGCCCGGCTATTACTCTTTGCTGCAATAACCAGCTGATTTCCAAAGGATGATCTGTTGTAATAAACCTTAAGAACCAGCGCCTTATCAGTATCATTTGAATTATCTTTTGTCAAAAGATCTGAAAGTACACTAGGAGCGGTCTCTACAAGCGTATAATTTACAAAGTTCCTTGTAACACTGCTTTCAGGTGTAACAGAAACAGGTTTCTTTCCTTTTTCTGTCTGGCCTTCATATGTAGTCTTGGTATTTACAGTAATTGGGCCAAATATCTCTGTTTCATCATCATCAATAACATAGTCGTTTCCGGCCTTGTTCTGGTAGTAATACTCTACTCTGTAATAAGCAGGGAAATCAGTCTGTTCCCAGTCAGCTACGAGAACAATGTCCTCTGTTACTGTTCCAGTAAAGAAGTTTTCTGAAACTAAAGTGCCATTATTTAGCCATCCGTTAAATGCAAATCCGGTGCGTTCAGGTTCAGTTTTTCCGTCTTTACTATATGCAGGAATAGTACTTCCATACTTAACTTCAGTCTCTTGCAGAACATCCTCTGTTCCACCTTCTGTTTTCTGCGTATAACCATCCTTGTAGGTTACTTTTTTAAGTACTCTCTTGTAGTAAAGCTTAATTACTGTTGAGCCGTCTGCAGCTATTGTTGTGGATGATGCAGGATCTGAGTGGTCATATTCAAAGCCAGTAAAGTCGTAGCTTCCTTCTTTCTTTTCTCCTGCAATACTGTAATTATCCTCAAAATCTTTTAGTACAGCTTCTGTTTCACCAAAGCGATCCGTTTCCTCATAAGAAGGATTTGTTTCGAAGGTGCCATCCAGATTCTCTTTATAGTGCTGAACAGTGTAATAAGTCTTCGTTCCAACAGTTGTCCAGTGAGCTGTATAGGTTCTCTTACCAAAATTACCGGTAGGAATCGTAACAGTTTTAGACTTACCGCTTATAACTTCTGCACCGCCATTTTCTACAACCTCAGTCCAACCATCAAATATATATCCCTGCTTTGTTGGATTAATAAGAGTTATAGGATCAGATGTAATATTGTAGGTTGTAGGATTAGGATTCTTTGGATCCTCAACTGTTGCATCATCAGCAAATACGCCGCCGTTAAGTACATATACAATTTCATACTCAACAGGTGTCCAGTGTGCTACCAGTGTCTTATCTTCTTTTATCAAAGTATCAAAGTCAAAGCTGGTAGTAGCACTTCCTTCAAACCATCCATCAAAGGAATATCCTTCTCTTGTCGGATCTGAAGGCTTAGTTACCTTTTCGCCCCAATTTACAGTAACAGGTGAAGTTGTTCCCTGAGCAAGTGTTCCGTCATTAGGGTCAAAGGTTACCTGATATGTATTTATCTGGTACTTAGCATAAAGTGTGATATCACTTTCAACAGGTGTGGTGAATACATATGCATTCTGAAGTGTATCCTTGTCGGTGTACCATCCAACAAATGAATATCCTTCCTGTGAAGGGTCATGTGGCTTTGTTGCTACGCCCCCATGTCTTACTGTCTGGCTTGCATCAGAAGGACTTGCCAATGTTCCATCCATTGGATCAAAGGTTACCGTGTGATTCTTTCTATCGTAATAGAGATTAATCACAAAGCCTTCTGCTGTCACAGATACTTCTACATTAAAATTAGTAGAATCAGTTGATACTGCACTTGTGTTGTAATGATCTAATGTGAAGTTATCCCCATAGGTTCCTGCATAAGTAGTATAAATATCATTTATTGATACTTTCTTGGTGCTTGATGCAGGAATATCATTTACTGCAGCTTTAGTATCTTCTGTGTACTCGTCATCAGTAATATTCTGTTTAAAGAACTTGATGCTGTATTTCCACTTACTGGTATCAGTAACAATCTGAGCAACAAATACAGTATCATTATTGGCAGGCATAGTATATGTGCTAAGAATAGCCGTTGTATTTTCTAATGCCCATCCCTTAAAGGTATATCCTGTTGGAACTGTTACTTTTGCTTCCGATGTATCAAACTCTGTTCCAAAGTCATGGTAAGCTGTCAAGCTGCTTCCCGTATTTTCACCTATTTTAACAATTGAATCTGTAGGTGCATCATCAGGTAATTTATATGTTACCTTGTAGCTGTTAACTGACCAGTTTGCTGTATATGTTCTGTTTCCGGTTGAACCCTTGGTAACTGTTACCGTCATATTTTCACTACCTGTAAGACCTGTTCCTGACCAGCCGGTAAAGGTGTAGCCTTCTTTTACAGGGTTATTAAGTGTAAAGGTAGCTGTTTCAATAGTGTAAGAATCAGGATTGGTCTTTCCTGTTTCCAGCGTTCCACCATCAAGATTATAGGTAATCGTATATTCTACAGGATTATACTTACCATAAAGATTTAAGTCAGCCTTAACTTCTGTTGTAAAGTCATACTTTTCGGTATTTTCTGTCCATGTGGAATCTTTATACCAGCCATCAAAAGTATATCCTGTCTTTGTTCCGGGACTATACTCCTTAGCTGTTTCGCCATCATCAACTATCTGAGTAGCTGATTCAACTAATGCTCCATCAACATAGAACTTAACTGTATGTTGCTTAATCCAGTTTGCTGTATATGTTCTGTTTCCGGTTGAACCCTGTTCTATAGTTACTTCTGTATTTTCATTACCTGTAAGGTCAGTTCCTGACCAGCCGATAAACTTATAGCCTTCCTTTACAGGATTATTAAGTGTAAAGGTTTCGGTCTCAATATTATAAGTTTCCGGATTAGTCTTTCCTGTTTCTAGTGCTCCATCATTCAATACGTAGGTGATTGTATACTCAACAGGATTCCACTTTCCGTAAAGGTTAAGGTCAGTATTTACTGCTGTATCGAAATCATACTTGGCAGTACTTTCTGTCCATGTGGAATTTGTATACCAGCCATCAAATTCGTATTCATCCTTTGTTCCCGGATTGTATTCAGTAGCCTTTTCTCCATCATCTACTATCTGAGTAGCTGTTTCAACTAAGCTTCCATCAACATAGAACTTAACTGTGTGCTTTTTTATCCAATGGGCTGTATACTCTCTGTCACCGGTTGAGCCCTGTTCTATTGTTACTGTAGTGTTTGCATTTCCGGTAAGATCAGTTCCTGACCAGCCGATAAATTTGTAACCTTCCTTTACCGGGTTATTAAGTGTAAAGGTCTCTGTATCTTCCGTATAAGTTTCAGGATTTGTTTTTCCGGTTTCTAACGCTCCGCCATCAAGATTATAGGTAATCGTGTATACAGGAAGTTCATCCCAAACTGCGAACAGTGCCTGGTAAGGCATTGCTTCATCGGCTGCAACATACATGACTTCTTTGCTAAAATCAGCATCCGAATAGTATTTCCCATTATTGTAATAAATGTCAGGTGAAACAGTCTGCGTCCAGTTTGAAGAAGTAGTCATGAAGGTATTTGCTGCTTCAGCAGTGTTGCCCATGTCTACAATCGCCCAGCCTTTAAATACATAACCGGTTCTGGTAGGTGCTGTTTTAATGGAAACCGCTTCATTGATCTGAATATTCTCATCCTTTGCATACGCAGTTTTCCCATCATTTTTAAACCATGGTATATAAGTCTGAGTAGCCTCATCGATAGCTATAAATTTAGGACGAAGCTGCACAGTGTATGTATTTATTTCATTGCCGTCGTCATCTGTTATGGTAGATACCTTAGCATTTTTAGCAAGAACAGTAAATGTCTCACCTGGATAAATTTTGGAACCTTCAATATCTACATACTTCGATGATTCTTCGTCATATTCCTGCATTATCCAGTAGCCAAATTTATAACCTTCCGGTGCTTTTATGGCAGGAACTGCCGCTGCAGATGCAGAATCCACATAAACATTGTTGTCTATAGGATTTCCTGATCCTGATTTATTAACATCGGTGTCAGTCTTGGAATACTTTACATTTATGCCTTCTGCGCCATCAAGATCAGCTCTCCATCTGGCATAGAGATTAAACTCTTTTGTGATCCAGTCACGATTAACATCCGAATTATAAGCCGCATTAAGATCCGTGATATTTCCATGATCATCCATTGGATCTGTGAAGTGCGTTTCTTTATTATATTCTTCCCAAACTGTATCTTCATTTAATACTGTCGCATCTGAGAAAACCTGAGTACAATCTTCATCAGTATACCACCCGATAAATGTATAATTTGCTCTGTCTCTTCCTGTAGGAACACTTACAGTTCCACCGTAAGCTACGCGGAAATTCATGCTCTGATTATCAGAACCCCAGTATACATTTTCATCTGCAGGTACGTTAGGATGAAGAAATACACGGTACTGTATCTGACGCCACTTAGCATATACAGTGATACCGCCTTCAGGCATCTTATCAAAGGTATATTCTTTAGTACACTCATCATCTACATACCATCCTTCAAATACATATCCTGCCGGAATTGTTTCAGGTTCATATGTCGCATAAGAAGATATATCTGCCTGATAATAAATACCGTTCTCGACATGAATCTGTCCGGTGCTTGATTCTGATTCTATCTTATTACCGATACCATCATAGTATGAGCCATCCATAAAATTGATGGTGTATAGGTTGCGGGTATAATAACAATTAACTTCCCAAACATCCCAGTTTTCCCATGGGTTATTTGGAGTAACTCCATACTTTGTAAACCCTGGTAATTCTATATAGTCTTCAGCTTCTGTGAATGCAAAATCACTATAAGCCGTTTGATGCGTATAATTTGTAAATTTTTTGCCCCTATAATTAATTGTTTCGCCATCATATTCCGGAAGTGCTTCAATATTATATTTTATTGTTCTAACATCTTCATCTTGTGTTGTTCCACCCATGTTGAGTTTATGAAAAACAACATCAGAATCAGGCATAATATCGATATACCCTACATATGCTTCGTAAGTTTCTTGCTCTGGTTCTTCCCACAAAGCAGGCTCATAAGTTACTCCATTTGTTCCAACTATAGGGAATTGCTTACCAATAGACTGTCCATAAAGAGCTGTTATTTCCTTTATAGTAGCCCAACTTGAGTTATACGTATATACTGTTCCATCATATTTATTCGAATATTCATAATGTCCGATAAACGCCACGCCTACCCAATTGCGATTTAGCCAAAAAGCACCATCATTCCAGTATACACGTTTAAAATCATCACCTATTTTTCCATACTTATTAGGATCATTATCATTATCGCCTTCTGAAATAACATATGCTCCATGCACCTGGAATGTCAGCGTATGCTGATTTCTATCATAGTAAACATTAACTACGGTAGTTCCCTCAGGCGTGATAGTCTTGCCAGCCTGATCATTACTAACGTAATGGAAACCAAAATAATCTTTGCGGTTTTCAAGAGTCTCATTATTGGCATTATAATCAACACCATTTATTCTGGCATATGCATTATTACCGGTTCCTTGAGGACTTACTGTAGTAATCGCTGTTCCAACAGTTCCCGAAAGATGAATAGATTCTTCAAAATCATATCCATCTCCATCAATGTTCTGTTTCCAAATAAGTACCGTGTAAGCGGCAGTTTTAGCCGATATCCAGCTTGCATAAATAGTTGTTTTATCACTAAGAGTATCCCCAAACCGGAACGCGCCGGTTGTTACATTAGAATCCTGTGCATGGGCTTCTGCATTTTCCTTTGTGTCATACCAGCCACCAAAAGTATAACCAAGGCGAACCATCTCTGTATCTTCACATGGTTTTTTGCTCACTTCACCTGATTTTATGAATATAGGAGCATTATATGTTGCTCCCTTTCCGTTTTCATCGAAAATAAGCCAATGACCTTCGGGCGCATTAACTGAAAAAACAACACTTCCGGTAATGGTTATTTTTGTCTTATTTTCAAATATATCTCCTTCTGTATAAGTGTATGCTTCGCCACCTTTTTTAATAATATTGCTGGAGCCTTCATTTACAAGCCATCCCTCAAAGTGATGAACTTCATCCTCCGGTGTATATGCCTGATCAACGACATAGTCCAGTTCAACATTCTCTTCATCTGCATTAAAAAGCACGCTATCTTTACCAAGAGTTATATTATTACGATCTATATAAGTTACTGTGAACTGCTTATAGAGCATCGCATAAAAAGTAATTGATGAACCGCCCTCAGTATCAGCATCTTGAACACTAGACCAGTCATAGTTTTTTAAGATAGTTTTTATTCCATCAATTGTAAGACCGCTGCCAGCATCTTCCACTGCATAGTCGGCATCTCTGCTCCATCCTTTAAATATAATATCTTTCTCGGTTGTCCCTGCTCCGGGATCATATATAACCTGAGATAATGCAGCATCGCTTTTTGTATCATTCTGTTTAACATAAAAAGAGGCTATTTCGTCGCTTCCGTTTTTGAATATAACTTTAAGACGAGCGTTTTCTGTTTCATCAATACCTGCCACAATAAATACAGAGAACTCATTACTCTTAAGCTCTACTTCTGTAGCAACCTTCGTCTCATCATCAGGGTCTGCATTTGCATCATGGGATTTTACAGTCGCATCGTCATCGTCAAGTTCTTTTACCTCGCCATCATGCTCATGGAGCACGGTAAAGTCAGTACCTTCGATTGTATCAACAAGTGATATTGATACGTGAACGTACTGTGCATCTGCAGGCTGGATTTCTGCTCCTTCATATATGAACTTAATGTCAACACCCTTAGCCTCTTTTACCTTATCTCCCAGAGTGTCCTGGGCTGTCTCCATAGCTTTATCATCAGAGATTGCTTCAATTGATACAGTAGTGCCTTCAGGGAAAAGACCTTCTTCAGCCTCTACAGATACATCCATTCCTCCAGTTATCTTGCTCTCGGATATTTCAGGCATCTCAGCAAGCTTCATGAACTTAGCTGTGAATGTTGTATCTTTTTCCACATCAGAAGGAACGAGCAAGGCATCATTGGTTACAAAATTGCCATCCTC
The DNA here is from genome assembly GCF_000420825.1 of Butyrivibrio sp. AE2015. Classification (GTDB taxonomy): domain Bacteria; phylum Bacillota; class Clostridia; order Lachnospirales; family Lachnospiraceae; genus Butyrivibrio. The sequence goes on along the minus strand of NZ_ATVR01000008.1, from coordinate 86,039 downwards.
GTCTACCCACTCTGTGAACTGATATTTATCATTCCAAGGAGTTGCCTCAGAACCTTCAAACTTAGCATCTTTATCATTGAGGTCAACGGTTTCTTCTTTTACAGAAACACGTCCACCCATAGATGCTTTGTACTTAACAGTTACAAGGTTCTGTTCTTTTTCTTCTATTTCAGTAGAAGCTGAGCTTGCAGCGGCTGCCGCCTCTTCAATAGAAGCAGATGTTGCAGCCGAAGCACTTTCTGTGCTTTCTGTGCTAGCAGAAACAGCTTCTGTTGTTGCTTCTGTTGTTGCTTCTGTTGCCGGATCTGTTGCAGGTTCTTCTGTAACATTTCCTCCATTAGTAATATCGGCGGTTGCCTCCTCGACAGCGCCTTCTGTAGCCTGATCTGAAGGTGTTTCAGCAGTTACTTCGTCATCCCCTGACTCTGCTTCCACCTCTTTCTCAGGATTTTCTCCATTTTCAGCAGGAGTTTCTTCTTTTTCGATATCCTCCCACTCCAGTTCTGAAGATTCTTCACTTGCTTCTTCAGAAGCTTCTTCGTTCTGTTCAAGCTCTTCTTCGCTTCCTACAGCAAAAGATCTTGTGCTTGCAAAATCGCTACTGAAAGTAGTTGTAACAAGCGCAATTGCCAACAGGAATGATAAAAATCTGTTCCACTTTCTTGACATAACACTATGCCTCCCTCTCATAAAAAAATCGATAAAACAATCGGCAGTTACCTAAGTCATCTCATGAAACGATATGGGCCGTTTCCATATCGATCATGCTATTACCGCTTTTAATGGCCTCATCCATTAGCCGTAACATTTCCAAAGTACTTCTAAATCTGACACTCTTTTTCTCATTGGCCCACACAAGTTCACCCTGCCAAGAGCCGTTCTGGCAATGATCAACTTTTATAATGAACGTGTCTCCCATTTTATAAGTGCCTTTACAATACTCATTCATAACTCTTTTACTCATTACTTTCCCCCTAATGAGTAATTATATGGACCGGGTAATCATAAAACCTATCATAATTAACCAGTTTTTTGAACTTAATTTCACAATCCTTACATAAAATTCTAAATAATATTTCAACCATGCGGAATAGGGAATTTATGAAGTTTTTATAAAATAAGTATTAAATAAAAATAAACCGCAATAGCTCGTATTCTGCGGATTTTCAGACACTAAATATAGACATAGATTTATCTAAATAAGTTTATAGTTTTTTTAACAAAATAAAATACGAAGCCGCCGCACATATAGTGCGACAGCCCCGCATTACATAAAGAATTTAATATTCTCTTTATTTATTCATTAACAGCTTCCTGATGGTGAATTCCTTCTGTTGCAGCTTCATCCATGAGTCTCAACATTTCCATCATACTTCTGAAATGTATAGTCCTGTTCGCTTCTGCCCAGACAATTCTTCCTTGCCAGGTACCATTCTGACAATCCGTGATCTTTACGATAAATGTCTGTTTGACATCAAGTGATTTCATGTTTACCCCCTTTTTCAGGTTACCTTGTACATTAAGTCCTAACCCAATTGCATATATTGTACGCAAACAGCCATCATAATTTTAATCATAATTGCTCTTATTTTTGTTGTTTTTTCGTGAAATAAGAAGTAATTACATAAAGTTTTTCTAAAATATTGATGGTAATTAAATTGAAAAGCCTACGTCTAAAACGATTAAGCGCGCTTCAGACATAGGCTTTATATTTTATTTAGAAACTTCTCTATATATACATATTTTCCGCAAGTTCTTCTCTTGGAAGAAATGGGGCAAGATCTTCTAAAGGAGCACTGGTAAGGCTTCCATCAGCTTCTTTTTTTACTGATGACTTAGGTGCCCAAGGCTGAACTGTGTCTGTAAACACTTCACAGAATACTGGTGTATCCGACTCCAAAGCTTTATCAATGCCAGGCTCAAGGTCATTCCCTTTTTTAATTGAAACGTAATTGTATCCAAATACCTCTGCAAGTTTTCCAAATTCAGGAAAAGCAAGGTCGCCGCTCTCAGGCCCTATTCCAAATTTGGAATAGTCACTAAAGTGATAGTTCTGAGTAAGTCTGATGGAATGGTAGCCATCATTATTTATGAGAAAGAGCTTTATAGGAAGCTTATTTGTAACAATAGTTTGAAGTTCCTGCAGATTCATCATTATGCTGCCATCTCCTTCAAGACAGATGGTCTCTTTTTTACCTGATGCAATGCAAAGACCGATTGCTGCCGGAAGTCCATATCCCATGCTGGCTACAGCGTTGTTGATAATAAATCTGCTGCCCTGCTTAATGTGCCAGGCTTGAGAACCAGCTACGCAGCAGGCACCGTTGCTGACAGCCGTGAGCGAACCTTCATGTGCCTTGTCAGAAAGAGCTCTGATAAAGCCATAGACATTTACAGGGGCATCGCCGGTATTGCGCTGCTTCTCAGACACAACAGGGTATTTTTCTTTCCATTTAATACACTGAGCGCGCCAGTCATCACATGGTGCAAAGTATGACTGGTCATCATTCTTTAAGTTTTTCCACTCTTTATTCTCATCAAGGGTCTCATTCATGGCTTCCATGAACAATCTGGCATCTGCACAGATCTTCTTATCCACATGTATCGTGTGCTTTTCCATCTCAGCAGGGTCGATATCCACCATTATGACCTTGGCTTCTCTCGCCCAAGAACTCCAGGTATAACCAGTCTGTCTGATGGATATTCTGGATCCGATAACAAGCAAAAGATCTGAATTCTGAACTGCAAAATTTCCTGCTCTGTCGCCCATATATCCACCGCGACCACAGTAGAGTGGATTCTCATCCTCTATAAGATCAATAGAATTCCAGTAAGTACAAACGGGAACTCCTAGTTTATCCACCATTTTTCTGAAAGTCTCAAAGCCCTTTGAAATGCGGATTCCGCCGCCCGCATAAATAACAGGTCTTTTAGCCTTTTTAATCTCATCAAGGATCATCTGGGACACTGTCAAAAGTTCATTGTGATTCATAGGCTCTGAGGCAGAAGCATTGTCTTTTTCCACATCAGGGCAAAGGCACGAATGTTCTTGTCTATACTCCTCATCAAAGCTGCGAAGCTCATCAGGATTTATTTCTTTTGCCTGGTAATTCACAGGAACGTCTACCCATACAGGTCCGGGACGGCCGGTACTCATAAGGTGCCAGGCCTTCTCCATAACATACCTGATGTCTTCCGGTGTCTCAAGCATGACTGCGTACTTACACATGTGCCTGGTCATCTGTGTGATATCGTATTCCTGGTCTCCTATGGAACGAGGAAGGCCTGAGTCGTTTATAAATTCATGGCTTGTAATTGGTCTTTCTGAATCAGAGTTTTCCTTAATATCTGCACTGCAGCCTCTTTTAGAGAGGCCGTACTCTGTGTTTCCTTCCATGTATCTGACCGTGGTGTCGTATCTGACCTGTCCACTTACAACGAACATAGGAAGTGAATCAAGCCATCCGCCGAGAACGCCTGTGATGGCATTGGTTCCGCCGGGGCCTGAAGTAACGCAAAGTGCTGCAACTTTTTCTCCGTATCTTGAGTAGCTCTCTGCGGCAATAGCTGCGCCCTGCTCGTGATGGAAATGGGTACAGTGCATGCCCTCTGTATGTCCAAATGAGTTATTAAGATGCATCGCGCCACCGCCCACAACTGTGAAGCAATCAGTGACACCTTTTTTGATCAAAAAATCTACTATATAATCTGATAATTTCATAAAACCTCACCACTTGATCCAAGGAGCTCTGCCTGTCTCAATGAGTTCAGAGAGTTCATCTCTTTCTCTTGCTGTATCCATGCACTTCCAGAAGCCGTCATACTTATAAGCTGCAAGCTCGCCGTCTCTTACGAGGTTATGCATTGGCTCTTTTTCAAAGAAGGTGCTATCGCCCTCGATGTAATCGAAAACTCCGGGCTCAAGTACCATATATCCGCCATTGATACGGGCTCCGTCGATGTTGGCTTTCTCTCGGAAGTCCTTAACAACTGATGAGTCATCAGAATCTATATCGAACACACCAAATCGCTGTCCTGCGAGAATGGCTGTAACGGTAGCAATCTTGCCATGGCTCTTATGGAACTCAAGAAGCTTGTTCATATCAAGGTCGCACACTCCATCACCATAGGTCATGAAGAATGTCTCATTACCCACATGCTCTTTTATCCTCTTGATACGTCCGCCGGTCATGGTGCTGTATCCCGTATCAACTATTGTAACTTTCCATGGCTCTGCCTTCTGTGAATGGAATGTCTTTTTATTCCTGTTAGCAAAATCAAAAGTTACGTCGCAGTTGTGGAGGTAATAGTTATTGAAATACTCCTTGATCACTTCCTGCTTGTATCCTGCGCAGATGATGAATTCGTTGAATCCATAGTGTGAATACTCTTTCATGATATGCCAAAGAATCGGCTTGCCGCCAATCTCGATCATTGGCTTTGGACGCAAGTGGCTCTCTTCACTGATACGTGTTCCGAATCCACCGGCTAAAATTACTACTTTCATTTAATTGCCTTTCATTATTACATACACTTTTTTAACTTATATAATATAAACCAAGTTGCCTGTTTTAACAAGAAATCCCATTACAGGTATTTCTCAGGTTCATTGAAGAATACGTCTGTGACGCCTTTGGCGGCATATTCATCAAGATTCATCCTTACGCCTGTTGGAGCTTCAGGATACAGATGTCCTGTGTACCATGCACGGACTGTCCTTCCCTGAATTTTCTCTACAGGGAGGTCCATATGCAGTCCCCAAGGGTGCAGGGCAATGCTTCCGCTTGGAACGTCTTCCCATAAGGATTCAAGGCCAATTGCCTTGTACAGACAGTTTGACAGAAGATCATCCAAAACACCGAGCTTTGCTGTAGGCTCAAACTCATGGATCTTGAAAAGAGATTCCGGATAAAAGCTTGAGTACACGATTGCCTCTTTTACTCCCATCTCAGCTACAAGTTTAACTATTTTCTCCTCAATTCCCGGATAGTTATAAACTGATGTCTTAAGCTCAATATTGATACGCATGCCGTCCTTTATCTCTTCTTCAGGTACGCCCGCTTTAACTGCATCGCAGTAGACTTTAAGTTTTGGCATCAAAAGCTCAATGACTTCACGCATTGTAGGAATCTTCTCTGAAGGAACACCCTTTCCTGCAAAAATGTGAAGAGCCTTCAGCTCCTCAAGAGTAAAATCTCTCACAAACCCAAATCCATCTGTTGTTCTATCCACACGTTCATCGTGGATAACCACAAGTTCTCCATCCTTAGTCAGCTGAATATCCAGCTCAACTCCGGCAAGGCCCTCAATTTCCATTGCCTTTCCAAAAGATGTAAGTGTATTTTCCGGATACATCTGACTGCATCCTCTGTGTGCCCAAAATTTCATATTATATTCGACCTTTCATTTAAAATATTAACCACCATTATCTCTTAAAAGCATTTACTATATCATTATAAATACTCTCGCCAACTCTCGCAGGATTATTATAATCAAATACCATTTCCTGTATGCATTTAATATCTATATTAAATGGATCCTCTTTGCTGATACTTAATATCTCCTTTACCCCTCGTGCTACTTTGTCCATTTTTCCATATGATTCTCCGTCAAAAGAATCCATGAGAGACTTGGTCTCATAAATAACCATTATCTCTGTATCTTTCGGCAGTTTCCCTGATGGATACAGACTTGCAATATCCGCAGCATAGGAAAAAATATTATGGATCATTTCTTCCAGACTGAGCTTTCCAGCAGCGTACTTCATTATTCTTATTTCATAGCTAAAATCACTAACTCGCTTATCCAGAATATATTTAAGTTTATCCTCATCTATGACATCATGCAGCGCAAATAACTGCAGTGCACGGTGATAAAACTCATTAAACATTCGGTGCTCGTAGCCATAATACTTGCCAACAGAAGCGTTCATGCCATCTACGTTCACATATTGATGGAACAGATAGGTAACTTTAGGATAATAGGCAGCCGAAGAAAATCTTGGTAATGACGCAAGATTGAATAAATAATCCCCTCCATAAACATCATTTCTAAACCTGATGTCTTTTACCAGTTCCTTCTTATAAACATTTGTCTGGTTGTTTAGCAGTCCCGATGCTAAAAGATTTATCCAGTTCTTTTTCATATCATCAAAAGTTCGCAGGACAAATTCATGGTCCACTGTTGATTCTATCCTTTTAATGTCATCCTGCAAGACATTCTGGTCCTTATCACAATAAACTGTCGCCACAGGATACAGGACCAGATCCACATTGTATTTTTTGATAAAATTTGCAGCTATCAATAAGGCATCACTGGTAAATTTATCATCTGAGTTCAGCACTGTGAAGTACTCTCCTTTTGATGCATTGACACCAATATTGATCTTTTCGTAAATCCATTCTCCGCTGGTAATTACTCTGATCCTTGTATCTCTGGCAGCAAGTTCTTTTGCCACCTGGGCTGTATTATCAGTTGATATTCCTTCCAGGATGATAAGCTCCCAATTAGGGTACTCCTGATCTATGACGCTTTGCACTGCAACAGGAAAATATTTCTCATTATTCCTTACAGGCATTATCACGCTTATTAATGGAAAAGAGTCTTCGTAAGATTCAGGCTCATCCATCACGATACCTTCACCACGGCTTGCGGCATCCTTATGATCAGCCATATAGATTTTCAGGCATTTATCCTGAACCCGCTTCCAGTCTGCAAAGCTCATATTATCAGATAGCAGATCAGTAAGCTCTTTAAAAACAGGTCTTTCGTCTAAATATCTGTTTTCCTTAAGGCCATCTGTCTCTGCTAAAAGATTATCCTTCAATTCTTCACACTGCGATGTATAAAGCCTTGTTCCGTAATTCAAGCTAGAAAAAAGAATCGTTTCATAAAAATATGAATTCAAAAAATGAAAATCGACTTCATCCTTAAAACGATAATATAATTCGCTTCTTGCTTTTATATCATGCATTAGTTCAAGCTGCACAAGCGGATGTTCCATAATGCGACTTCCCAATTCAGAAGTCATGGTCGACCCTTTTCGTTTGCGCCAGATGTAGTACTCGGCATCAACAATAGCCATTTTGTTTATGTAAAAAAATATAGGGTATACAAAAAGAGGTTCTTCGTACACCACTTTCTCTGCAAAATAGCTTTGAGTCTTTTTTAGCAGTGATGATCTGTAAAACTTGTTAGTGCATCCATAGTCTCCGGCCACTCCGGTAAGAAACAATTCCCTCACTCCGGCTTCATTCAGATTACAGATAACTTCTTCTTTTCTAGGCTTCTTTGGAGGGATAGAATCATCTGATAGGTCTCTGATAACAATCTCATGGCCGAACTGTACGATGTCAAGATCATTGGACACAGCATAGTCATAGAGCTCCTGGCATGTTTCCGGCCTGTAAAGATCATCCGCATCCAAAAAAAGCATATACTCGCCGGACATGTAACTCATTCCGACATTTCGTGCCCCGCCCTGGCGAACATTTTCATCAAGCTGGATGATCATTACACTTTCCGGAGCTTCCTTTTCTATGATTTGCAGGATTTCCCAGGTTTTTCCTTCATCATCAGAAGCATCATCCACAAAAATGCATTCTATTTCCGACAGATCCATAGTCTGGTTCTTAATTGATTTCCAGCTCTGATATACCCACTCTGAAACATTGTGACAAGGAATAATTACCGAAACTTTTTTCATAGTAAAGCTCCATTCTCATTTACTCTGCTTCTACAACACGCTCCACATCCACCATTATCTTTATGTACTCTTCTGATTTTTTTCTCATGATCTGAAGGCCTTCCTGCATGTGCTCGAGATCGAACCTATGAGTTATAAGTATTGACGGAGAAAACGCTATAGAACTGCTATGCCAAGCCACAAGTCGCTGCAGAGCAGAGCTCCAGTCATCAGGATACGATGAATTCCAGGTTCCCATCAAAGTCAGCTGATTTCTCAGTATCTTCCAATAAATATTCCTAGGAAGTTCCATATCAGATGCAGGATTGCCCACAAGCATTATCTTTCCATTCGGTGCTGCAAGATTAACCGCCTGTGCGTAACTTTCGGACCTTCCGATACATTCAAGATAGTAGTCCGCACCGCTCCCCTCCGTCTTTTCATTTATAAAAGTAGAAGGCTCACCATATCTCACATCGCAGAAATGGTCATCACTGTACCCAATCTTCTTTATCATCTCTTTTTGAACATTCTTATTTCCTATAAAAAAGACATTTCTATATCCTGCATTTTTTAGGAGCATAGCCGCCAGAAGGCCAATCGTGCCAAGACCGCAGACTGCGATATTTTTCTCAGTCGCCGCTTCAAGTCCCTCTCCGACAAGTCCTATCCTTCTCAGCGCATGTACAGCAACGCACATGGGCTCAAGCATAGCTGCCTCGTCATCCGTCACTTGGTCAGGAATAGGCAAAAGATTCCACAATGGAGCACAGACATACTCGCCAAATCCACCATCCGACCGGGATCCCAGGTAATTATAGTTTTCACACATCTCATAATGCCGCGTCTTGCACTGTCTGCATTTCATGCAGGGAATCAGCGGAAAAACTCCAACTCTTTTACCCACAATTTCAGGATCATCGTCACACTTTTCCACAATTCCCATAAATTCATGTCCCGGAACAATTGGCATATTGTGGGCGCCGGTCTTAAAAACGCGAGGTACGTCAGAACCACAGATACCGCACTTTTGCACCTTTACTAGCGCCTCGCCCGCCTTAGGCCTGGGGTCAGTGACTTCAGTGTATTTTAGATTGTCTATCCCATATAAAACCTGAGCTTTCATAGATAGCTTTCCCTCATAATCTCTTCTGCTCTCTCAAGATCCACCTGGGTTGTCACCTTAAAGTTTCTCTGATCTCCCGGAATCATGGCAACGTCCATCCCCGCCATTACCGCAGGTTCTGTGGAGCCCTTTATCATTCTGATCTTATCGGGCAAAAGAGCTTCATTCGCCTCTAAATACTTCTTATAATTAAAAGCTTCCGGCGCCTGCCCGGCAAAAATAGTATTACGGTTAAGCAGCTCGTCAACACGTGTTCCTGTCCTGCTGAAATACACAGTATCATTCATAGGAAGAACAGGCATCGCACCATCATGGCTATCAAGCGCCTTAAAGCACTCCTCTATCATCTCTTCAGTAACAAAAGGCCTTGCAGCGTCATGGATAATAATAATATCGGCCATTTCACCTAGTCCCATTTGCTCTATTTCTTTTAATGCATTATAAATAGAAAGCTGCCTGTTTTCTCCAGGGTCAGAAAAGCCCAGAATCTTCTCACTTATAAGCGGCTCATCCGCAACAGCATCTTCAATCCTGTCACGCCATTCATCCGCAGCCACGATCAGAATATTGTTGACATACACAGATCTGCCAAAGGGCGCCATGCTATGCATGATCATCATCTGTCCAGACAACTCCACAAACTGCTTTGGTACTTCCGATACAATCCTGCTGCCGATCCCGCCGGCAAGGATGATTGCTATATTCATAGGCACCTCGCTTTCTAATATACTTTTATATACTTACAATTCAATTATATACTTCTTAGTAATAAATTTACTTAATATTGTTAATCAATCAAAACTTTCTTTCAAATACTCTTCTACATTTTGATACTTTATTCCGTCAACTACTGCATTTTCACCACGGTACAAAACTGTTCTTGAGATAATTTCGCCATAGTTAAATTCTATCTCTTTACATTTTTCTTCATCTATCAAGTGTTTGTACTGTTCCTCAACTATCTTGTCACTGTGCTTGATCTCATACAATTCACAGGTTAGATTGTCCTCATCATAAATGACCATATCAATCTCTCCAATGCTGAATAACAGTTTAAATACTCGTTTTTTCCTGGATTGCCTCTTCCTGGTTTCTAAAAGCACTATATCTTCCAGCATCCTGCCTCTTACCTCTCTAAGTATTCCCTCACAGATTTCCTGCCTTTCCTTTATAGGGTACTTAGAGAAAATCTCGTCTTTCATGAGAACGTGCACAAGTGCCTCTGCCTGGCAGTATCTCATTCCCGGCTGAGTAAAGATGATCTGTTCTTTAGGCTCTTTTACCCCAATTTGCTCCGTAGGGCAATTCACAATGAGATCCAGTAAATGAAGATACGACTTTATCTCTTCTACATGCTCCCTAGTTATCTCAACCGTCATATCTTTTTTATTTCTAATATCGAGTATCTTCTGAAGTCTATTAGTTATTTCTTTACAATCAACTTTTTTAGTGAGGACCGAGATCAAAAATCTGTGATTCATATCCTCTATGATTCTGTTAATCGCACCAGTTAATTCACCTGCTTCATATAATTCCTCAAGATGCATGAAATGACCACCATATTGATAGTTTGCCAGACTATGCTGAATATTTCTGGCTATTGCAGTATCAATATAGCGCCTGGTTGATTCATCGTCGCGAAAAGAAATGCTTTCATCCAGTAACTCTTCAGCATCAAAATTCTTTTCCCCCATCATGAATGTACCGCCATAACGAATGTATTCGTCTACATCATTGATTCCAAGAAGCCTCGAATACTCCTTGAACGGAATAAATGTAGTATGAATTGTGTAGGCTCTATCATAAAGCTCATCACCAGTACTAAGCAGAAATCCAAGAGAATCTGTACCTGAGAGTACTATCTTCATGCCCATTGATGCATAAACATCAGAGAAAAGTGACGCTGAATCGATGAATTCACCAAGAAGTGTCACTTCATCAATAAACACATACTTAATACCGGCGTTAATCATTTTCCTAAGATCATCATTAAGCTGATCCATGGTATCTGATGTCATGATCTTGATATATGCTGTTTCATCTGCCGGAAGCTCAGACATAGCCTGAACAATAATAGTTGTTTTACCAGTTCGCCTAAGGCCGTAGATCAGACAGACTTTTCCAGGTAATCCATATTGGAGGTATTTTTTCAGAGGTGCAATGCAGTCCCTTTCTCCGTACTTTTGAGCTACAGCGCACATGTTCTTAAGCACACTACCAGTAACAACACGGGTTTTGTAGGTCTCCGTTGGCATCAGCTTTTTAGTCTCAAAGTGAGGTGTATCCTCTGCTACAAAGCTTCCATAGTTTTCATCTTCAACCAACTGCTTAAGTTCTTCCTGAAGGTGCTTTCTCCTTTTTATCTGTGCTAAGACTATTGGCTCATCTTTGGCTTTTACATACTTATTGATCTTCTTTCCACCTTCATACCATTGAAGGTACATCCTAGGCTTACCTCTTATAACTTTGTATGTTAAGTTGCCCTTGGGCAAAGATCCTATCTCAGCAATAATTGCTTCCAGCTTGCTATCTGACATAATATATCCTCCACGTATTAAGCATAGCAAAAAGCAACCCCAAAAGCAACCCTTTCGTTATTTTATGGGGTTGCTTTTAGGGTTTGCACGCTTCCCGCGCCGCGTATTTTTGATATTGTGTTTATTTATATTGTATAATTAAGTATATGTCATTATTTCAAAATACAAAACCATTGAACCCGTAAGGAGCAGCTATGGATATTTGTTGGATATTTATTGGATATTAATAAGTCACAATCAATCCATTTATGGTTGATTCTCCATCCAATTTATATTATCATTATGCCAAACAAATTTTCTAAGGAGGACATTCTAATGATGACAGTGGACGAAATGATACGTCAAAAGAACCAACTGAGATTAACTTACGCGCAGATTGCATCTCTTTCCGGCGTTCCGGTTGGTACTGTCCAAAAGGTCCTCGGAAAAATAACATCATCGCCAAGATATGGCACATTACTCGCTCTTGAAAAGGTTTTGAAGCCCGAATACGATACTAATATTCTCAGAGAAGATGAACCTGCTTTTGGCAAACAGACACATAGAAATCATGCGCTATCTCAAATATCAAAAAAGCCCGGGGAATACACTCTTGATGATTACTACGCTCTTCCTGACGATCAGAGAGTAGAGCTGATTGATGGTGTTTTCTATGACATGAGTGCCCCATCTACGATTCATCAGATAATATCACTGAACATGTCCATTCAGATAAAAAAATTCATCGATAAAAATAATGGCAACTGCATGGTTTTTATAGCTCCATGTGATGTGCAATTAGATATGGATGATAAAACCATGGTCCAGCCAGACGTCATGATCATCTGCCAAAAAGATAAGATAGTTAAGAAAAATATATTTGGATGCCCTGACTTTATTGTAGAGGTTTTATCTTCTACAACCAGAAGAAAAGACATGTCTCTCAAACTCGTAAAATATGAAAATGCTGGTGTGAAAGAATATTGGATGGTAGATCCGGACAAACTTAAGATCATAGTTTATGACTTCGCCCACGACTTTGATGTATCCATTTATGGTTTCGAGGACAAAGTGCCAGTAGGATTATATGACGGAAAACTCCAGATTGATTTCAAGCCTATTTTGGATGAGATAGAGTTTTTGTTGTGAAAAATACTGGCGAAAAAAAATTTGCTTCATATCAAGCCCGGAGGGTTTCCTATCATTTCTCTTTTGGCATTTTCCACTTTTTCCCGGACTTCTGCCTTACTTTTGCCATAAACAGCTCTGTACACTGCTTTACCGCTTTCATCCCGGCTTTCTATATAACGAGCTTCATAACGTCCGTCTTTCCTTTTCGGTTCTAGCCATAAAACATGATCCTTATACATATAGCTTACATTCTGTGTGAACTACATTCAGTCTTTCTGCATTTTTAATGAAGTAGAGGGTTTCCAACGTCTCCCCCATATACCCGATATAACGATCCGACCTGTCGCTTCCCTTTGGAACCGACAACTCTTCAGTTCTTTCAAGAATCGGGAAAAGCCACTCACAATACTCTCTAAGAACTGGCTTCTTAGCCAAAATAACATTGTAGTTATAGAGATACTGTTGCTCTAATACCAGCGGAAAGTATTCTGCATACTCCGGTTGCATTTCCCTTAGCGCTGTCAGCAATGCATTCCAATCAACCTCTTTTAGATACCGCTCATGATGCGCATGGATATTCGGCTCATACGGCATCGGATATGGCAACACAACATCCACGTCATTGTCTGGTAATCTCAAAAGATCATCATATGAAAACACAAGCATCCGCCTGTACTGAGCCAATCCATAATACTGCCCTTCTTCACCCTCTGGAATTCCAGTCTTGCAAAGCTTATTCTTCCATATCCAATATAACGCTGATAACTCAGAATAATTAACATTCTTCTCTGAAATGTTCTCACCTTTATTATCCGTAATATCTGCGATTCTTATGTCGGTCAAAGCTGCACCTGCCTGTATTGGATATACATATTCAGGCAGTATTAGAGGATTCGTAAGCGGTCTATCTACATGAGACTTAGCCATATATATCCGTGTAAATGGCATATTATAGCCTACCGGTAATGCCGATAAAGGTAGAAAACGCCCCAACTTTATATGAAACATCTTCATCAGCTCGCCCCATCGTTCAGAATCAAGGCGACTATAGTGCTTAAAACCGTAGTTCTCCAACGTTTCTTCTATGTCCGGCTGTACATTCTCAGGAGTAGCAATAATCACCTCAAGCGAATCCTTCTGAGCCTGCGATAATTCTGAAGAGACATCAGCAATCTCTCGAACAGGAATATTTCCAAGCATAGAAGCATTGTTTCCCATTGCACTTACCATAAAGTACGGGATCACTCGCTTCGAATATAATGTTTTTACTGCTTCATAAGCTCCAAGGGCATAGCCCTGAGCCCCAAATATCGCAAGATTCAACTTAATGCGCCTCCTCAGATAGCATACAATACTGTTTCAGTGCCCCCGAAAGAGTAATGACGCAGAAACAGTCTATAATCATTTCGCAAACTTAAAATATACATTGGTATTGTCCAAATATCTTCCGGTTTATGGTAGACGCATATTGCTAATTTAGGTCTTTGTTTTCGAATAATGGATTCTGCGCCGCGAAGTGCCTCTAATTCAGCTCCTTCGATATCCATCTTAACAAAAGTCACCTTTTTATCTTTCAACTCATCATCTAATGCAACAACCTGCACCCTGTGTATGTCAGCTGAATCATCCATTTCTGATACAAAATGTGAATCTGCCGAGCCACTTTCATTAAACAATAATTCGGTGCTTTCGCTCCATACACCCTTTTCTATAAGAGAAAAATCCTTGTCTGCATTAATGCCTTTCTGCTGCATATTGCGTTTTAATACATCTATATTCTTTCTATCCGGCTCAAAACAGTAGCAATATCCATTGCCACCACACCATCTCAAGAATTCCACAGAAGACATTCCATCACACGCACCAAGATCAGCAAACCTCTCGCCACTACTATCTGGTTTTAACATGCTCAAATCAAAGTATTGTCTACCCTCTGTAATTCTCCAAATCAGGCTACCATCAATAATATGTTCATCCTTTATGCCCACTGCGCGGAGATTCTCCGTCATTTCCTCTCGGTAACGCATTGAGGGAACTACGAAATAATCAGAATCTATATCTGCATAATCCCTAATGGATTCTATCGGAATAACAGGGACACCATTCACTTCCAATTCCGAAACATCTCTGTCCATAACATAATCCCATCGAACTTGAGGTGTATATTTGATGGTCATTTTTCCATAACCTTTTGCTCCGTATATAATCATCTTTCCAGAAGATTCTTTTTCTTTTAACCTCGCTATATAGTTTTTCCAGTCAGCATTTGACAAAAACTCCTCTTTAAATCTTTCTCCCAGGCAATGAACGTAATACTCATCCTGCGTCAAACTGTACATAACCCTCTGAGAAAAAATATACTTTGATTCATCATCACTGATGTATCTGTTTATTTCTCCTATTGCAGATTCAAATCTGTTGTTACCCATTTTCTCATCCTCGATAATGTGCACTCCGATTCCAATTGATATCTGGATTGGTAAGAATAGTGTATTTACCACCAAGGTCACCTATCATATCGACGGTCAGACCGTTTTTCCACAATACATAGATTAGTGCCTGTTGGTCTCTTTTGGCTCCAGCCATATACTCTTCATACCACTCCCGGTAAAGAAGTATTGCTTTCGGATTTTTCAAATCCGTGACAATCATCCCACACTCAAACATCCCGAAGTGCCTTGGTAGCCCTGCTTCCATATACCGGCGTATATCATTAATAAGTACATCTTTATCAACCGCCCCAAGCCAAGTCAAAAATATGCCCTCTGAATAAATACAATCCCGTTCCCTATGTTTATGGATTGCAAGACCCAATTCTCCTATATTAGAAATGTAATGCGATATCGGTCTTACAATCTGGATGGAGCCATCCACATATATAGAGTAATCATATTCAGGGAAAATCTCATCCGGATGCATCTTAGCGTATCTGTTCTTATCCTTTGGACTCATGGACGAATTCGGCATAAACTCATCCACATTAAGAAAACAAAAGCATTTCAAATCTGTCATAGGAGTGTCGGATAGGATAAAATAATCACAACATTCCTCTTTCACCAGCGGCTCTCTGATATTATCGTAATTTCCTGTAACACAGGTATAAACGGCAATCCTTTTATTCAACTTCAGTATCCTCTCATTAACAATCAGAGCCTCTTATACATCTCAAATAATTCATCACCATAAAAAACATGAATAACTTGGTCCATCAGCGCCAGTTCCCTCAATGTGTAAGTAAACAGACTTTTGTTTGTACTTAAATCATTCTGTATCTCAATATCATATGGGTCGTCCGTCAGGATAAATACAATGATTGGCTCCTTTATCATTTTTAATTCATTTCTATAAATAGGATCAGCATCTTCAAATCCAGCTTCTTTAACCTTAATGTCATTGCTATCACAATAAAAATCCGGTTTTAATCCAAACAATTCTGGTATTATATGTCTAAGTCTTTTCCCTAAGTATCCAAGACCATATGTGCAAATCTTCCAATTTTCCTCTCTTGCTTTTTTTAGATAATCTTCTTTCAAAAGTCATGCCTCCCAAACAATATCTGCGAGAGATACAATCGGACAAGTTACTCTCTTTTCAAGCGTATTCTTCACGCTATCGTAGTATTGAATCACCGCCACGATAACAACATCTACTTCATCAGGGACATCATCCGGTCTCTTTACATCAACTTTTGCAAATATGCTATCTGCATTTCTATCAATACAATATGGAATCTCCACACCGCCACTCTTCAACTCATCAAGTAAAGCGTAGCCAATCTCACTCATTCCATAAATTGCCACTCGTCTGTACCCGTTATTGTTACAATAATCAGCAACTGTTTTTCCGTTCTGTAAAAGCCATAACCATCGTGTCTGCATTACAGACAGATCTGAAAGCCAATCAGCTTTCTTGCTAATCACCATACAATGCTTTTCATATTGCTTCCCAATAATAGCCACGCCCAAAATCGCACCTACTATCACCGCCAAAAACACTATAATCAAATAAATCAGGATTTTCACAGCTTCTCTCCTCATATAAATGATTTATCACGTAATCCGTGATTCCGGTTCCCTTGTAACCACATTTCTTCAACTCACAAAATAGAGCATCCATATCAAAGTATAGTTTCTCTATTTGCCCTTTTTGTATGAATGTTGGACTTCCCCCGGGCATCAGTTCAGAGGAATGAATCATAAATTCTATATATGGGCAATCCATCTTGCGCAATATATCCAGCATTGCCAAAAGTTGCTGTCCATTTTTACCATTAGGTCGAAACCATGCCCTTACACCGTCATTTCTCTTTGAGATAGATGTAACTGGTAACTCAACTAATCTCTTACAATCACCACTATGTTTTTTACTATTCTTTAGTTCATACGGTCTGCTTCCATAACAAGACCAGTCCGTTCCTCCACTTCCCATGGTCCATCCAGATTGTCTTGACCAATCATGTCCCGGCGTGCAAGAACAGTCAACAACATAATCCAGTTTTACCAGTGATTCTGCAATACGTGAGTCCAAGTACCATCTCCCTCCGCGATGAGATTTAATCGGACATCCAAAGGTATCCTCGAGATATTTGGTCAAATACTCCATCTTTCGATAAATTACTTTCCCTGGATATTCTCCCAAATATGGTTTTCCTCTTTTGACAGGTGCTTTTATTAGTGGAAAATACGGTGGGGAATTCCACGCATGCATATGCGCCCCAATCTCTAAAGAGCCTCTCTTTACCCCTTCTCTGCCAAGCTCCACCATCGGTCTACTTTCAGCCATTTCATAATTTGTCAGATATGTAGGAATAAAGCCGTATTTTTCACATAATTTTTGGAATCTATAAATATATTCCGCATTTCTGGTTTCTACCGGAGCTTTGATATCAGTCACATGCCATATATCATCACCCTCCGTATCAACTGTGATAATAAAAAATTTTTCCATCATCCTATCAGTCTTTCAATCCGCATACTTTTTCCCATTTGCACATAATGTTTTCTACTGAATAATCATTTGCTCTTTTCAAAGACATATCAGCATATTTTCTATAAAGATCATTGTCCTGAATAATCTTACTCATTGCTTCGCCAAGGATTTTTTCTTCCCTGCTTATTTCTTCTTCAATTGTAGCATTCCCCTTTATATATGGAGTCAGTATTCCATATTTGCAAAACTGAAGCTCATCAGATGATGTTTCCTTTCCTACAATTTCACCACACCCCCCTGGTGAATCCGTAGTGATAATTGGCACACCGTAAGCCATCGCTTCTGCAATCACATTTGGAAAGCCTTCAACCCTAGACGCAAGAACAAATCCTCTTGCATTCTTTAAATAGAACCCTATATCAGATTCTGTCCCCGGCAGTTTTACGTAATCATCCAACCCAAGGTTATGTTTGACTTTCCTTAAAAACCCCATCTGCTTACCATCCCCCACAATTATGAGTCTTGCATCTTTATTCATTTTTATAATCTCAGAAAATGCTCTTATAATTCGTTCCTGTTGTTTAACAACATCCATCCTTCCAATAGTAACAATCGCCTTATCGCCATCTATCCATTCCCTGTAATTATTAATAAGCGGATATGTTCTCGAAACATTTGGTATAGCAGTGGTTATCTTTCTCTTTATTCCGTATTTCCTTATAAGATCTTCCTTTACATATTCACTCACAGCAACAACAGAATCCGCCCGGTTATATAATCGTTTTATCCATACGGGATCATATAACAGCCCAGAATACT
Organism: Butyrivibrio sp. AE2015; assembly: GCF_000420825.1. GTDB lineage: Bacteria > Bacillota > Clostridia > Lachnospirales > Lachnospiraceae > Butyrivibrio. The sequence continues at coordinate 67,834 of NZ_ATVR01000008.1, read as the reverse complement.
CAGTTCTTTCTGATATTACAGTGCGCACGCTCAAAATCAACTTATCCTTACATTTTGAACATACATTAAGAAAATTCCACGCCTCCATAAAGGATATTGATATATCAATTTGATATTTTCTTTTTAGTTGATACAAAGAATACGCAGAAAAAAACAACTCTCTAATATTATCTTTCTGACTTAAATCACTCGAAAAAGGGAAAAAAATATATGTTTTAACAATCTTTCCCTCAACCTTAAAAAAAGGTTTTCGATTATCAGTAAATAGAAAATAAAAAACACTATGCCCCTGCCTGCATAAGTACTCTCCAAGCGTAATTGCTGCTCGTTCTGCTCCGCCGGCAACCAATGAATTAATCATTATAGCAATATTTTTTTTCACCATTATAATTCTCGATTCCTTTTAATTTATACCACGTAGAAAGTGTAGCACTTTTCGCCTACTTCCCCCCTCAGCCATATAGCCCTGAGATTTATATTCCATCCCATACCCATACTTTTCCATAATGGACATAAAATCATAGTGATATTGATACGGTGGAGATTGAACCTCATCCACTATAACCCTTCTAATCTCATTGTTTTCCATAAGACAATTCAATGAATTATACATTTTATCAGGAGGTATAAAATGAAAAACATTTAAAATAATCAGCACAGCAATATTCCTATCAATTATGTCTCCAAATGAACCACATATAAATTTCGTAAAGGGATGAAGAATTTTGGCTCCTTGTATACATTTTGTATCAATATCAACTCCTAACTTATACGGAGTCTTAATAGACGATATAATATCCCCTAACCCACAACCTATTTCTACAATCTCACCATCACCAATCTCATCATTGATTATTAATTGATTTATTCTATAAACTGTGTCTATGGCATAACTGCGTTTCGTATCAACATGCCATAGATCATAACCAATTATTTTTTGTAATAACGCTCTAGTTTTATCCATCTTCAAATCCCATATGTAGTATTAAGTACACCAGATATCAAAAGGGAAGATGTTATAACTCCCAAATAACATCTTCAAGCGAAACGATATTTGCACTTGTTTTTTTCTTTAAAGAGCATTCTATTTCACAAAAATTATGTATCGCAGTAACTACTATTACATCAACATCACCAAAGTAAGTATCCGGTTTATAAACATCTACATCCAAATGTATGCTATCTGCGTCTCTATCAATGCAATATTTCACATTTATCTTCTCCCTTTCACACTGCTCCAAAAATGATATGCCAAGTTCCTTCATTCCATAAATAGCTACACTTTTGAAATCGTTTTTTTCAAAATATGATTTTATATGCTTTCCATCTCTATAATTTCTAACCCATTGCAGTAATAATTGATAAAACTCTGTAAATTTCAAATACTCATCTCTTTGCTTTAAGAAACGTTTTCTGTATTTATTTATAAGCAATGCTTCTGCAGTAACAATTGCAAACAATACAGCTACTATTGATTTCTTCATTTACTGGTCTCCTTCCTTAAATCTTTACGTATTTTTTCGGAATATGACCTAAATAATCTTTTTTGAATATCAATTAAATACGACCATTCATGCGATGGTTTTATAATTTGGTTCAAAAAATGAATCGGATGAATAATATCGACAATAGGTTCATTGACGTAATTATTTAATAAAGGATATTTGCTTATACTATTTTCATTGACAAATACAAAAGATTCCTCAGCATAAAAATATGCAACTCTTTTGTTATTCCAAACCTTAGGTCTAACATAATCAACCATTATGTACCCCCTATCGTTAAACTTTCTTACCCAATAGCTCTGCCATCTTTCATTAACATGATGAACTCCCCCGCTTCTAGGTGTTGCTCCAGAAAAATATACAACATCACTTGCTTTAACAAGCGTGTCTATCAAAAAGTCACTTCTCTCTAATGATATATGTTCTGCCGTTTCAAGCGAAAGCGCTAAGTCATAATGTATATCATCGCCCCATACACTCATTGGACAACATGTTGTATCCTCAAAGTCATATAATTCAATCTCCGATGAACTAATTTGCAATTTCTGATTTAAAATCCACTTTCCATCTATCCCTTGAATTCTAATACTATTTTCACATTCTCTAAATTCGTTAAGCCAAGTCCCTGTAGCGCATCCAACATCCAAAACACTTTGAGGTTTTACCGCCTCTATTAACAAAGGAACTATAACCTTGGCAGATGATAAATTATTGGGAATCCCTCCCCTTATTTGTCGTTTGAAATCAATCTCCGAATTATGACTCATCATCATCACCCTCTTTTGATATAATCATAATAAAACTTTCCAAACTCATCTCTCTTTCATCTACAATTTCGTTAATATTTATACTGTTTCGAATACTCTTATAAAGTTTTTCTTTACCACCGTCACAGATATTCATTGTTATTTCCTGAATATTTCGTTTTAACTTATCAAAAATGTAGATTCTTCCATCTGTTCGAGATTGAAAAAAGATTTTATCCTCAGTTTTTTCTGCAAAAGTGAATTTTGACATCTCACCATCTGGATATACACCCGAACTCGCATAGTCCAACTTTATCATGTCTTTATTAGTATTATTAGCAATGACAATCATTGCAAATGCTTCTGGTATTAAAAACTTTGTTTCACCATAATAATCTATTAGTAATGGCTCTCTTCGTCTTCCAACTGAGAAACAAGAAATCTCCTTTTCATATTGTCTTCCATCTTCGTCAATTCCATATTCTTTTCCATCAATCGAGTATAGTTTTATTATCGGGAAATCAACTTCAATCACAGGGCAGTCTTTCCCAGCAATAATTGGCATCTCAATAACACTAGATTTCTGAAGTCTTAAATCAAAACAAATAATATGAGTAGACAAGAATACCGGCAAATAGATCTTTTCTTCATCAACACACATTGCCTTATGAAAAATAATTCGTCTATCATTTATATATTCTAAAAAATCGGTAATCCGATGATATCGTTCAGATATACAGTCGTACACAATAATGCCTGGTATACTCCAACCAAACATATATATCTTATTATCAAATGCAACAGCAGAATAGAACTTTGATTTTAATTGTTTTTCCCTCAAATCAAGTCCTATATCCACTTTTTTCCATTCACTAGAACAGAGAGAAAACGCCCACATTTCAGTGGAATTGAAAGGTATAAGAAATATATGCTCAGCGCACTTTATCATTCTATAGAACAACTCTTTTTGGCTTCTTTCCGGAACAAAATAATAATCACATATTTCTCCACTGCTAATCGATACTTTCATTAATGCCTTCGTTCCCTCTGAAAAAAGCCACAAGAATCCATCGTCCACAATACAACAATTACTAATGGCTATTTTTGCATCTACAGACATCATTCGCTTATTACTCCTCAACAAAAGTCCTCTTGCGTCACCTTGTTATGTTTCTGTACACATAATTGGCCTGTGCATAACAGTTATATTTCTCCATTACAAGCCTATATCCTCGTTCTGAGATCGCTTTTAATTCATCCTTATGTTTTAAAAAATAATGCACTTTATCCTCAAAATTACTCTCACTTATTTTGATACAATTCCATCCATCTATTAGCCCGATTACATCTTCATCCAGGCATTCAGTTGTAAAGAGACATGCTTTTGATGCCATTATTTCAACATATTTCGAAGTGAAATTTTTATATACTTCATGACCTGATGTCACAAAAATCCTACATTCATTGATAGCTTTAGAAAAATTCTTTCCAATCAGTGGATCCCCTTCTTTATGAAAACCACCGCCTGGATGTTTGGAATACAAATAGGTGATATCATTCATTTCAAGAAGTTTTTTATGCATCTTATGGCGCTCCGGATAAAAAGAATCCGCAGAAAAAATTCCCGAGTTTAGATTGCCTACATCATATTTCTTTTCCATTCCCCAATCATTAAAAATACCTGGATTAAAACTAGGTGGCAACCATATCATTCGATCTATGATATCCGGATATAATCTCCAAATATGTAGCGGATATCGGAACAAAGTAAAAATAATATCAATCTGATTCTTTAGAATAAAATCAAAATACTCTTCCCTTTTACATTCAGCTTCGGACCAAAAATCGTATAATAATACCGCCTTTTTACACTTTAGCTTTTCAAGATCCCTATAATAAAATCCTTCCTCAGCCTTTTCAACATTATAAGAGGCGCCTATACCATCCTTGAATCCATAATTATTTGCTCCCATAATTATTAACAAGTCTATCTCTTCATCACCAAAGGTTCTCCTTCGAATTTCCAGAAACGAGTCCACCTCAGGATCATAATTCTCGTATCCTTTGCCCCAAACTTTAGCTCCGTACATAGTTCTGAGCCCATTCTTAAAAGATTCATGTTCCTTTGAGTAATAATTCTCAAGATTAATACCTTCTATCAGAATATTCATTTTCAATTATCTCCCCAATCTGCGTATACCATACCTTTTCTAAAATCAAGGCTCCAATCTATGTCTTTATCAGCATAAAACATTGTTCCATTTGATATATGCGTTTTATATCCCAGAGCTTCTAGAATAAATCTAATATTTCTCTCGTCATTTTTTCTATGATAAGAGCAAACCGACATCGTAGGATGAGCATTTTTTATTACATCCAATCCTCCCAACAACGCTCTGCACTCAGCTCCTTCAATGTCCATTTTTATAAAATCCGGTTTAAGTTCATTTTGAAATATAGTATCCAGATCTATGCTCTCATCTCCAGAATGATCACTTAGACCTCTCCATATAAACCGACACTTCTCTTTCCATGGTGTAAAAGTTAATTCTAATGGCTTTCTCCATTTCGTATCAGGTTCTATTAGGTAAACTGTTTTCACTTTTTCTATATACTTAATTGAAAAGTTGCCTTCACAAGCTCCAGCATCTACTATACAGTCACCCTCATGGATATCGTGTCCCTCGTATGTATACAAATGAGGACTTCCTGGATACTGATTATCTTCCTCAAAATTCACTATATGCCTTTCATTTTCAGGTTTCTCAATCCAGTATTCACGAGGATAATAAACCTTTTTATCCTCAAAAACTATGTAAGGATATCCATTCATTTTATCAAGGTGCATTTCATATATGATCTTCTTTTGATTTTGAAACTGGTTTCGCGTACTCAATCCGTTTCTGGAAATCCACTCAAGCGTCTCTTCCATGCCATCTACACCCTTATATTTTTTTATAATCCTCTGCCGTCTAAGTTCCCCTTCATAATCCTTATACCAATGTATACTGTTTATGCCCTCTGTTATGTCCTCTATGAACTTTTTTATACGCAGAAACGTATCATATGATCCTACTGTAACTACCACATCATCAAATTCTGTTTCTTTAAAGGATATCAAATCAATATAGTCCCGTTTGCTAACCATATCTTCATGCGTGCGATAACTATCCGTTATACCAACAATAGATATTTCATTTTCATAAAACTGTTTAATTTTCTTTGAAAAGTAATCACAAACTCGACCAGCTCCCCACAAAAGAATCTTCCTCATACAATTGCTCCTCGTATAATTTCGCATATATACTCAACGTCATCTCGATTAAGATCTAAATGCATTGGCAACGAAACTAGATGTTCACTATAATAATGTGCTACAGGACATGTTCCTTTTGCATAACTATACATTTTATACTCCGTATTATCCACATAATGAACTCCAGGATATATACCATTTTCATTTAATTCATCAACCAATTCATCTCTTTTATCTACAACTATCTGAAATAAATGGCGACTCGATATACATTCATTTGGGATATGAATTAACCGTATCCCTCCTTCCTTGACAAGCCGCACCAACTGTTCTTCATACCACGAAGCAAGTTTCCTTCTGTATTCATTATCATCATCTAAATGTTTGAGTTGGGCGATAGCTAAAGATGCCATGATGGAATTACCGTGATATTTATCTCCTACATACTCGACATCATATTTCCATTTGTAGTTACCACCATCCGACGAGCGAAGATATGTGTCTTTATTAATTCCTAGCCACGCTTTCTTCCTCGCTATCTTGTCATACTCATCATTCTGAAAGCACAACATTCCACTATCGCCAGTAGGAAGATTTTTCACGGCCTGAAAAGAATTTATGATTACATCCGCTTCCCTTCCAACTATTTTTTGATTCCACCTTGTTCCCGACATATGTGCGGCATCTAGGATCAACTTGAGATTATGATCCCTGCAAATATTTATTATTTTATCAATATGTCCTGCATTCCCTCCCATACCGACATACATAACCGCTTTTGTCGCTGGTGTTATTTTCTTAACAACTTCATCTGGATTCAAACACAGGGTATCATCGACATCAGCAAAAACAGGGCATAACCCCGCTTTAAGAATTGCGTGATTCGTGGAGACAAAAGTTATAGGCGTAGTAATAACCTCGCAATGTTCATCCCAACCGTTTTCTTCTTTTAAGATATCTAATGAAAGATAAAGACCAGCTGTTGCGGAATTTGTAAAAAAGGCATTTGAATAACCCGTATACTCTTTCCACTTGTTTTCGAATTCTACAGTTTTAAATCCTATTCCTGTCCATCCAATTTCAAGACACTCTCTAATTTCTTTTAAGCAAGCTTCAATATCATATTTCGCCTTAAACAATTGAATATTTCTCTGTTTTTCCATGATATGCCCCTTCATTTGATTGTTGAATACCACTCAATAGCCTCTTCAACCCCGCGCTCAAAACTCCATTCTGGATCGTAACCTATCTTCTCTCTCGCCTTCGATATATCAGCATTACTATGCTTAATATCTCCTGCCCTGTCCGATCCAAATATTGGTTCAATCGAGACTTCCAGTGCTTTACAGATATAATTATAAACGTCTATCAGATACTCCTGACCACCGTAAACAATATTGTAGCTCTTTCCAACCACTGTTTCTCCAGCTACACAAGACTTCAGATTTGCCTCTATAACATTTTCTATGTATGTAAAGTCCCTGCTCTGCTTTCCATCTCCGTTAATAGTCGGACGTTCTCCACGTATCAATTGGCTAATAAATTTTGGTATTACCGCAGCATATGCACCATTTGGATCCTGCCTTTTACCAAATACATTGAAATATCGAAGCCCAACAGTTTCCAAACCATAATGTCTTGTATATTGCTTCGCCCACTCCTCATCACATTGTTTTGTCAAAGCATATGGAGAAAGCAAATTCCCTTCCCGTCCTTCTGTCTTGGGTAGATTAGGTTCATCTCCATAAACACTCGAGGATGATGCATAGACAAACCGTTTAACCTTATTCTGACGTACCGCTTCCAGCATATTAAGAGAGCCGGTAATATTATTTGCACTGTAAAAAAGTGGCATCTCGATGCTTCTGGGCACACTCCCCCAAGCTGCCTCGTGGAGAATAAAATCAATCCCTTCACATGCCTAAAAACAAGTATTGTAATCTTTTACGTCTCCCTGTATAAATTCAAATTCCTCATTGATGATCTGGTCACAAAAATCTTTTCTGAGTCCATATTTTTTCCTTCATATGCACTTCTTGGCGGTTTTATTTAATAGGATTTGCGAAGCAATTTCCTACTCTATTAAATAAAAAAACTCCCAACATAAGATTTCACACCTTACATTGGGAGTCATTATCATTATTATTCTGTTTTACTGAGCACTTTATTTATATACTCATTTGCTTTTTCTTCTGAGATTTCAAATCTCTTACACAGTTTGCTTTTTATTATATCAGTAGAAATACCATCTTCTAACTTATCTTCGATAAAGGCTTCTATACCTTGTTCTATACCTTCTTCTAATCCTTGATCATATGCTCTGAAGCATGGTAGATCTAATACTTTTCCACCCATAACGTCACCCACTTTCTTCTGAACATTGTCCTGTTTCATCGTTAGTTTGTACGCAACTCTATATGTTAACCTTATGATAGCATCATAGGAAAGTGCTGACAAGTTGCCAACTTCTTGCTCTTGCTTCAATCTCAGAAAAATCTTTTCATAAATTCCAAGTAAGTCGTCAATTTGAGCTTCGTTGCAATTAATTACCGGAAGTTTTCTCTCAAAGTTAAAAATATAAAAAGGAATCAACATATATAGCTTCTTACTAAAAATCTCATCAATGCTATAATCCGACACTTTTAGTAATGGTATGTCATATGATACTTCCTTATCATTGGGCAACGCTATTTCAATTGTAGCCTTATCAGCAACTTCATTTCCTGCTCGCAAAAGTAACACGCCTGATTCAGGAAAAGTAAATCTTGCTTTATATAAACTCTTTTCTCCGTTATCGATAGCAATCTGAGTTCCATATTCAAATACTCTTACAAGTATTATCCCATCATATTTTTTGCTTTCGCATTCCAGATGATATCTTTTGGTGATATTATTGCAAGTTATATCAAAAAAAGAATCTGTTACTCTTTTCTCTTCTGAGCCATCCTCATGTTCAATATAATGTTCGTTTCGTAGTCTTTTTACCACTGCCGATTTATCATATTCTTCATCAAACATATAGTTTACAAATGGTATTAATAAATCATTACAGCGTCCCTCCATGGTTCTGAATGCATCATCGTATGCAGTTTCAGAATAGGCTGGATTATTCTTTTTGTCATTTTCTTTCAATTCTTTTCTCCTTTATGTATGTAATTACAATATCCAACACACATAGGTAAGATATAAGAAGACTTCCAAGACACAAAAAGACCGTAAAAAGAGATCATCGTTAGTTCAAAAGTCAATCATGGGAATAGTCTGGCGAATTGCCACGAACACTATGTATGTAAGATTGCTTTGATACAATAGCATATCCCCACCCAAATGTAAAGTATGAACTTGTCAAGGTTCACCAATACTTCGCACTTCTTTTATCTAAATTCTGTATATATATATTTTATTTTATCGCTCTTTATGCACTCAATCAATCATTTAGATTCGTTTGGGCGTTAAAAAAGCCGATACACATTTAAATGTGCATCGGCTACAAGCTCTAGTAAAACTTTATACCTATCAGGTGTACATACTTCTCAAAACATTCACATTTCTTTTTATATCTGCCTTATATCAATTATTCAGTAAGATTAAGCTTCATTATATAATCAATTGACAATCCCGTGTTTTGTGCTACATACTCCGGGCTACTGCCACTCCTAAGAAGATTTTTTGCAATACCATCTGTTACACTTGCCGTTACACTTGTTGTTACCTTTTTAGTGTTTTCAGCAATAGCATCCTGTTTCTCTTTTTCTATTATCTGCTCTACCTTAGTCAACATCAGCATCCTCCTTATCTTATCAGCATCTTCCATAAGAATCACCTTATCACAAAATACAAGCAAACCTTTTAATGCAAATATTCTCTGATTCTCATTTCTTATCTCATCTACAAGTTCAATTGCTCTTTGGATCGCGATCTGCTTTTCTTCTCTTTCTATAAAAGTGAGCGGATATATTATAAGCTGCATCAGATCCTTGTCTTCAAGTTTTTCAAATCTTCTGACATTTTCTGATATTCTCACCCAAAGTTCTTCTGCATCTATTTCAGATAAAAATGCCTCTTCAATATGCATTGTAAAATCACCAAGGCTTAAATCAGGCTTTGTCTGAGTTCTTTTCACATCAGCAGTATAAATAATCAATACTCGCATTCTAGGGTAATATTTGAGTTCATTATACAAAGTTTTAGCTAGTCTAGCAACGTAACCCAGATACTTGTGTTTCTTGGGAATCTTGGCAGATACGCCTGAATCCATGAAGCAGAATTCTAACAACTTTTGCAATGATATCATAACCGTTTCTTTATGTAAAGTTATTCTTAGACCACAAAGTATTAACTTAATTACGATAACAATGTTACAATAATTTCATAGGAGATTACCAACTATGAATCATTCCATCGACTTTTTCAGAGATGAAGTAAGAAACGGATTCTACATTCCCACGGCTATCAAGCAGGCGTGGGCCTGTTCTCTTGATGTTCTTGCGGAGATTGACCGCATCTGCACTTCCCACAATATAACCTACTATGCTGATTGGGGAACACTTCTTGGTGCAGTGCGTCATGGCGGATTTATTCCATGGGATGATGATCTTGATATATGCATGAAAAGAGATGACTACATCAGATTCCGAGAAGTGGCTGACGCTGAGCTTCCGACCGAATTTGTTATCCATGATTATGAGAGGCAGGAAAATCACTGGCTCTTTTTGGCAAGAGTCGTAAACAGTTCAAAATATGGATTTAATGAGGATTATCTAGACCGGCACTACAATATGCCATGGCTTATTGGCGTAGACATATTTCTAAAAGACTATCTGTATAAAGATCCTGAAGATGAGAAAAAGCGCTGCGATGAAATACTTCACATTTTAGCCGCCGCTGAAAAGGACATAGACGCAGGCAACGTGTCTTCAGCCAGAGCACTTTATAAAAAGGCAGAAGAGGCAATGTCTCGTGTCCCTGAAAATGAGTCCGATAAAATTTGCCAAATCTTCCCCTGGGGCTTAAAAGGAAATGCCGGTGAGCCAAAAGAATACTACGACGAACCTATCCGTCTTCCATTTGAAGATACAACAATTCCTGTTCCGGCACACTATAATCAGCTTCTTTCCATGCGCTATGGCAACTACCTGGAAATCCATAAAGTCTGGGATGCTCATTCATACCCTGCTTTCGACCACCAGAGACAGACCTTTGAAGAAGAGACTTCTGAAAAGCTCCCTGCCTTTACATATTCAGATGATCTGCTAAAAAGAGCTCAATGTCATACAAAAAATCAAAGTGGTAAAAGAACAGCTCTTTTCCTTCCTATCGGCCCTAGAGAATGGGAAGGCTTCCAAAAGACATATAAAAAAGAATCTGCATCTCCCAATACAGATGTATTTGTTGTGCCTATTCCTCTTTTATTCAAAGACTACTTTGGAAGAGTGAAAATGTCTGATGAAGAAATAATCGCAGCAACAAGACTTTCTGCGTATCCTTCTGACCTTCCACTTTACAACTGGCTGGACATAGATTTAGATAAACTGTGCCCTGATGTCATATACATTCAAAATCCTTACGATGATCAGAACCCATGCCTTACAGTGCCTGATTATTTCTATTCACAGAATTTGCAGCAATATACTCCAAAAATCGTATATATCCCGATTTCAAAAACCTGTGAATTTACTGAGACTGACCGAAATGACCAGATCAATATGAAATTCTATGTGAATATGCCAGCCCTTTTCTATGCTGATGAAATCTGGCTTCAGTCTGAAAACATAAAAAATCAGTACCTCACTAACTTGACTAATTTTTCTGGCGGACAAAACAGCGATTATTTGAATAAAAAACTAATCGCAAAGACCGATCTTTACGGGTATGACACCGCAGACAAGTCTTCATCTCGCAAGAATATCTTATTCTGCATCTGCCCATTTGAAATAAAAGAGCACCAGGATATTATCGCTGATGCTCTAAGAAATCGTATCAATATTTTCAAGGATAGTTCTGACAAAATCGCTATCACAATATGCTCATATCCTTCAGGTGACAACTGCGCACAACTGCTGCTGGATATCGCAGCTAATGAAGGTCTTGCCTGCGACTACATAACCTATGATCTCACAGATCTTGATGAAATTGCCATGAGCTTTGATGCTTACTATGGAAGCGCATCGCCCTTAGTTCCGGTATTTGCGGAGCATAAAAAGCCTGTGATGATCTCGAACTATGAGATATGAAGCTTTTATTCCTTAACGAACTGCTCAATCATACAACTATGTTTCTTACTAGTCTCATCATAGTTGATGCCAACAAATAAGAGCTTTCCTTTATAAAGTTCCAAGCTTTCAAAATATCTCTTATCTTTTATCTGGTCAAGCGCACTTTCTGCTGTTTTATTCCTCTTTAGCTCTATTATCAAAGCCGGATCCTCATCATCTCTTGGAATAAATACCACATCCGCAAAGCCTTTTCCTGCTGTCATTTCCCTTATAACGGTGTATTTATTAAGTGCATAAATGTAGGCAAGATATATCGCACTTTGTAAAGCATCTTCGTTATTATAGCTTCTATTAGAGGTCACGTGAATATGGCTTACATCAAGAGCAGCCTCAACTGCTTTTGCATCTTCTTCAAGTGTTTTTTGCAAAAGCTGCTTCGAATTATTGATTATCTGATTGGTAATGGTATAATCATCAAGACTTGCAAGTGCATTCAGCCATTCCTGCCTGACTTCTCTATTAGGTATACGGCACATTTTTTCATCGACGTCATATGCCAGATATCCTAAATGTATCAGGTATGTGAACACATCATCTTTAGTAACAAATGCATCCAGAGTATTCAGGAATCCGGTTACATTAACATCAACCTTTTCCCCGGCTAACATTTTTATGACATCATCCTTAGTACCTTGGAAGTTTTGGCTTAACCTGTCTGAAATAACCTGATAAGAAGATGTCTTGCTCCAATAACCTTCAAACTGCTTATCTTCAAGGCATTTTACAACTGATTCCGGATTATATATTTCTATTTCACGCTGCTTATAACCATCATACCAAGCCTTGCATTCTTCATAATCAACCTGGTATATTTCGCATAACTTTTTTACTTCATTAGATGTAAAGCCTATAAACTCCGTCAAATTCGATGAATTTATAAATGTATATTCTCTGAAATTATTGAGCTTAGACTGAATTTTATCCCTTACAACAGGAAGAATTCCGGTAATGTAAGCAAGAGATATAGCCGGGCGCAATGTATTACTTTTAAAGAGTCCGTTTAGAAAACTTAAATAATCATCGAACAGTTTTTTAGATACGTTTTCACGCACCAAAACGTCATATTCATCTATAAGCAGGATAAAAGTATCCTGTGTAGCCGCATATATGGCAAGGATAGCCTCTCCAAGAGTATATTCATCTTTGATCTTTACACTCTTGTATTCCTGCTTTAGCTCATCAATAATCTTTTCAGAAAGAATTCTTACCAGATTATCCTTATCATTAGTATTCTGATATTCACTGTTAACATCTATTTGAATAACATTATACTTGTTAAGTTTATTATCAAAATCCTCTGTTCTGGCAATTTTATAATTTGAAAAAAGAGCTCTCGAATCACAGCCCTTTGAATAATATGCAGCAAGCATGTTACCGGTAATCGTCTTACCAAAACGTCTTGGTCTGGACACGCATACGTAATTATTAGCTTTATCTATAAAACGATTCATCTCAGCGATGAGCATAGTCTTATCAACGTATATATCGGCAACTGTTGCTCTTCTAAAATTTTCATTACCCGGATTTAGATATATTCCCATAGTTTTCCCCTAGTAGTCTATTAAAGATAATTTTATACTCTTTCCCATCTTTCTTTCAAGCGCAATCCCACTAAACATTTTATTTTGAAATATCATTTCCCAAATAGTCAAAATCCAGCTTCCTTATAGCCTCAATAGTTTCTTTGTAAGTTCTTTTTTGTTCAAAAAGAACTGTTGTCCCCAACACAAACCCATCCACTCCATGTGGAGCATATTTTTTTATCTTATCTGCTCCGCAGGCTCCATCCCAAAAGAGTTTGAAGCCCATTTTATCTCTGAGTTTGATCAGTTGTTCTATCTTTTCACCTACAAAGGGCAAAAACATCTGGCTGGCATTTCCCGGATTTACGGCCATGACAAGCACGCTGTCTACAATTCTCAAAAGTTCTTTTATAGTCTCAACACTTGTCCCCGGATTTATAGCAATCCCGGGATGCATTCCAGCATCTATTATCTTCTGGATTGTAGCAGATGGATGATACTCCGCTTCCGGATGAATATACACTGTATCCCCTGGTCTAAGTTCATTTAAAAAGATATCAATGCTGTTCCTGGGATGTTCTATCATAAGGTGCACATCCAGAGGTTTTTTGGTCAGCCTCGCAATACACTCCATATCATACAGAGACATGGCGAAATTGTTCACATAGCGACCATCCATTATATCAATATGAAAAGAATCAATTCCTGCTGCCTCAAGATCACGAACTTCCCTTTCAAGGTTTCCGAAATCCGCACACATCATTGAAGCAGTAAGCAAAAAAATATTCTTCATTATCACACCCTCATTCGTAATAGTTCGCGCAAATGATCACAAGTCGACATTCTGTATCATTATTGGCATCCTGGCATTCTGAGCCTCATAGATCAGATCACAGGAGTCACCATAATAAGCATCACATTTTAGCATTGCCTCTTTTGCATCAGACATACTTTCTGATCTGTCCAGTTCCCCCCAGCCTTCACTTATGTATTTATCTACAATTTCTTTGTAATCCTTTATCACATTTGATTTATTCAGTTCTAGGTACTCTTCTGTCTTCGACCAGGGATGCCACACCAATCCTATTTTGTCCCGGGAATCTTTGAATACTTCCAGATTCCGTTTTAGCTTTCCTACAGCATCCTCGCCTCTGGACAAAAAAGGCAGTACATCCGTATAATAAAACACCTTCTTCATGGTTTTTAACTCCATTTTTCATTATAAAGATGATGGGTCTAGTATCAGCTTCCCATCCTCGTCATATTCCAGAAATTCCTCCGGGATCTCCCAGTTTCTGTCCAGATACGCCTTGTACAAAGCCTCTCTCTGATACTTGTACGCGGGATATTCATGCTGACTTCCATACTTGACGGGAGTCAGATAGTCTCCAAAATTACTGCGAAGTATCTCATCATATTTTCTGGGGATGGGCACACTCATCACATTTTCATAGGGAACCCAGATTCTATCGTTAAAATACTCAACTTTAAACTTTCTCTCACCGTAATAAATTACCTGTTCTCTATTCTCCACTATCTCCGAATCACAGTCGTCACACAGACCACATGCCATATCAAGCATCCTCAGTATCTGACTGGACATTGGTTCTTCATCAGTAAAAGAAAAATCAAGTTCCTGCTCAAGTGTCATCCTGATTTTTTCATACTGCCTTAGATCATCTTCGCTTATCTTCTTATCATTCACATCCCATTGAAGCATGAGCATGCGATCAAGCAGCCTTATAAGCCTGTCCTGATATGCAAAGTCATCAGGATCTGTTGGAACTTTATCCAGCACAAAAACGTCAATTCCGGTTGCATAAGGGCATCCATGAAACCTTTCCAAAAACTCAGGACTTGTATCCAATCGGTTTCCATTACACACACCAAACGTCATCTCTTTTGGAGGAATAGCCCCGGGTAAAAGAGATTGCGTTGTAAGGTAAGGTGGAAGTTCAGAAGGCACAACTTCAACAAATCTGTTGAAATCGCTTCGTAGCATGGCAATATCTATATCGTCATCCCATGGGATAAAACCTTTATGCCTTACAGTTCCCAAAAGAGAACCATAGAACATTACATACTTTATATCGTATTTTTTGCACACACTATCAACCCAGGCAAGAGATTCCATCTCTGATGCCCAGAACCTTTTCATCATGGAAGAAATATGGAAGTTACAGCGAACTTCATTTTGAAAATAAGTATCAGCAAATTTGAGCATATATAAGCTTCTTTATAATTCTAGTTTTCCTCGCACAAACATTATCCCCTACAATAATTCTAACACATTTTATCTGCATACCATCAAATATAAATCGCAAATATGATAATATATAAATATACACATTTTTTCAGGAGGCCCCATATGTCCAAAGTTCTGATAGTAATAGTTTCATACAATGCCTGCAGATACATGCAGGATTGCATAAACAGCATCCGTAGTAAAGTTGCTCCGGGAAGCTATCAGATCCTTGTTGTGGACAATGCCTCCACAGATGGAATAGCTGAGTGGCTTGCAGTTCAAAGTGACATCATACTTATCAGAAACAAAGAAAATGTCGGCTTTGGTCCTGCCTGCAACCAGGCAGTTGCTTCCACCGTTGGAACTGAGTTTTCAAACTATGACATATTCCTTCTAAACAATGATACAGTCATGACATCTACAGCTCTCCCAAGAATGATAAGCGCTTTAAACAGCGCGCCCGATGTAGGCGCAGTTGGTGCCATGTCGAACTATGCCGGTAACAGGCAACAAATCGACGTTTCTTTTGATTCCACCGAAGATTACATCAGATTTGGCGAGAGCTTAAACATCCCTCCTGCTGATTCTGTTCTTGAAAAAGTCAGGCTTAATGGCTTTGCTCTGCTTGTAAAAAGAAATGTCTGGGACAAGATAGGTGGTTTTGATGAAGATTTCGCCCCTGGTTATTACGAGGATGATGCACTTTCTGTAGAAATCCAAAAGCTTGGATACAGACTCCTTCTGGTCCGTGACGCCTTTATTTATCATGCAGGAAGTGTAAGCTTTGTAAAGACAGGCACTAACAAACTTTCATATGAGCACCATGATCTCTTTATCAAGAAATATGGCTTCGATATTCTAAACTATGTTTACCCCTCTGGCGCTGTACTATCCCAGATACCTTTTGGAAGAAATGATAGTTTCAAAGCCCTATACATCGGTTGTGGCCTTGGTGCTGAGATCAAGGCAATCACCAGCCTGTTTAAAAATGCCTTGGTTTATGGAGTTGAGACAGAAGGCGTTCTTTTTGATATCTCATCCAAGACTGAAAAGGTCTTTTCAAGTGTTGAAAGTCTGGCAAAAGAAATCTCATATGCCTTCTTTGACCTTCTAATAACAGACAGCAATTACCTTGATAAGCTTACAGATAGTGAAAAAGAAACCATAAAGATGTTATGCAATGAAAATGCTGCAGAGATCACCTGTATGCACGAATATGATTCTTTTTCATTTGAAAATATCAGGCTGATTCTATGGGATTCAAAAATATATGATCCTAACACAGCAGATTTTCTGGCAAATTTTTGTGTAATGAGCAGCACATACTCCGGAAGTCTTGATAATAGCAGGATAAAATCCTATGGCATTAGTCCTGAAAACATTCTGGTAATAAGCCCTGAGTCCGTTTTTAGAGCTAATCTTTTATTTACTATGCCATCACTTCTTACTGCTGCACCGACTATTGTTCCATACATAACCGCATACTATGGCAGATTAAAAGCCACAGATATGGAGCATTCTTGCGCTAACAGGCTTGCTGTATTTGAGCAAAAACTCGAGCTTCAAAAAAAATACAATCGTAAGGAAGATTTTTTAACAGACAGCAATATCATAATAACCATTAATAAAAACTGCTATGAAAAAGCTGCGGATATTGTAGCCTTCCTTCAAAAATACAATTTTGATCCGTCAGGTAAAACCTATGACATTCCACGCATTTCAAAACTTGCCACAAACGACTGGAATAACTGCTGTTATATTACTGCACGGGATAAATACTATGACTATGGGATAGTTGGATTCTATTGTTTCAACGAAAGAGAGCAGCAAAAAATCTGCTCCTATTTTGCATGGGATGTTGCAGGCATGGAAATTGAAAAATACTTAGTTGATAAAAAGAGTATTCCATGGATTTCAGAAGATATTGAACATTCCATCACTTTCGATAAAGCTAAAAAGAGCAGGATAAATATCCTCCTTAAAGGCCCTGATAGCCTATCTCCTATAGCCGACTACCTTGTAGGCGGAAACATAACTACTGAATATGACAGTGCAAAAGAGCTTCCATCAAAACTCTTTTCATCTGAATATCATATAATCATCTACAGCCTCCTGCAGGAGGACTATGCTTCGTGGGCTACAGACGGAGACGCTATGCTTTCACGCATTTTCTCCACACTCGATGATATAGATGAAAAAGCTCCCGGTAGCCCTATGCTCATATTACTGCTTGGTAGCACTGTCCCTTATATGTCAGGAACTGATAACGACCAAAAACTTGCAGAGCTCTACGGTGAACTAAATCCGATACTTCAGTCATATGCTGAAGATCATGAAAAAATAAGAATCATTGATGTCTCTGGCTTTATCAAAGACCAGTCTGACTTCAATGATTCTCAAAATCGTTTTTCTGTAAGAGTTTATTCAGATATTGTTGAGGCTATTTGCATTTATATAAACGAGAAGGTTGATGAAATATTAAGTCAAAGATATTGATCCTAAATGCATTTAGCAATATCACCCTTTAGCATATCTGTAAATTTCATAGCTCCAAAAAAGTTAAAATGAGAGTCATCAAAATAGGACTCTCTGTGTTTTCCTATATCATTTCGTGTATAGTCAAACATCTCATATTTATATTTTGCTTTATAGCCATCAATGATCTCATAAAACTTTTCTTTCCACTTACTAAAAAGAATCTCTTCTTTTTGCCATACTCCCTCATACCTTGGAAGCAGTGTCAGATAAATCTGTATATCAGGATTTATTCTGTAAAGCAATTCCATAATCTTTACGAAGCACTCTTTATTCTCAGCTATAGTCTTCTCAAATAACTGCTGAGTATAACGACCCAAAGTAAACTTTTCAATCTGTTCATCAGAAACTATGCTCACTCTCTGAGAAATATTATTTACATTCATATATCTGTTCTCAAATAGTTTCGACATATCCGTATCAAAAAGCATGCTCCAGATTTCAAGTGCTTCATCATCATAGCCAAGCTTCCAATAATCCTCTACAGCACTTACAAGGCGCTCAAATTCCGTCCCTTTGTACTCCTTGTTTTCATCAAAGTTGTGCTTATCCTTATTGTACCCGCCGCATCCAATAAAGTTCATTATTTTAGCACTCTTTGAGGAGTCAAAATTAAAATAGCTGTAGTCGTACATATCAATTACTGCGCTCTTGATATTTTTAATTTTCTCATAATACTTTGTGTAGCAGTATTCCAGAGTCACATAATTGTAGTACAGATCCTGACTTGAGACAGCAAGATTAGCTACATTTCCAAGTCCCAGCCTATCCGGCAATATTCCCATCTCGGCATGGGATAATCCCATAATAATTCCTTCATAACAGTCATAATACGGATTGGTCATAGCAGTATCCGCAGCAATCATCGGTCTGCTGACCTGCCTAAGCTTAAAGAAATCAAGTATTACTGCAGATCCCGCGCGATACTGCTTTATAATATTTTCAATACTGATTCCAAGATTGATATTAGAAAAAGCCGTCACTATAATGTCCCATCCATCAAGGAAGTCACTGCCTACATTCCTTATCATTTCATCATTATAGATATATGACGCACCGATAAGTTGTGGATACTTCATAGCTCTGTTTGCTATGTCAATTCCCTCTCGGTCTCCTATAACCGCAACTCTTATATCAGCCATAACGTTCCTTTTCTTTTCTAATCTACATATTTATCATTATTAGCCCCCGGGATTTTGACCACAACATTTGTACTGTCTGTAACTGCCGTAAAGTCTGTAGATTCACCGGGTTCCATGACAATTATGTCTCCAGCCTTGTATCTTACGCCATTCATCTCAACTTCACCGTCAATGATAACGGTGTATTCTGTGGCAATTTTGTGATAGTGTTTATCCTCATGATCTCCTGCCTTGTAGCTCTTTACTGCCACTTCCACATCATTAGTCTTAAAAAGCGACGGTTCAAAATTACCTATAAACCATCCTTTTGTCATATTGGAAAGATTATCTACGATCATTTAGTGTCCTCCAAATGTTTTAGGTAGTTCTCAACTCCTACAGGATTGGCAAGTGAATAGTAGTTTTCTCTGTTTATCTTATAGATTCCAAGTTTTTTCTGCATAAGGATAAGTTCATTAAATGCAGGACAGATATAGAAAATGCCGTTAACAGACGCATCTTTCCTTATCATGTTCTTGACCGCCTCTACAAAATCATGGCCCTTTTTATAATAATAAATTCCAACTGTGGCATTCTTGCTTATTGGCCTCTTTTCTGCTGCCTCTATCATGTACCCATTCTCATCGCACTTAACAAATGACCATCTGGGATGGACACTTTCAATAGTAATTGCCCCGCCATCAAGATTTCTTTTTCTGAAATCATCAATAGCAGGCATAAGATCCTGTTCGATGATAATATCGCCGTTCATTACCACAAGTTCTTCTTCATTGTCTATATCAGCAGCTGCCAGGAGCACCGCACAAGCTGCCCCTTGAGCTATATTGGGGATACTTACGATTTTTACATCAGGATAAAGAAGCCTCGCTACCTGAGCTGTGTGGTACTTATCAATCTCAGTCTGACGCATGGTCAAAAGAAGCTGATCCGAGGCGTTTATAATATCACTAAATCCCTTTAATACATTTTCTATCATGGGAGTTCCATCAATTTCAGTCAGGTTTTTGGGATAGATATATCCCCCCTCTTTAAAAGCCTTGTCATCTCCGGAAAAAAGTATGATTGCTTTCATATGCCTTATCTCCCTTCGTAGTCCCTGATAGAGCGCATTATGTTGTCATAAGTAACATCATTAACAGTTTCAACCTGCATAACACAGGCGCCTGCTGCCTGACCTGCCTTTATTCCATTTATATTATCTTCCACAACAAGGCATTCATCAGGTTTCATGCCAAGTCCTTCGATTGCCTTAGTATATATCTCAGGATTTGGTTTTCCCTCTTTTACATCCTGATTGGAAACGATAATATCGATGTATTTGGATAAGTCGCTCATATCCATCATTGTTACAATGGAATTTCTCACAGAATTGGAGGCCACTCCTATCTTATAGCCATCCCCTTTTAGCATTGACATGGCATATTCCTTGTTAAAAACAGGCTTACATTTGGAATGGACAATTTCCATGGTATAGCGCTGTTTCATCTCATTTATAAAGCTATGAAGTTCAACTGGAAGATTCTGCTCCCTTGACAGCATCTCCAGCTTTTTTCTGGTAGGAAGGCCATCATAAGTCACAAGATGGTCGTACCTGGTTATGGTATATCCAAAGAGACCAAGTGCTCTGTTCAAAGCCTCATAATGCCACTCTTTGGCATCTATCAGAACTCCGTCCATATCAAAAATCACAGCTTTAATCTTACCCATAGAAATACTCCTTTGCTTTGTCAGGATAATCAGTGCATAATATTACGCCAGCATCTTCCAGTATCTCTTTGTCATTAAGTTCCCTCCACAAAATGGAGTGATCCCTGGAATGCAGATCAGAGGAAACTATACATACTTTCTTGCCTTTACTTCTGTGATCCAATATCAGGTCTTTTGTAATCCATTTATCATCAACAAAGCCGTCTACCCAAACTCCGTCTGCCTTTTCATACAAACTGTTTATGGTCTCATACTCACTCTGTCTGACAAAGAATTTTAATCCGCTGTTTATATAGCCAAGAGTATCAGGTATAGACATGTCAAAACAAAAGTAATTTTGGATATCATATTTCTTTACCATATCAATCAGCATCTGCTGTATCCCGTCAGCCTTCACATTAAGGGCAAGTGTACAGCCTGTCCCCTTATAAAGTGAAAAAAACTCCTCCGCTAATGGACTATTTGCATCAGCCACATTGTGAGATACCACCAGTTTTTCCATATAATCCCTAAAGTCAGTTTCAGTGCCGATTCCACTATCTGCAGCTCTCTTAAGTGCAGTCATGGTGTTTCTTTCGTTCATTTCTTTCCAGAAGCCTCTGTGAGCAATAATCTCCATATATAAAATATCCTTTCTATATAAGGCGTTATTGAGCTGTTCCATCCCAGGAACTGTATATATCAAGCCATGTATTAAAATTCAAAGCATTTTCAGATGTTAAGCTGTTAAAGTACAGATACCTGTCAGCATACTTATCCCAATAGATCATAAGTTGGTTATAATCTACGATAATTGCACTGCTCTTCAAAAAAGCCCAATAGTGTTGAAGTGTTCTGTCATCATCGCTAAGTTTTCTCCCCAATATATAATCCTCGTAATAAGTTCTTATGATATATGACTCAGGGACAAGACAGTTATTATCAATTACCTTGTATTCATCTTGAATAGCTTCATTAAAACAATTCATGGCATTTGCATTTTCATAGAGATATCTTTCCAGCTTCAATTCACAATTTCTTTTACTATCCGCCTCGCTATCTTCATAAAACAGGGAATGTTCACCTGAACAAGCATATAGTTTTTCAATTTCTTCAATTCTTCCAAAAGATAAAAAATCAGATATTACAAAAGGCGAAGTTATGCTTGAATTCCTTCCGCCAAGAAATATAAGTCTCTCATCGACACTGCTTTCTTTTGGCTTAAATACTTTCACCAGATTCTTTAGGTATTGCAAAAAGTCAGGAAGAAAAATCCTTTGATCAGTTCGCGTTTTGAGAACATACTTGATATTTGTATGGTCTTTTGCAAAACATATCCCATTTCTGGTATTAGTCAGTTGGAGCTTGATATTCATAACCCCCCTGTCAGTGGGCATCACACTTTGTAAAACCACGATACCAATACCCTCTGCTATCCACAAAAAGCGACCATCTGCCTCGCCTTCCCAAGTAGAGAGAATAATAAGGGTGTTGGGATAAATCTTCCTGTAATACATAAGTGACTCAATTGTAAAATCATCTTTTTTTTCGATGGGTCCCTGCATTACAATCGCAGTATCGCGGCAATCTATCTCAGGAAGATACTTCTTCATCGATATCTTCCACAAAGGATTCAGAGTATAATAATCACCCAGCTCTGCTCCTATTGAACGAACCTTGTGCATTAGCTGCTCAAGACTCTCTCCACACGCTTCATCCTGAAATGAATATTCCCACATCAGGTCAAATCTGAGAAGAAGAGCTATTTCTCCTTGTTTACAACATAATAACCTTAGTTTTTCCTCTGCCACCGCATTTTTAGATGGGGCATATGAACTGATATCACTCAGAAGTTCCATGGATTCAAGGAGCAACCTAATGATATTGTTCTTTAATTCATCAGTTTTCTGTCTAATAGCATCCGACGTTAGTACCGGGTCAATAGCCATCCCATTCTTTTCAGTCAGCTTATCCAAATACCCAGGTATTGTTGTTGCTATCATTTGAGCAAAAGCTCTAATCTCCTCCATTACATATGCATATGATTTTTCTGTTCCACAACTACTCACAGCCATGCGGAGGTCTTCATTTATAGCCATATGATATGCTATAAGCTCTTTTTTGATGTTTTTCTTCATAAGTTCAGATACTTCTCTTAATCAATTTCTGCCGGCAATAAATGCATTCAGATCCTCAGGTGTTCCAAGTCCATGCATTTTTTCGCCTACATTGTTGAATACAATCTTTTTATCGGCTGCTATCATCTCGTTATAAACAGGTGCCACATAGAACTCATTATTTACTCTGATATTTTTCTCTATCATCTGATTGGCAAACTTCACAAAGTCACTGCCGTGCTTGTAATTGTAGATACCTACAGTTGCCTCGTTGGAGATAACTTCCTTTTCTCTAACTTCTGTCACAAATTTATTTTCATCAAATCTGATATAGCTCCACTTGGGATGGTCAGCTGGCATTGTCATGATAAGCCCATCATTACCACCCAAATGCCGCAGATATTCATTAATATCTGTATCCACAAACTGGTCGCTGTTGGCGATCATCATCTCGTCATCGTTATCAATAAACTTACTCGCCAAAAGAACTGTACATGCCGCACCCTCAGTCACATGATCGATTGTTATGATCTCACACCCTGGTGCCATGCCCTTTAGCACCTTTTCAAGGTCGTATTTTCTTAAATGCTCTTCCTGACATATGTAGATAAACCTGTGATCACATTTGGGCCTGATATTCTCTGTAACCACCTGAATCATCGGTTTTCCGCAAACATCGATCAGGGGCTTGGGAAGCTCATATCCTGCATCTGCAAACCTGCTGCCTCTTCCCGCCATCGGTATAACAATATTAAGCATCGACACTTCCTCCTGTAAGAAACTAACTCATTATGGTCTTCACCATCGTCATTACTCTCATTAGCACTGCGTGCTTGTTCATTACCTCATCAAATCCGTTTTGCGCTATCCGTTCTCTTTCATCGTCATGGTCAAGATAGTATCTGATTTTTTCTTTTAACTCTTCCCTGCTCGAATACGTTTCAAGGTGGACTCCAGGAGTAAAATAATCACATATCTCATCCTGAGCATTTGTCAAAAGAAATCCTCTGCAAGCCAGAACATCCCAAATTCTCTGTGGCAATCCCGTTTGGATGGACCTAAGCGAAATATTTAAGTTTATTCTGCTGTTTCTAAACACAAAAGGCATTTCTTCAAGTGACCTGACGCCTCCGTGAAGCACCACATCCTTTGATATCTTCGAGGTGTCACTCCTGGTAAAAAGATGTACCTTTGCATCTTCAAAGCTTTTCCCCAGATCATTTAAGAGGTATACCCTCTCTAAATAGGCCATGTGCGGCGCCATATAGTCATTTAACACCACAAAGCGGTCCATGTTCATAACACTTCCTTCGGATGGATAAAAATCCTTTGCTGCCCTTTTTATCATCTTTTCATCATCCAAAGATAAGTTTTTCTCCAAATAGTCAAATCCGCTTGCAGAAGTTTTTATGGTTTCCTCCATCATATCTACAAAACGGTCCTTATCTTTTTTATCAAGTTTCAGATCGGCAAAAAGATCTTTCTCCAAATATAAAGATCCAATAAAAGAAACGTCATATTCTGGATCATACTCATCACCCAAAAGGGAGCTTGTTCTCTCACAGGCAGCTCCAAGCGGCAGATGAAAAATGCAGTTTGGATTCTCATCTCTCACCGACAAATACTGCTTTCTGTCAAAAAGGAAAACTCTGTTTACAGCATTTTTTATTGATGAGTGATATATCTCAAATACAGGACAGTCCACAGACACAGCAACATAGATGATTCCAAGACGCTGACAGAGAATAGATAAAAACGGGAAAAAATTAATAGAAAAAATAAAAAGCGGCCGTTTCTCTGCGATCATGTTGCCAAGCTTCGTGATCTTTACGCCGACATCAAGGCTAATATCAGTGCCATCCATATCCTCAATGACATCCACCCCAAGCCTCTTAAAAGCGTCTATGTAGTCCGGTTCACATATGCTGTTATATCGATAAAAAATTATATTCATATACGTTTATTTTATCACACCAAATATGATTCCAAAATTTGTCCAACCTCATTTAAAATGCCCTTTTCTTCGGCATTTTTTAGAAGTCTTTCCACAGCTGTTCTGAACAAGTCTCTTTCCATAAGAATTTTTTTATTCTTAGCTATCAGCCTGCATCTTGCGTCATAATAATTGCCTGCACTAGATGACACGCCTTCCCCTACAAGATCAACTTCCATTAAAACTTTTGGCACAAAAATTATCCTGTGCTCATAGGCAAATCTCAGTGCAAAGTCCCAGTCTTCAAGAGCTCTCATATCTTCGTCAAAACCGTCAATGCTCAGAAAT
Organism: Butyrivibrio sp. AE2015; assembly: GCF_000420825.1. GTDB lineage: Bacteria > Bacillota > Clostridia > Lachnospirales > Lachnospiraceae > Butyrivibrio. The sequence goes on along the minus strand of NZ_ATVR01000008.1, from coordinate 42,523 downwards.
GCATCTCTTTTGACAACTACAGTGGGCGCTCCTACAAGGTTTCTTTTGGCTAGTTCTTCAAAATAATCATCCATGGCTGGTGCATCCACCAGGACCCTCCTGTCTCCTGCAAGCTCAGCTTCATAGAAATGGCTATATAGATCAGCTCCGGGATTCTCAACCATAAATAAAGACATTTCTTTTAGCTTCTGTGGAAACCACAGGTCATCGCTATCCTGAAAGGCAATAAACTTACTCTTAGCCATCTCTGCCCCAACATTCCTTGCCTTTCCGGGGCCTGAATTTCTGTCAAGCCGATAATAGATAAGCTTTGTTCCTGACTTCTGCAACTGACCAGCTTCTTTCTCTCTGAAAGTCTCAATAACCTTTTCGGTATTGTCAGTTGAACAGTCATCTATGACGATGATCTCCTTTAGCTTAAAGTATTCGCCTGCACCATCCTGCTTAAGTACGCTTTCTATAGCCGCTTCTATTCTGTTTTCTCTGTTATAAGTTGGTATAACTACGCTAAACTCTGTCATTGGCTATTCTCTGAATACTCTCTGTACAAAAGAGCCGGTTTCTCCGAAAGGCGTTTTACAATAGTGTCTTTTTCTTCATCACTCATTGACTCTAGTTTTTCTTTTGAAATAATAAGAACATCTATTTTGGGATCGACATATTGATCTGCAAAGTCCTGTAAGTTATTATAAACAGTCTCCGTAGCAGATGCTATCGCGCGGATATTTTCATCCTCCTCTATTCCTGCTACGTTGCTATTTGGAAAAAGGCTCCGAATAGCCTTAAGATCAGCTCCCAGGCCGCACCCATAATGAAGCACCTTAAAACTGTCAGCCGGGCCATATGGAATATGTGCTATCACGTCCCCTTTGGCATCTGCGTACGGGATGATGTTGTACCCGTATTTTTTCATGAACAGCAGATAGTTTTTATAAACGTAACTATCTATATCAACATTTTTAAAGCTCTCAGTTCCTATGTGATATATAAAGCTGTTTCTCACAACCTTGAGCCTGTATCCTCGCCTTAATATCTCCATTGAAAGTGCATCATCTTCAAAATACCCCGGCACAAAGTCCTCATCAAATCCGCCTACTTCATCCCATACATTCCTTCGTATGAGCATAGCAAAGCCGGAGAGCCTCACTCTTTCAAGATATGGATCATCCATTGGCACATTGTTTTTTTCTCCAAAAGCCAAATAGTCATCCACATTTTCAAACTCAACATCTATCTGCTGCTTATTGCCTGCTCTGTTGGCAACACAACCTACTGCTCCGGTATCACTTGATGAATAAAGAGCTTTCTTAAGGTTTTCAATAGCCCCTTTCGCCAGCCTTGTGTCATTGTTAAGAATAAAGACATCACAATCTTCATATTCTGTACCGATAGTTGCGCTGGCTCCCTGATTGCAGGCAGGACCATATCCTGCATTGTGATGATTCCCAATAAAAAGAATATCTTCCTGCTCAGAAAGCCACTTATCTATCCCATCATTCGAGGCATTATCCACTACTACAATCTTATAACCGCCCTTTGGCGCATTATCCCGGATGCTTTTAATATTGTCACGCATAACCTGCGACGAATTATATGACACGACCACAATAACCACAGGCCTATCAAGCCTTGCTTTTTTGTACTCTTCGTTTTCGATATAGTTCTTTACAAAAATCTGTCTGGTTTCTTCATAGTCATCCCACCGTATCTTTCCAAAATCATGCATACACCAGGCATTCTTTTGATCTGGGATTATTACTTCATATCCCTTTTTAATAAACTCCATGGACTGAGAGGCGTCATAAAAATGCCATCCATCAAAAATATCTTCCCTCCATGGAATGTCTTTCTGTGTTATCATGATGAATCCATCTGTCAGAGAAGCGGCGTAGTCTTTTCCGCAGGAAACATGCTCATGGTAAGTACTGATATTTCCTTCATCGTCTTCTTCAACATGGACAACTGCTCCATACCTTTGAGCCTTCCACATTACTCCCAGGTCAGGAACGCACCCTGCTCCCATCATTCCAATAAGACCTGCCTTTGGATGGCGCCTGAATACATCAATAAAGTCAAAGATAAAATAGGGATTTAGTATTCTTACATCCTGATGAAGATATACCTTATATCTGGCATCAGAACTTCTCATAGCTTCGTTGTAAGCTTTAAAAATAGACTCTGCCTCTGTGATCTTTATAAACTCCAGCTCAATTCCTTCCGGAACCCATAGTCTGTCTATCCATGCTTTCATCTCATCGTATTCATTTTCATTATTGCAGCATGTTATAAAGCAGACTTTTTCCTGAGATGACAAATAATCTCTCTTATAGTTGTCCCAATCCTCACACATATCAGTGACAACATCCTGATTGCGGAAAAACTTATCTATCGGCTCGTCACCGCCAAAAATACGCCCATTTACATACTCCGGGTCCATGGCATACTGACCTGCAAACGTTCCTAACTCATCACTTGAAATACGCATGCTTTGGGCAAGTTTCATAACCTCATCAGGATCTTCTTCAGGCCACCACTCAAGCCTTTGAATTTTCTTTTTTAGCTTATCCGAAAACGCTTTTTCCACCATAACCCCTATCTGTTTTTCATTGTTGAATCTTTCAGAAACTGCCTTATATCCGTTCAAAGCAATCCTCTGCCTTGCATCTTCATGAGATAGGTAAAACCTAACTTTATCTTCCATTTCATCAAGATCTTTATATACAACTATTTCCTGATTGATCTTAAACTCTTCTTCTATCGCCGGCTGATAGTTAGATAGTACAAAGCCTCCAACTCCCATTATGTCGAAAACTCTAAGAGGTATCCCTTCTGTAATGCTGTGAAGAGTTATGTTCATATTGATCTTGCTAAGGGCATATACTTTGGGTAGTTCCTCCATATAGTTTATTGGGGGATAAGGAGTGACGCCCTTTATATCTACATTTTTTTCACCTGTATAAAATCTGATATTGTAAGGCGATAATCTCTGAAGCATCTCTGTGCGCTCTCTTTTAGCCAGCTCATAAGAAAAAAGTCTTGCTCCAAAATAGTCGTCCAGATCCATTCGAAAGTCATTTGCAAGCTCGTCTCTGCCTATATCAAGCAGGTTATCAATAGCTTCCCGGCTCAGTCTGTTATGAATCCTGTCAATCCCATCCCACTTACCATAAGTATCTTCAAAAACTTTCCCATATTCTCTCTTGGTAGCATCTGTTGCTACTGCTTCGCACAGATCATAAATACCATTCGAAAACAGATTTCCAACAAAAGATATATCGCAGGAATATTTTTCTTCATCTTCTTTAGTGATGACAATTCCCGAGTTTCTAAGGATATTTGTTCCTAGCGGCTGATAGTAAGCATGTTTTCCGCCATGCTTTTTTATTACCTCAACCTGTTTTTTATCAAAAGAAAAAATGTAGTTACAGTCATTTGCTACTGCCTCTTCGTACAGAGCTTTTTGCGGGCAATCGTAGATCCATGAAATATAAGGAATGCCAGCCAATTTACATCCATCAGAAAGTGCCGCACTAAAGTCATAGGTAAGAACAGCTTCGATATTGTTCTTTTTTATTTGATCCGCATATTTTTCTGCATCTGGCTTATCTACACTATAAATAGATATGGGCAGGTCAATTATCTGGGCATCATGACCTTGCTGCAAAAGAGCCCATACCAGATCTTCTTTTTTAAGTTCATTAAAATAGGCAACAGCTATCCTCATTTAATAAACCTCTTGTCGCACTCCTCCATGATCAATATGTCCAGTTCACTGATTCTTCTTATCACTTCAGGATTGTCTCTGTAGCTTCCTATTCCAATTTCATTTTTCATCTTACATAGATCAGATAGCATTTTTTTCTCATTGTATCCAACATTGTTGAAATACTTTTTTATGTTCTGTTTCGCTGCGCCGAATCTGATTATCTGATCATACAGACAGCGATTTATGCCATATGAATACAGATTAGCGATAGCATATTCAATTATTTCCCTGCACTCCGCATAAGTATCAATTTCATGGCAAACGTCGTAAATTGCTCCTATAGCACCATAGATGGAGTCATAATACGTTTTTAGATCCATGGTCTTGGTGGCAGACTGCGCAACATCGCAATATCTGTACATAACTTCTTTGACATTGCTTACCTTTTTTGCCTTAAGATACATATAGATAAGTATTTCTGTATCTTCAAGACACCTTACGTGCTCTCTCATTCTTATTGGCGGGTTATTCCATAACTCGTTTTTAAATATTTTGGTAACAAGATATCCTCCCGTTACTATCAGCCTTTTTCTCTTATCAGCATCAAGTTCTCCGGTCAGATCATCGCTTGTATAAACGATTGCCTTATCCATGGCTTCACTGTAAAAGCCCGTATCCACTATGTCCGCATCAGTTTCTTTGGCCTTTTTATATAAAAGATCGTACATTCCCGGTGCTATATAGTCATCGCTATCAACAAGGCCTATATACTCACCGGAGGCCATATCAAATCCCTGATTTCTGGCGCCACCGCTTCCTCTGTTAACTCCGCCATCAATAACGATCAGCTTCTCCGGATACCTGCTTTCATAGTCAAGCATTATGTCCCAGGTGTCATCTGAAGAAGCGTCATTGATCACAATGATCTCTATATCCTCAAGAGTCTGATTCACAAGACTGTCAAGACATCTTGGAAGCGTATTATGTGAATTAAAAGCCGGGACAATTACACTTACTTTTTTCATGAAACCTCACTTATTTTGTTCTGACAACCATTCCAGAAAGCCAACATAATTAGACACCAACAATCCTTTAAAAAGCGGTGTCTTTTTTCATCCAAATATCAACGTGGTCTCCATATCGGTTAGCATCTTCCTTTTTGCATATCTCATTAACTTTAGGAATAGTCTCATCAGAAAAATACTTCTTTCTTACTTCTTCAGTCTGGTCCCTATAGGTAATACCATGCTGATAGAGAAAGCTTCTCACCATACATCCGTTAGTTGTTTTATATTCTATTCTCAGTATTTCAAATCCATTATTATCAGCCAACAGTTTCAAAGTTTTGACTGATGGTATAAAAATATGCCTTGGTGCATCTAACTGATACCAGTATGTTCCAAACATATCAAATAAAAAATTCGGGAAAATAGGTATTTTGATCCACAATTGGCCCCCATCCTTAAGTAGTCTGTTAGCATTATGCATAACTTCTTGTGGATTTGTGACATGCTCAAGCGAATCTCCCATTCTTATCAGATCAAAGGTGCCATCGCCTTCCATCTCTGTAATATCGCATTTTCTTATATGCACGCGATTCGAATAGACAATATCTCTTTCGATAAAAGGATCGCATCCATACAGGTTTCCACATCCCTGTTTTGCCATTTCATAAAGCCAGCTTCCGCTTCCACACCCAACATCAAGTATCTTTTGGTTATCATCAATATTTATTTCAGATAATGATTCCTCATCAGCCTCAAACTGGTAGCTATAATATTCTCCACTATAGTAGTATCCAAGATTCTCTGGCACTTCAGATATTTGTATACAGCCACAGTTGTCACAGACAAAATATTCAAACTCATCCTCTGTTCCCATCATCATCTCTTTTGCCAGATATGACTGAAAGCTGCCTGTCATGCCGCACACTCTGCATTTATGCTCTTTTAAGCCAAGATTTCTACCCTTCTCCATCATGTCTCCTAAACAGCGCATAATCTCCCACTTATATTATAAGGCATTTTTGATTTTATTACGATTTATTTGATTGGAAATATCGATAATATATGTGATAATTATAGTCAGAGGGATTTGCGATGAATGTGCTAATTTACGACCTGTTTGGCTCTTTTCAGATAAAAGACATGGAGTATTGCTTAAAAAAGCTGGGACATAAATGTATCACACGCTTTTATCCTGTAAAAGACAGGTATCACGACGAAGATTTTTCTTTTGTGATAAATAAAGATTTAGCAGAGAATGAAATAGATCTGGTATTTACCACTAATTACTATCCTGTGGTATCTTTGCCGTGCAAAGAAAAGAATATCCCTTATTTCTCATGGGTATATGACAGTCCAGCAGATCTGCCATCCATAGAAACAATGGATTTCCCAACTAACCATATCTTTTTCTTTTCAAGATATGAGTATCAGCATTACAAAAATGATTTGGGGTTAGATACCGTTTATTATCTCCCTCTCGCAGCAAATGTCGAAAGGTTATCCACAATTGGCCCAAACCCCAAAAAGTTTTCCTCAGACGTTTCTCTTGTCGGTGGATTATACTTTTCAGATACATTCTATAGTCTTAAGGCCATAATGTCACCTGAGCAGCAAAAGTACATGGATGCAATCGTTGCTGTCCAGATGAAAAAAAGTGGCAGCTTTGTCATAGACTCAGCCCTGACTGATGACTTTATAGGGGATGTAAATTCATATTTTAAGTCGCAGTCAGAAACTGCTATACAGCCCTCAAAAGATCAGTTGTTTTTTTCTGTTTGTGCTCACCTTACGCACCTGGATCGCCTGGTGCTTCTTAATATGTGCGGAGAAAGAGGCTTTGACACAAGATTGTACATAGCGGAAATAAATGATCAGGATAGGCAAGTCCTAAGTTCTCATAATATCTCAATAAACGGACCTGTCTCTTATCACGAAGAAATGCCACAGGTTTTTAAGAGCTGTAAGATAAACCTTAATCCTACAACCAGGGCCAACCGCACAGGAATTCCTTTACGGGTAGTCGATGTTTTAGGATGTGGAGGGTTTCTTATTACAAATCATCAGCCTGAGATGGATGATTTTTTTGATCCTGATGAGATTGTCACATACGAATCTGTTGAGGATGCCATAGAAAAAATAGACTATTGCTTAAGACACGATAATGAAAGAATGAAGATTGCCCAAAAAGGCTTTGAACGCATATCAAAGGATTTTAACTTCATGACACGCGTTCAGGAAATGCTCTCTTACCTGTAAAAGATATAATAAAAATTTCATGTTATCATACCTTTTATTTTCCCCATCACAAGGTCTAATGTCTTTTTCTGGTCTTCATTCTTTGAAACCAAATCTCTGATCATAGTCTCAATAGAAGGATCAGTCATGGCAGAATCCACAAATTCTTCTAAAAGTACTCTATAATAAGGCGTCTCTTTTGCATAATCCCACCAGATTTTTTCTATATCAAAGTGATAGCTTCCATTTGCCCAAGGTTTATCTCCGGCAAAATGAATTATTGCAACATTATTTTTTACTTCTTCATAAGTCACATCCGCCGAATGTGCAACTCGTGCAAACAGATCATACTTACTGTAATCAAGGTACTCTACTTCTTTCCAATGAACCCAATTAAGAATATCCTGATCCGGTGCCTCCATCTCATAATTCCATGATTCTATCGCATCCAAATAAACCTGAAAACTATACTGTTTTCTCATCTGTTTGATATTAAGAAGCATTACACCTGCATTAAAATATCTATAGCCATTTTCATAAGCCTCTTTAAGCATTTGATTATTTTTAGGGCCATAACTATCAGGAGTATTATGTCCGCACTTATCATCACAAGCCAATATATTCTTCCCTTCAAAATCTAAAGAATATATTTCCTGTAAGGGTTTATTTATTACCATATCCCCATCCAGATAAAGGATTCTCTCTACACATTCAGGTAAAATATCCAGCATGGCAAGCCTATAGTAGGTTTCAATGCTCCACTGTTCATCATGAGGAAGTCTTTCACTGAACAATTCCCTCTCAACTTTTAATCCATGAAGCATGACTGCATAGTTTTTGAGGGCATTCTGCATGCAGGCAATATCTTCATCAGATAATTCACTGTTTAGCAAATATACATCTATTTTTTCAGGATTGTTCATTGCAAGAGAAGTCAGCATTACAGTTGTATAAGGAATATACCTTTTATTCAAAGCCGTGATAATATTCACCTTAGACTCCTTCATTCATTTATCATTTCTATTATTTTCAAAAATCTCTCAGCAAATTTAGTCCAGGAAAAATCAGCTTTCGCTTTTTCATGAGCAAGATCTGCAATTTGAGAATTCTGAATGTTTCTTCTGACCATATCAGGAATTGCCGCAATATCATTTAGGGAAAAGAGAAGAATTTCTTTTTCATTCTCAAAACTCTCGCTTAAAGCAGGTGTGTAATCTGAAATAACTATACTTCTTGCCATCATGGCATCAAGCACCCTCTCAGTGATACTATCTTTGTGCCAGGTCATGATATTAAGACTCATTTTGGAATTGGCATATATCGTGCTTACTTTATCAGCAGGTATCTCCTGGTGAATCCTCAAATATTTATTGCCAGCAAAAGGGGCATCTTTCCAACTGTCTCCAAACACATCCACAGTTATTCCACTATCAAGTATTGTTTGAAGAATTCCCTGACGATATAACTTTGCTGCACCTAGTTCAGCAAGTCTGTGAAGTTTTGACAGTTCCTGTACAAACTGATCATCTGTCAAGTTTACCCCTAATTTTTCAAGTACAGCACTAAAAGCATCTTCTGTTGTATAATCAGGGTTTGTAACCATAAATTCCAAATAGTTATCAACCAGTATTTTTGTAGTCTCATCCTTTAAATTAAAACTCTTAACACATCTCTCCCAATTAGAAAAAGAGCCCGCAAAAGACAGATCATATTTTCTTTCGTTAAAGGGTATGAGTTCATCAATCTTTTTTCCCCCCGGCGGAAGAAAAAAAGCTCTCACATTTTTATAGTACCTGTTTATGAATTTCACGTAGTTTCTATCCTGCGTCAAGATGTAATAGTCTTTAGGAACCTTCTGGACATATCTGTAATAAAAGGCGGGATAATCTGTCCAATAATTGAACTTTGGGCCATAAAATGAATCAAAGACAAAACTACCATCATCAAGGACGCTGTAAAAAATGTTTTCCATAAATGCGATGATAGCTTTATATCGCTTCCCAATAAGTTCTTCTACAGAAGTTTCAGCAGGGTCAACATATATGACCTCTTCGCCAATAGAAATGAGGGCATCTTTAAGCTGTTCACTAAAGGAAGTAAGTATTCCATAACAAAGAGAATTATCACCTTTAAAAACCAGGATTGGTAATGTATCAGCCATATTCATATCATCCTAACAATTTATTACATATAGTTATTCCAATATGTGCAGGATTATGATAGTCCTGTACCATATCAAATATTCTTTTTACATCCGGAGTTTTTCCTTTGCTGATATCAAAAATTGCCCTTATGCCATCGCATACATTTGCCATTTTTCCCGGATTCTCATCACTGCTTGATATAAGAGCATAGCAAACAGCCAGAACCTTATTTTCAATATTTGCAAATTCTTTTTCCGCACTCAGGATGTCACTAAGTTCAGCGGTATATCTGAATATATCCCAGAGCTTCTGCTCCAAGGATAGATTGCAGTTTTCAAACTGATAGGTATCAATCTCTGCGCTAAATTCCATTATCCTGATCTTCCTGCGCATCTTTAGTACATCAGGTGTTAGGCATCCATAGGTAGCAAATAATTCGATACTCTTATAGTAAAAGTCATTGTACATTTGGTGCTTATATGAATAATACTTGCCAACTGATGCATTCATCCCCTTGACACCCTGATATGCATTAAATCTGTACAGGCATTCAGGATAATATCCTATAGAATTCATCTTAGGAAGCATCTGAAGATTGAAATAGTAATCTGCCCCGAATATATCATTTCTAAATCTAAGGTCTTTGATAAGGTTCTTCCTATATACGTTGAGCTGATTATTAAGAAGCCCGATTCTCATGATTGTGCCCCAGTTAGCCTTGCACTCATCGAAATTGTTCAGTACAAACTCGTTTGGCATCAGGCTGATTATTTCTTTGGAATCATCGCTTAATATAACTTGATCTTCATCACATACTGTTGTTGAAACTGCAAACAAAAATAGATCCACTCCATACTTCTCTATAAACTCAGATGCTTTGGAAAGAGCACCGGGCATAAGAAGATCGTCTGAATTAAGGAAAGTAACATACTCACCTTTTGATCTTGAAATGCCTATATTCAGGCTCTCATATATCCATTCATCTTCATGAAGCGCAACTATTCTATTATCAGCTACTGCATATTCATCTGCAATTTTCCCTGTACTATCGCAGGAGTTCCCCTCGACAATTACCAGCTCCCAATTATCAAAAGTCTGATTCAGCACGCTTTGGACAGCTTTTGGAAAATACTTTTCATTGTTTTTTACAGGCATTATCACAGATATTAGTGGTTTATTGTCTGACATCTATATTTTCTCCTAAACCCTGATAAGTTCATCATAGAGATTATCAATTATCAGGTTGTAATCAAACTTCTCCTGATATGTTCTGTAAGAGTTCTCACACATTCTTTTTAACATTGCTTCATCGTTACACAAGGATCTGATATTATCTGCTATCTTTTGAATATTATTGATGGAGGCTTTTAAACCGCAGTTGCCGTAGTCGATCATCTCATCGCTATTATCCAAATCTGTTACAAGTATTGCACACCCTGCGCTCATTGCCTCGGGAATAACGTTAGGGAATCCTTCCTGCTCTGAAGTCAAAATGAATACCTTGCTATCCATAAATTCCTGATGAAGAATTTCTTTATCCTCAACCTCTCCAACAAAAGAAATTGAATCCTCCATATATGGATGTTCCTGCATGAACTCATCAATATATCCATAAAATTCACTCTCAACAGGACCTACAATTCTAAGTTTCCAATCAGATATCTCTGAATAGGCCTGTGCAAAAGACTGGAGTAAAATATCTGTTCTTTTATGCTGAGTTCCAACCCTTCCAACAGTAAGTATCACGTTTTTCTTTTTCTCATAAACAGGAGCCATCATCTCAGATAAGCCGAATGGATAGTAGCCACATCTGACAACTCTTATATCCATCTTCCATTTTTTTGCTATAAACTTTTGGAGTGGAACCGTCGAAGTTCCGATGATATCGCATTTTTTATAGAACTCATCAACGTTCGTTTCATAACGTGGTATATTGTTGATCCAGAATGCACTGGCATCAAGCGCGAGATATATAACGCCATCAGGTCTTAATTCTTTATATTTATCTGCTACAACCATATTGTTTCTGTAAGTTCCAAAAAGCATCAGACAGTCGATGTCTTTTCCATACTCATTGAGCCATTTTATTTTTGATTCAAGGCTGTAGTCATTCAGTCTTACCAGTTCCTCACCCTGAACATAACTCTCAAAAGAATAGGTGTAATCCTTATCAATCCCCACCATGTAAACTGTGCAGCCCTTGTTTTTATAAAACAAATATGGCACAGCCCCAATATCCTTTATAAGTTCATAGTTATTAAAAGGCCTGTCATGTGGGGTTATGGCAGCTACTGTCTTAATTGTTCTCTTCGGATTTCCAAGTGCCTTTACATACTTATCAATACTAAATTCAGCTGCTGTATTCTCATGTTTAGTAAAGACTATATATCTTCCAAAAATATATCTGGAACAACCATCATAAACTATTTCTATATCATCAGTTATAAAAATAGCTCTGCAGTTTTCAGTACTGTGCTCCTTTACAAATTCAAAAAAATCAGAGGCACTGAATTTTTTCTCATCAAATGAAATGATCAGATCAAACTTTTCATCTAATGATTCTCTAATATCTTCTGCGATCTGCAAACGTGAATCAGGATGCATTTTCTGTATATCTTCTGAAATATAGGTTCCTATCCACTCAAGCTCTTTTCCAAGGCACAGCACATTTACAGGCTCCGGCTCTTCCATATGTCTTGTTATTATGAGTAAATATGTCATAAAGTAAGTAACTAAGAGACTCGGATCAGTTCCTGCATACCTTTCCGTCAGTGCAGCATGTGCTCTCTTAAGTACTCCATCTATGGAATTGTCAAAGCTATGCATAGGAAGAAGGGTATAATCCTTTATGCTTTCTCTGTAATCAAAAAGCTTTTCGGAAATACCTTCTCCTTCATAGTAATAACTAAAATCCGAGTAGATTATTTCTCCCATAATTCACCCATTCTCAGATTGAATCATTGATAACCTGACATATCTCTCCTGCAATCTTAAAGTAAACATTGCGGCTAAAATGATTAATGCATCCTTCAAAATCGTTCTGGGAATGTATGAAATCAGTAATATTGATAACATGCATTCTCTCATGATCTTCTGCAAATTCCTGTATTATCGGATTATAAAGCCTGTTATTCTCAAGCACTCCCTCAAATCCTGAATTATCACCTTCATATGCAGTTTCACTTCCAAGGATTATGATAAATTCAGGTTTTCCCTTAACATGGTCATAAATATAATCAAGATTTCTAAGAAGCAGATCCACAGGCGTTGTTCCAACAAATTCCCAGTCTCTTGCAAATTTTTCAATGATATCCCTTGAAAAAAGAAATGCATGATTTTGTAAAACTCCGCTCATATAGTCAGCTGCGTTAGCCAGATCAGTCAGTGGTCTCTTCAATCCTGAAAAACTGATGTATGCACCTGTCTTTTTATTTCTGTATAAACCTGATCCCGTATCCTGAAGCATACTAAGGCATATTACGTGATATTCTTCAGAGAACAATTTGGTTTCAAAATCACCTTTTTGCATAAAAGGAACTTCGCTAAGGATCTCTTCAATCTCTTCATCACTCATATGGGCAGCCTGCCAGATATGCATTGTGTGATTTTGACCGGCGGTAGTGAATCCATGCTCATTTACATAATTAAACTCCGTTGTGATGTTCCCGCCTCTGATGTATGGAATCGTAGAATCAAGATCGCAAGGGCCTTTCATTAAGATGCGGATTCTTTTCTCTTTTTCCGGATCGCTTACTATCTCGTTCTCTACGTCTTCTTTTATCCAGTCTACATCTTTATTTTTTTCAAGCTGAACCGATACGTTCCCCTTTATCTCAAAATCAGGGCATCCAAGCATATTGTAGACATACTGCTCAATTCCCATGCCTATTACTCTGCATGAAAACAGGAAATGTCTCATGAGTTTTTCTCGGGTATCATAGCAGTAAAATCCTATGATTCCATAGGCGCCAAATCTATCCTGAGCTTTGATATAGGCACAGTTGTTCCAATCATTTGTTATGACCCTTGTCAGTATTTCCTTGTTTTCACGGTTTTTTGTATAGTTAAGCTGATTGCTTCTGCCTACCAGCTCAGTGATCCTGTCTATTTCCTTAAGGCAGTCTTTATTCACTGTTATCCTTATGTCACTGTCACGCAGAAATTTCTCATTATTATCGTATGAAGTCTGCGCATCCAGTTTTTTCTCAAGCAATTTATACTGATCAAGTCTTGAATGATTTTTATCCTTAGCTACTGTTCTTGCAAAAAAGTTTGCAAGATAAGGAATGATATCAGGGCTGGCAGTCATGATATCCCCGGCATAAAACTTAGCCTCCTCCAGGTTTCGATTGTTATCATCTATAAAAAGAACATTTTCTGGCCTAAGGCCCATATTCTTGATCTTTAGCTCAATCTGCTTTCCTTTGTCATCCCAGTTTATGTTATTAAATACAAACAGATCTTCTATCCCCGCCCCTTTAAGTTCATTAAGCACAGGTTCCTCATCATTTTTAGATGAGATGCTGTTGATAACCCCATGATCTGTCGCACTTTTAATAAGCTCTACGTTGGATAATGGAAGTTCTACCTCACCTTCACTTAAGATGCCACTCCAAAAAGTCTCATCCATATCCCAGATGATCAGCTTTATTTTTTCGTAAGGGAATTCCTCGTACTCAGGGTGTTTAACAATAACTGTAACTCCATCCCTGAGCATGTCCGCCAGATCCCTTTTCTGTCCCTCATCAAACTCCTTGTAGATATTATTGTCCACGATCACCACATCATAGATGTTTCCTTGCACAGCACTTCTTAAGCTTTCAACATTTTCATAAACATTCTCAGTGTTCTTTGCAATATCAAAAAGAGCTCTGTTCGTTTCAATTCCACTAAGCGAGCTGTTAGGGAACAAGCTCCTGATAGCTTTCAGATCGGATCCAAGGCCACACCCTATCTGAAGCAGGCTAAATCTCGAATCCTTATTATATGGGATCTGTGATATAACAGTTCCGCTGGCATAACAGTACTTCAAAATATCAAAACCATATTTTTTCTCAAATAATACGTGATGCTCAGTCAAAAGCCTCTCATAATCCGTCTTTAAAAAGCTCTGACTTCCTGCGTGATAAATAAAGCTGTTACGAACAAGCAAAAGCCTGTACCCCCTCTTAAGTATTTCCATGGAGAGGGCATCATCTTCGTAATATCCCGGAGCAAAGTCTTCATCAAAACCGCCTACCGCATCCCACACATCCCTGCGAATAAGCATAGCAAAAGCAGAAAGCCTTGATCTTTCAAGATACGGACTTTCCATAGGTACATTTATCTTTTCACCATATTTTATGTATTCATCTACGGTATCAAATTCGATGTCCAATTGCTGTTTATTACCGGCATAATTGGACAAGCTTCCGACAGCACCTACATTCTCTGCAGAATAAAGGGCTTTTTTCAGATAGTATACTGAATCAAATACCAGTCTTGTGTCATTGTTAAGAAGAAGAACATCACACTTTTCAAACTCAGTTCCCACCGTAGCTGCAACTGCCTGATTGCAGGCAGGTCCAAAACCTACGTTCTCAGTGTTTTTTATAAGCAATATATCTTCCTGTTTTTCAAGAAACTGCGTCACTCCATCAGTAGAAGCATTATCCACAACTACTATCTTATATGTTCCCTGATTCAGCGTACTTCTTATACTCTTAATGTTTTCTTCCATAAGAAAGCTGGCATTGTAGGAGACAATTACAATAATTATCCTGTCTTCCTTATCCTCATGTTTCCAAAAGCCGCCTGAAGTAACGTTGGTATTTGCAGACAATTCCACATCATCTTCCCAAACTTCCTTATATCCGTCTTTAAATTCCATTTGGGCAAGCTGAAGCATTTTCTTTGCAGACAATTTCTTTTGATATTCAGGGTTGTCAAAAAAGTTCCTGTTATCTTCCCTGACAGACTGTCCCTTTTCAAAAGAGATGGCGTCAAAGTCTTTTGATAGCCACTCAAAATCCCTGTCATTTATCTTGTGCATATCAAAAAATGATGCACCCAGCCTGAAAGAATGCCATTCCCTTAATTTGTATGTTGATGGTGACTTAAGTGCCACGTAAGTCCCATAGGTCTCAAATTCACTAAATGAAGAGTCATATATCTTTTCCGGTTCAATAGAATTTATTATCTTTTCCCAGAATTTCTCACCGCTTATCTGATCATTTTTTTCTATATCAGATATCATATTTTTCATGATATCTGTTTTAAAAAGCATATGCTCTGAAATAAATGATCTCTCAATGACTTTCCTAAATCCCGGAAGTATCTTACCCATGGTGTCAAAATACTCCTGATGAAACTCATGTTTAAGATCAAGGTAGGGCTGTCCGGTCTCCTTGCTGAACATATTTATCTTTCTGCATGGCACAGTATCCCCATCCCAGACCATGTAATATTCATCCTCGCAGACCATTGAATACTGCATCTTAAGGAACTGCTGATAATACCAGCCTGTTATTCCTCGAGGAAGTGGCTCTGAGCCAATGATTGGCGCTAAGTGCCTTGCCATACAGCTATGTACTTCATTAAAAGGAAGAAGTTCATTTTCATCCAGCCATTTTACATGGTCCTTTATAGGCTCATGATTCAGGACAATATTCCCAACCTGAGCGGAACCGATAAACACAAGCTTTCCATAATCAAAGTTTTCAATAAGCCGTGGATATAAATGTAGAACTCTCTCGCAATCTGAAGGAGTTACTACTATGAGAAGATCAAAATGCTTTTGATTGTCCATCTGCTCTATTCTCCATGCAAAAACACATTCAACTATAAAGCAACACTTATCATCTTTTTTAATCTATCTGTATATTTAAAATCATTTTGCACTTTCTTAAGTCCTGCTGCTGCAATCTGCTGACGTTCTTCATCATGTTGCAAATAATACCCTGCCAGGTCCACTGCCTCGTCAATGCTGTGAAATAGAACAACTTCTTTTCCATTTTCAAAACACTCTTCAAGCTCAGGCTGAGCATTAGATAAAAGAAATCCACCACATCCCAATATATCAAGCGCCCTTAAGGGAATTGCACTTTGAGCCGCTCGCAGGCTCCAATTAAGATTTATTTTGCTTGACTTAAAAAGTGCCGGCATCTCACTTGTATAATCTAAAGGCCCGTGTATATGAACATCTTTAAGTAATCTCTTTTCTGTTTCACCTGCCTCATAGGTATACAGGTGAACATCATATCTTCTGCCCATTACTTCCAAAAGGCTTATCCTATCAAGGTATGTAACATACTCAGTGATAGCATATGATAGCTGCTCTTTATTAACTGTCAGATCATATCCTATACTTCTATATTCGCTGTTTATGCTTTCGATAATAGGCTCAGTTATCAGCTCATCCACTATGTATTTATCAAGTATCTTGCTCTGTGTATCAACGAGCTTATCTATATATTGCAGCAGGTCTCCTGATAGTCCTGTTTTTATAAGTCCAATACTTGATTTATACAGTTTCCCCATAAAAGAAATATTGCTGGAAAACTTTTGTTGAGCTGATACTTTTTCATATTTAACTGTATTGACTCCTAGCGGCATATGCCAAAACCTGTCATAACCAAGCCTTTTATATTTCTGAACCTCAATCCTGTCGAATAAAAAAATAAAATTGGTGTCATACTGCATTTGCTCACAGGGAAGTACATTCATAGGCGTATCATATGTCCACGCAATATATGGAACCTGATGTTCATGACAAACAGTCGCAATTATCGGGTAAAAATTCGTAGAAAAAACCAGGTCATATTGCTGTTCTGCGAATCTCTGTTCAAATAATGAAGCAAATTCCTCATTGCTATAGACATCCTTACCTTTGAACAGATATGTAAGTTCTCGCACATTTCCTGCGCCATACATATCAGTCAGGGCTTCCATAATATCGCTATGAATATATGAATATGGATTAACGACCAGTATTTTCAAAAAAGTTCCCTTCTTAATTATTTTTTATATCATTATTATACCAAATAACGTTATAATATTATAAGAAATATATTACTGATACCTGGCTCTGAAAGGAGTTCAAAATGACCACTTTCTCATGTATGATCCCTTCTCTTTCCAAAGACTATCACCGGACAAAAACACAATATCACAGGCTCTTTGAATGTCTTGACATAAGCAAGATAGTATTTGTGGGGCCTCCTGAATTAGAAGAATGTATTAAATCAGATTATGACACCGGCATTTATGGGAATCATAAAATAGAATATTTAAATGAACGTGAAATATTGCCCTTTGAAGAAATAAAGCTTGCTCTCTCAAAACAGTTAACTGAAAAAAACAAGGTTGGTACTTCAAGCACAGGATGGTATTATCAGCAGTTTTTAAAAATGAAATTTTCAGACTACTGTGACGGGGAATACTACCTGTGTTGGGATGCTGACACCATCCCCCTCAGACATATTAGTATGTTCTCTGAAGATGGAAAACCATACTTTGACGTAAAGTCAGAATGCCAGAGCAGATACTTTTCTACAATTCAAAATCTATTTGGTTTTAGTAAAGTTATAGAAAAATCCTTTGTATCTGAACATATGATATTTAAAAAAGATTTCATGCACGACATGATTGCAGAAATTGAAAGTACCCCTTTTGAAGGGAAAACATTTTATGAAAAAATCTTTTCTGCTGCAGGAAGTGAAAATATAGACCTTGGATTTTCCGAATTTGAAACCTACGGAACATGGGTTGCCATGCGTCACACCTCCGCATACAAACTGAGGAACTGGAAGTCATTTAGAAACACCAATTTCTTTATAGATATAAGTGAGTTGTCTCAGGAAGACGTGGGCTGGCTCTCTAGGGACTATGATGCTGCAACCTTTGAAAAATATCAGGCAACAGTTCCTGAGTTAACTGAATTTTTCCGCGACCCACGATACAGAGAAAAACTCTCTCCTCAGCAGTTCTACCAGGCAGTTCTGGAAAGCAATATAATGGGAAATTACTCAAATGGTGCCATTGAATCAGATGGTTTTATTTTTCCTGCTTAATCCTATATATCCCAATAATAGAAAGACATCCAGGCAGCATGTGTAAGTCCGCCTTCAGACACATTGCTGCTTATGTCTATATATTTGCTTCCATATTTATCCCAGAAAAATAGCAGTTCATCCGGGTCTATAAAAATGGCACAGTTTTTTATAAACTTCCAATAAAGCATAAGTGCGTCATCATCAGAAGTAATGCTCTTCCCATACACTACGCGTTCACAGAAGGATTGAATCAAAAACGATTCCGGATCCTGTGTTTTTCCTATTTTATCAACAACTTGCCTTCTGGAAACTTCATCCATATTGCAGGAATCAAAAAACGAGTCGACTAATGCTCTTTTCAGCACATAATAGTAGTGAGCATTTTTAATTTCAGGATCTGATTGCGTAAACTCAAGTCTTCCAAATTTTTTAGGTGCTCCATATAGCTTTGTTACATCTTCAATCTCTCCAAAAGCCATAAAATCCGTAATTCTAAAAGGATAATTGCACATTGATCCATGGGTTCCCAAAAAGATCAATCTGGATTTCATATTCTCGTTATTAACAGGATAGGTACTTAGCATATTCCTGAAATAAAGTAAAAAGTCCGGTAAATAAAAAGCCTGATCTGTTCTGGTTTTTAGAACATACTTTATATCTTCATTTTGTTTAGCTTTCTCAATCCCAAAAAGTGAACTATCAAGCTGGCATGCTATATTTGATGGACCTCTGTTTATTGGAATATCATTTTCAACTATTTCTATATCTATAGCCCTGAGCAGATGTCTAAGATTCTCGTTCACTTCCCCGTACCAGGTAGAAAGAATGATCATAGCATCCGGATATAGCTTTCTATACCTCATAAGAGTTTCTAGCGTAAAATCCCTCTCATAATCAACAGGCCCCTGCATAACTATTGCCACATCTTTGGCGGAATAAATTGGGAGCCTTCTTCTGCCAGAATTCTGCCACAAGTTTTTAACTACAATATGATCATTATTATGTATATTTATCCTGTTCAGCTGAGCATATATATTTCCGATATCCGCTTTTCCCTCAATAACAGTTTCAGGAAGTGAAACTATATCAAAACGTATACTCAATGATAATTCTCCAAGAAGATGTCTGAGAAATAATATACTCTCTTCATCCAGCTCTGCTTCTATAGTTTTAGCTATTTTATCCATTAGCTCTATGAGTAACTGAATAATTCCTCTGAGCACACTCTGCATTTCCTGTGCAACTTCCTTATCGCAATACAAATAAGGCTCATAAAAGATGCCTTCCGCAAAACCTAAGGATATTTCCTCAGATAAATTTTTGGCAAAACCGTTTAAGAGCTGCATAGTCATTCCAAACTCACGATTAAGCTTTTCTTTATCATGGGTATTTTCATAATCATCAATTGCATTCAAAATGGCAAGTTCGATGTTTTCAAACGAAGAAACCAATTTATTTTTTGTTACTGTACTAAAAGAACTATTCATCTCCGCCTCACTTTGTAATTACCTGAAAATCTGAATAACAAAGCCTTCCTATTATCTTTTTGTCATCTTGCGAAAGTGCTGCAAAATCATCCTTGTTCACAATAAGCAAATTAAAAGCAGGTCCCTCGATATTTTTTTCAAGGTCTGAAAAACTCTTATAGACAAGCTCTGTCTGCGCAGCTATATCCGCAACTTCTGTGTTTTTCTCCACTCCTGCCGCCTGCGCATTTGGATATAAACTCTTTAAAGCTTTCATGTTAGCGCCTAAACCGCAT
Source organism: Butyrivibrio sp. AE2015 (assembly GCF_000420825.1). Lineage (GTDB taxonomy): Bacteria > Bacillota > Clostridia > Lachnospirales > Lachnospiraceae > Butyrivibrio. The sequence continues at coordinate 22,637 of NZ_ATVR01000008.1, read as the reverse complement.
CCTATTTCCAAAACATTAAACCGTTCCATCTTTCCAAAAGAAATCTGTGAAAAAATGTCAGGTTTTGCATAAATAAAGCTTAACAAGCCCTCTTGCCCTGGGGCTTTATTCTCTCGTTCATCCCAGTGCTGTCTATAAACAAAGCTGTTTCTCACGAGTCTCAGCCTGTAGCCACATGCCAGAAGCCTTAAAGAAAAATCTGCATCCCCTGCAATTCCATCATCTCCAAATTCCTCAGCAAAGCCCCCCACTTTTTCGAAGGCTTCTCTCTTTATCAAGATGGCATTACTAGAAAGAGTGACTCTTTCTAAGTATGGATCCTCCATAAGAACATTATTCTTTTCTCCAAATTCTATGTATTCCTGCTGAGTATCAAACTTTATATCAATCTGTTGCTTATTTCCCGCAAGATTAGATACACTTCCGGCTGCTCCAATATTCTCAGCAGAATAAAGAGCCTGCTTTAAAAAATGGACTGAATCAAACACAACTCTTGTACCACTTTTTAGAATGCAAATATCCCAGTCTTTATACTGTGTCTTATCCAGGTCCCTTACAGCCTTATTCACAGCTGCATAGAATGGAAGATGGGCATCAGTAATAACGTATTTATAATTCAGTTTGGATAATGTGCATTCTATTCCTTCAACACTAAATTTCACAGCCTGTTCTTCGCCGTTATCAACAATTATAAAAAGCGTTCTGTTATCTATTCCCTTTCCATTAACAAATCCACCTTTTGTGATATTGGCATTTTTCATTGTAACGGGATCATCTGCCCAAACCTCCTTATAGCCACCATTAAATTCCATTTGGATAGCCTGAAGCATCTGCTTGGCTGAAAGCTTTTCCTGATAGGCAGGATCATTAAAAAATGTGTTGCCATTTCCGAACATAGGCTGATTTTTCTCAAAGGATATGGCATCAAAATCTTTTGAAAGCCACGCAAAATCTCTATCAGTTATAGTATCAATACCAAAAAACTGAGAACCAAGTCTGAAAGAGTGCCAGTCACGCAGCTTATACACATCCGGAAATCGCATTGCAACATAGGTTCCATATGTCTCAAATTCACTAAAAGAAGAATCAGATATTTTTTCAGGAGGTATAGAATTGATTATTTTTTCCCAAAAATATTTCCCGGGAATACTGTCATTTCTTTCTATATCCTCTATTAAATGCCTCATTATCTCTTTCTTTATTAGCATGTGCTCAGAGATAAAAGATCGTTCTATAACCTTTCTGAAACCGGGAAGGAGCTTTGAAATCGTATCGAAATATTCAGGGTGAAATTCATGTTTAAGGTCAAGATAGGGCTTACCTGTTTCCGGCTGAAACATTTTTATTTCTCTACAAGGAATAGTGTCCCCATCCCAAACCATATAGTATTCGTCCTCGCAGACAGCGCTATATTGCATCTTAAGAAACTGCTGATAATACCACCCTGTAACAGCTCTTGGCATTTCTCTGCCTTTAAGGATATCTGAGAGTCTCTCTGCCATGCACTTGTGAACTTCATTAAAGGGAATGAGACTGTTTTCATCTATCGCAAAGGAATCATTATTTATCCTACTGTCTGAATCAATTATTGCCCTAACATCCGTCGGACCAATAAAACATAATTTTCCATAGGGATAGTTTTCTATAAGTCTTGGATATAGTGGTTGCAATCTCTTGCAATCATCTGCTGTTACAACGATCAGTGCATCAAAACGCTTCTCATTTCCCATAGCAAGCTCCTTATAATCAGACTGTTATATTTTTATTATAGTTTATTTGTTGACGTATAACAAATCGCTTTTTCATTTAAATGCCACGGAAAAAGGGCTTCGGAAACCCGAAGCCCTCTTGGTAGCGCAATGTCTGCAAAAGACTGCTTTTACTACATTTATGAATATTAGCCGAGAAGTGAAAGAACACCCTGATTGGTCTGGTTAGCCTGTGCCAGCATTGACTGACCTGCCTGTGCAAGGATGTTGTTGTTAGAATACTTAACCATCTCAGCTGCCATATCTGTATCACGAATCTGTGATTCAGCTGCTGTTGTATTCTCATTAACGTTATCAAGGTTCTTGATTGTGTGCTCAAGTCTGTTCTGTACAGCACCGAGATCTGCTCTCTGTGAAGAAATAGACTGAAGAGCTGTCTTGATAGTATCGATAGCTGATCTAGCTGTATTACCATCTGCTCCAGTAACTTGAAGTCCGTCTACACCGATACCTTCTGCACTAAGTGACTGAATGCAAACCATGATAGTATCTGTAGATACATTATCAGTACCAACCTGAAGGTTCTTTGATGTGAAAGTTCCATCGAGAAGATTCTGCTCGTTGAACTTTGTAGCGCTAGAAGTACGATCGATTTCAGAAACAAGCTTTGTTACTTCCTGCTGGATGTAAGCACGATCTGTTGACTGCAATGTATCTGATGCAGCCTTAGTTGCAAGCTCATCCATTCTCTGAAGCATATCGTGAACTTCGTTAAGAGCACCTTCAGCTGTCTGAACTGCTGAAATACCATCCTGAGCGTTAGCAGAAGCCTGTGTAAGACCTTTGATCTGACGTCTCATCTTTTCGGAAATTGCAAGACCTGCTGCATCATCTGCTGCTCTGTTGATCTTGTAACCGGATGATAATTTCTCACTAGATTTTGCCTGAATACCAGTTGTGATTCCAAGCTGTCTGTTTGCGTTCATCGCTGTGACGTTGTGTTGTACTACCATATTTTATTCCTCCTTGAATATGTACGGCAGCATCCTTGCTGCTCGTGTGATTGTTAGGAAATAGTATTCAGTGCTGGCCTAAATACTATCTCTGTTTTGTATTACACCTTTATTATCGACTATAATTCTAAAAACTTTAGGGTGTTTTTTAAAAAAAATATATAAATTTTGAAACTGCTTAAAAATAGGCTTCGGCAGATGCCGAAGCCTATTGGAAATCCTATTTTTACTGAAGGAGCGACAATACACCCTGATTAGTCTGATTGGCTTGTGCCAGCATGGACTGACCAGCCTGAGCCAGGATGTTATTATTGGAATATCTAACCATCTCGGCCGCCATATCTGTATCACGGATCTGTGATTCAGCTGCTGTTGTATTTTCAGTTACGTTATCAAGATTCTTGATTGTATGTTCAAGTCTGTTCTGTACTGCACCAAGGTCAGCTCTCTGTGATGATATTGACTGAAGGGCTGTCTTAATATTGTCGATTGCAGATCTTGCTGTATTTCCATCAGATCCGGTTACTGCGACCTTATCAATACCGATACCTTCTGCACTAAGTGACTGAATACAGATTGTGATACAATCTGTTGAAATATTATCAGTACCAACCTGAAGATTTTTATTGATGAACGTTCCATCAAGAAGATTCTGTTCATTAAACTTTGTAGCACTTGATGTACGATCAATTTCAGAAATAAGGGCTTTGACTTCCTGCTGAATATACTGTCTGTCCACAGATTCCAGAGTGTCATTTGCAGCCTTGGTTGCAAGTTCATCCATTCTCTGAAGCATATCATGAACTTCGTTAAGAGCACCTTCAGCGATCTGAACTGCAGAGATACCATCCTGAGCATTGTTTGAAGCCTGTGTAAGACCTCTTACCTGACGTCTCATCTTTTCGGAAATCGCAAGACCTGCTGCATCATCTGCTGCTCTGTTGATCTTGTAACCGGATGAAAGTTTCTCACTGGACTTAGCCTGAACATCAGTTGTGATACCAAGCTGTCTGTTTGCATTCATAGCCGTAATATTGTGTTGTACTACCATATTAAATCCTCCATGAACGGGGCCCGCTTCCCTGCTGCCTTTCCATCTTCTCTTCTTTTGCAGCTTACGCGGAGTCCCTTCCATGGCTGCTTGTTTTTCTTTTTACACTAATATTATCGGCAGCATGTTTCCGAAGTTAACCCTATTTTGAAATAATTTTTTATTTTTTTTAAGCAATTCGAAATTTTTTTGCATTTTTTATTATTAATGGTTAAGATTTTTAATTGATTAGCCGACAAACATTTTCACATTACCAGTTCATTTCATCTTCATAGTTCAAAAATTGAAGCCACGCACTGTTAGTCAGGCCACCATTAGATATAAGAGAGTTTTCGTTGTAATACTTGTTCTCATATTTGTGCCAATAGAGCATTAACTGGTCTGAATCTATGATAATTGCTCCTTTTTTCAAAAAATCCCAATATAAAGCAAGCACCTCATCATTTTCCGTTATCTTTCTTCCTAGAATATACGATTCATAAAATGTCAAAGAAAGATATGTCTCAGGATCTAAAACACTTATGAGTTCTTTAGCCAGTTTATTTTTTGCTGCTCTGTCCATAGAAAAAATTGCTTGAAAGCTGTCTTCGTGTGACCTTTCCAATATATTCTTTGACCTGTAAACCAAGTAATTAATATCAGAAGTATCCCCTTTAATAAATCTCTTACTATCTCCTGATGCTGAATAGAAATGCTCTATGTCTTCTATATTTCCAAAAGTCAAAAAATCTGTAAGCTGAAATGGACAGGTACAGAAAGAATGCAATCCTCCAAGAAAAAGGATTCTCTCCTTCATTCCCGGCTGATTGCACTTATAATTATGTATCGAACTTCTCATAAGCATCAAAAAATCAGGCAAAAACAGTCTTTGATCTGTTCTTGTTTTTAGAACGTATTTTGTTTTTCCTATTCCTTTTGCTTTTTGTATTCCAATCCTTGTGCTTGTCAGCTGCAGCTTAACATTAACAAAGCCTGTGTCTTTTGGCATTTTGTTTTCTAATAATACTATTTTAAAAATACCAAGCTTCCATGCAGTAAGCTCGTCAACTTCGCCTTTCCAAGTAGATAGTATTATAACTACTTCAGGGTAAATATATCTATATCGCATCAATGTTTCCAATGTAAAATCATTGTCTTTGACAAAAGGGCCCTGCATAACTATGGCAACATCATCTATATGAAATCTTGGTAAGAATCTCCAACATGAATTCTGATAAAGATGATTGATAACATAATAGTCTTTATTGCCGCCGCTAAGTTGAGCCAAATCTCCAAACACAGATTGAATACTTATATCGCCAACATTCTTCTGCGGCTGGGAAATAATTCCAAATCTCAACAATTCAGTTACTTTCTGTATTAACACACTCAGCTCTTCATCGTTTTTACCTAGGATTATTTTTTGTGTTTCCAATATTTGCATAAGCCCAAGAAGACTCGATACTAATTCCACTAACGTATTCTTCATCATGCTTTTTAACAATGAATCGTAATCTCCCGATTCCTCAATCAGGCCTGTAATATGTATATTTGCCAACTTCGCAAATTCATTAATCCTATTTATTACCACAGATAGAGAATGGGGATCTGTATCTGAAACTCTGACAACATCAAATATATCATTCTCAATTGCATTAAATTCATCGATCAGTTCATTCTTTGTCCACATAAATTGCCCCATAGCCTTGTCTTTGAAAAAGCTGTATAAAAATTACTGCGAAAAATGACAATTCATCTTTCGCAGTTCTAAATATCATTAGTTTTTATTATCAAAAAATTGTGGTGGTACATCTTTGTAGCTGTTCATGGTCTGGTAGTAATTAAATGCGGCTGCTGATGTCTGCCTTCCAAATTCCATCATATGTCTGGCGTTACTAAAGTAATCCTCCGCAAGCTTTTTGTTGCGACGTTCAGCAGCTTCAATTGAAGCGCTCATACCTGTGATTTCCTGAATATATCCCTGCATCCGTCTTATCTGATCAGCATAAAGCTCCTTGTTATCCTTTATTTCTGCCTTTACGCGGTCGAATAATGACTGGAATCCATCATCAAGTCTTTCGAGTTCATCTATCAGGTCCCCTTTGACATCTAATATCTTATCAAAAGCTTCCTCATCGACCTCATTAGGATTTTTCAGAATTTCTCTTTGTTTTTCATTTTCATCCTGAATCTGCTTCATAACCTCGATTTTTTTTACTAAACTCTCTTCAAGCATATCAAGGCTGGCTGATACCATTTTGAAAACTCCTTTCAAGAATCATCACGCGCCGGCTCATGCATCCTTAACAAATACGTGGTTGGCCTTCATTACTTCTACCCAGTTATCACGTATAGCATGCATATGACCATTGATCTCAACAACAATATCCTTATCTTTATTAAGATTAGCCTCTACAAGTCGTCTACTAATATAAGAATACATGTTTTCGAAATCCTGTGCAACAGGGTATTTCATATCCAGAGTATTGCGTAGATACTCTATAATCTTTTCTGTCTTAATAATATTATTGTGTGCTTTCTGGATATCACTTTTTTCAATTGCATATTCTGCAACGTTCAAAAACTTGATTGCACCATCATAGAGCATAAGTGTAAGCTCAGGACCTGATGCTGACATGATCTTATTATTTTTGTACTGTGCATAAGCATTTTGTTGTGGTGATAATACTGGCATAAGTGCTCCCTCACATTCTTAAGTATTTTTTATCAAAAGTTTTTATCAACCGCCTGTACCAAAGAATCCTGACAGTGAACTGCTGTTGCTGTTTATCTTGGATAGAGCTGTTTCCATCTTTGAATACTTCCTGTACAGCTTATCCTGTGCCGCTGTAAGATCTTCCTGTGCTTTATTTATCTTAGTATTGTATGAACTGTACTGAGATGCCATCAGCTTATCTTCATAAATAGTAAATGAAGTCCTGTACTTGGTACCTCTCATAAGATCAGAAATGTTTCCATACAGATCTTTAGATAACTGGGTAAAGAAGTCTGTAACAACCTGCGGATCAGTGTTGATCATCTTACTGAGAAGATCCGTATTGCCACTTGTCAGTGAGTCGTCTTTATCACCGTCTATATGGAACATATCTCGCTCGTTCTCTTCTGTTGAAAAAAAGCTTCCGGTTGCAATTCCAAAACTACCAAGGCTGAAAAGCTGAGATGTTCCATCCTTTGTAGTCAAGGTATAAGAAGAAGCCATAGCATTCTTCATGGCATTTCTTATGTTGCCCACTGTCTCATCGCCACTTAAAAGTCCGGTTTTTATCTTGGTCTCCCAATCCTTTACTTCTGTATCTGACATTTCCTCTTTTTGAGCATCTGTCAGCATTTTATACTTAGAAGCATTATCTGCGTTATAAAGAGTAGCAAACTCTTTCATCAGGTCATTGTACTCTTTGAGCATTTTCTTTATATTGTCATATATTCCGCTGGTGTCCTGCTTGGTAGAAAGGCTTATACCTTTAGCCTCCTCGTTAGCAGTTATGGTAAGACCGTTAATCTCGAAAGTATTAGATTCAGATGTATAAGTCTCTCCATTTAGAACTATCTCTGCACTTGAGCCAGCAACGTAATTGGATCCTGTTGTTGTCTTGGCAAGACCAAGCCTTGTCATGGCTGCACTTTCCACCATGTCAAATGAAGCTGCAGCTCCGGCTGTCTTAGATGATACAAAGAATCTTCCGTTGTTCTCATCATAGTTGAAATTGAGTTTTGTATGGCTATCTGATGATTCAGCCCCTTTGAGCTTGGTCAGAATGCTATCAATCGTATCTCCCTCTTCAAGAGTTACAGAAATCTTATCATCTGTATTACCGCCTATTGTGAATTCAAGCTTCTCTCCGGCACTTAAGTCAAGCTCATCTATTGTAGCTGTCTTTTTGGCTTTTTCATCTCCTATTTTTACTTCCTGGCCGGTAAGATATGCAGCCTTTGACAATTTATTGATATCTAAAGTCTGTATAGCATCCATAGCTCCATCGCCTGTAATTACCGATACTGCAGATGTATTGGATGCTGTAGTAGTCTTTTTTGAATATGCGTTTGAAAATCTCATTGTACTAAGGGTTCCATTGTAGAAAGCCTGAACCTTTTTATTGAGATCCTTCCATATATCCTGCTTCCAGGTCAATTTCTTTTGATCACTTTTTGCAGTATCCAGCTTGTCCTGCTTGGTCTGTGTCAACGCAGTTATGATACTTTCAGTATCAAGGCCTGAGTTCATTCCTGTTATTCTGATAGGCATAAGCATTCTCCTTTCTCAATCCTTGAGCGTGTTACATTGACTTCCATGTCAATTTTGTTTTATCTCTTTTCATCCACCATAATGCCGGCGATTTCCCAAACCTTGGCTATCATATCCAAAGTCTCATCCGGTGGAAATTCCTTGATTACTTTCTTGGTTTCCTTATCCACCATCTTGATGGTCACGCGGTTTGTCTTTTCATGGATTCCAAAGACAGCTTCGGCGTTGGATCTTACATTTTTAGCCATTTCAGAGATGGCCTTTTTTACCTTCTCATTATCAGCCTGAATCTGTTCTTCAGTAGCTTCAAGCCTGTTCTGTCCTTCAGTATAATTTTGAGCACCACCCTGAGAACCACCATTAGAGTTCGAAGCATTGTCGGCAGTTTCTACCTTTAGATCAATATTTTGAGTAGCTCCGGCAGCCTCTGCATTGGCAATTTCAGACTGCGACTGGCTCTGCTCATGCACCTGTGTTTTTACCTGCGGCTGCACCGACTGAATTAGCGGTGAAAAGCCATTAATTGCTTCCATTCCCATAATTCATATACCTCCATGTCCGAACAAGGAATTTACCTTATCATAAACGTCTGATCTCACGTTATTGCTTTATATAGCATTTCTTATCCTCTATATCGGAATACGCGCCAAAATCTTTATAGCTTAAAATAAAAAAAATCCCAAAATTTATAAAAATTTTAGGATTTTTCATCAAGTATCATTGGAAGCAATTTCGTATATGCAAAATTCTCCAGAACTTTCTTCTGCCCATTAATTGCAATCTGTTTTCTCTCCGCGTCATGTTCCAGATAATAAGCAGTTTTTTGAACCATTTCTTCAGGCGTTCCGGCTATGACAAGGTCCACACCATCTTCAAAATACTCCGCGATCTCAGACTGATAATTGGTAATCAGAAAGCCTCCTGCCGCCAGGATATCAAGGACACGAAGTGGCACTCCGGACAAGATCGATCGCAAAGAGATATTTAAGTTTACCTTACTTCTATGAAAGACTCTCGGCATCTTATCCGAATAGGATGCTATTCCAAGGTTACATACTCCCTCTATAGGCTTTGCACCTGGCATAGTATAGAGAACTGTATCAAACCTTTTCCCCATCTCAGCCAATATGTCATGTCTCTCGTTTACTGTTACCTTTTTTCTCAGAATATCACGGATAATTTCGTCATAATCAAGTTCATACTTACCTGAGTTCTCAAAATTGATATACTCTCTTAGCCTGTCTATATGGGTCTGGGTTATCGCCTTTTCATCAGTAAAAAGATCATGTCCAAAGACCTTTTCCTGCGCCTTTATCACAATATCTATATACTGTTTCAGATCTGAAGGTATATATTCCACCTGATCATAAAAATTAAACTCATTATCATACAGATTCCCCAGAAAGCTCACATCATGCTCATAAACTATCTCTCCGCCTGTCTCTTCATCCAGCCTTCGGCAAAGCTCAGATAATCTCTTATCATTAACCCCCAAAGGTGAATATCTGACTGTGGAAACTCCTTTCCCCACTAACCTCTTATAAAGCAAAGAGTCAAAAACAAATATCCTGTTCACGGAATTATTTGTAACATGAGAATCCAGCGTATAGTGAGGGCAGTCAAACACCCAGCTAATATATGGCATTCCGTATTTCTGACAGGCCTCTGAGATATTTGGAAAGAAGTCAAAGCTAAATAAGAGGTCGTAATAGCGTGCACCATCATCACCTTTTTTCCCGCAAAGCCCTCTTATTTTCTCATCCATCTCCGGTGTCAGGTCAAATCCATACATATCAAGCTTAAACACATCAACCTGGTGTCCAAGCCTTCTCATTGCATCCCTGCAATCCTCACCATTAAATTCGTCCCAGTCATAAAAAAGAATTCGCATCATTTAACCTTTAAAAAGGCTGCTGCCCAATGGGACAGCAGCCTCTATTATCATAAATGTACTTACAACAACTTCTTAAGAGCATCAATTCCGGCAACATCTGTTGCTTCTTTATTTTCATTCTGAATCTGGATATAGACTTCTTTTCTGTAGATTGGGATTTCCTTTGGTGCAGAGATTCCAAGTTTTATCTGGTCGCCTCTGATATCCAGTACTGTGATCTCAATATTATTATTGATGATGATCGCTTCATTCTTTTTTCTTGATAATGCTAACATTCGCTATCCCTCCATGGTTTTGTAGTTGTGCAGGTCTATATCTCCCCATCCCTGCTATATTTCTAGTAACTTTGATCACCCTTTTTCTTTATTCTTCTGAAGAATGTCATAAATCGGGAACTTCACCGGATATTCATCATTATCAATAATCGTCTGGGAAGCCTTCATTTCTTTTGTATTAATAATAAATGGTCCCTTGAGATTTACAGTCATCTTGGTAAGATCATGCGGAACAGTAACTGTAACAAGAACCAGCATATCATCCTCGGACAGTTCGCCAATGGCCTCTACCTCTGTCTTATCAACAAGTGGCTTATAATCAGGGCAAACAACAAGCGGATCCATAACCGGCATTGCAAAATTCGGCTCATCGATGGACTGGAGCCATTTGATAGTACCTGATCCCTGCTCTTCATCATGCATAAGGGTAAACTTCTGAAGGTCAGGAAAGCCTATGATACCGTTTGGAAAGCAGATTATCTTACTGTCATCAATTTCAACTTCTCCGAAAATCCTTGTCGTTAATTTCATTATGTAACCTCCATGCTATCATATGTACATATGTATATTGGTGTCACGATGATAAAGAGGTTCTCTCCTATCACCATTAATTATATACGTTATTTCGTCATTGTGCTACAAATAATTAATACCCGTCAGATATAATTTATAAGAGAACTCTGACTGATCTTGCCCGTGGCCATAAGACTTGCTTCATATGTTACCTGAGCGGAAGTAAGCTGTGTAACAGTTTCAGCAATATCGATGTCTTCGTTGTCAGACTGTAAAGTCTTAAATGTAGTTGTCTGACTCATTAGTCTTGTACTAACCAGATCAAGTCTCTTTGATCTGGTTCCGTTTTCAGTAACCGCAAGGTTAGCTGTATCAAGGGCCCTTTGCATGGAAGTGATCTTGTGCTCGAACTCCTTCTGAAGTGTTGTTCTCTGGCTGTCATAAGCTTTCTGTGCCGCCTCAATCTCAATCTTAAGCTTCTCTTTTACAGTTTCATCTGTAGTTACTTCCAGTTTCTCATTAAGAGCCTTCAGTGTTCCGCTCATCTGCTTAAGCTCATTTATCATATTGTCAAGGTCATCAACATCTCTTTTGACACTTGTTGTAAAAACTGCATCAGCAGTCGTATTAACTACAACAGACTGCGCAAATCCTACATCGTAGGCAATATCATGAGCTGCTGTTCCATGATTATAAAGAATAGTGCCATCTTCATCAGTATATGTACAGTTAAAAAGATTCTCCGGCTTGATATCACCGGTGCTCCATTCCTTCTTGTCATAAACAACATCAATAGAATTAGCATTGATGAGGTCAGGAAGCGTTGAGAGCTTATTTGTCAGCTCCTCATTTAAAAGTATTTCTCCGGTAGCAGCATTTAAATATGCCACAGAGCCTGTTGACTGCTCATTTATCTTATTGTAAAAATCATCAATTTCCGCATCATCACTTGTTGTGTAAATGATGTTCTCGGCTCCTATATTAAGTGTCGTCTCAACATAAGATGAATGAATACTTCCATTTCCTGTGACATTTACTATATTTCTTGATGTTGTGCCATCATTGTTTTCAGTAACGACATTATCTACAATAGTGTAAGTTCCGTCACTATTAACTGTGGCAACTGCAGTATTTCCATTATACTCAAGGTCCATGGTGTAGGTCTGACCGATAGCAGGCAAAAGAGGTATTGTATACTGAATCTGCTGACCTGCCGCATTTGTATAGGTAACAGTAGTTTTCTGCACAGACTCTATATTTGTTATACCTGACGCTACATTTGTACTCTGTCCTGTGGAATCATACACGCCGTTTTCATCCATTTTGAAAACATACTCTTCAGTGTCAGTCTTACCTGTAATTGTATAGGTATCATCAGGATTCTTGGTGATATTATAGGTAATGCCTTCATTTGTCACAGAAAAACTCTCATCTTCTGCAGTATCTTCATTCATAGGGATGGATGCGTAATGAGTGAATCCTTCTGAAGTTGTAAATGTAAGTTGAACAATCTTGGCCGTATCATCCACAGCACTTGTAGCAGGCTGTAAAAGAGATTCTCTCCACTTAAGCTGCGCTGTATTGCCATCGTTCTTCTTATAATTCAAAGTGTCATAAGAAAGTCTTAATCTTCCTACTGTCACCTCAACGATATCGCTCTGATAAACTGTCTCCGAGCTATCATTTAAGATATTCTCTGAGCTAAGCTTACTCATTCCGGTAACTCTGGTGGAAGTTCCGATATTCTCTGCATTATACTCATCGTTTATATCCGTATAATCAGCAGTTGTCGTTCTGTCAAAAGAAAGAGCATTATCCGTTCTGTACCCGGTAAAAATATACCTTCCTGCAAAATCCACGTTACCTGTTGAGTAATACTCTTTTGAAAGAGCCTCCATCTGAGTAACAATAGTAGAAAGGTCATCCATGGTAAGATCCATATTGGCTCCCTTGGTTGCCTGCTTTACACAATCAGTCAGAACAGCCGTAACTGTAGAAAGAGCATCCGCCGTAACATCAAGCCAGCTCTCGGCATCCTTGGCATTTTTCTCATAATATTGGGAAAGCTGTGTGACACTGCTTCTGAGCCTCAAAGCTCTGATAGCAATAACAGGATCATCCGAGGGACGGGTTATCTTTTTACCCGTAGACATCATTGTGTTGAGCTGATTCTCGGTGATCTTGTTGTTATTGATATTATAAAGAGAATTGTTCTGCATTATTTTGTTGGTGATGCGCATAAATATTCCTCCGGTTGACTTTCCATGTCAAAATAATGCATCCTTGCATATTATTCCTACACATATATAATCGGCAGATTATACTCCAGTCTGAAGTATCAATCTGTCATATATTTCCGAAAGAGTCTGTATCATCTTAGATGAAAGAGAATATGCATTCTGATATTTAACGAGGTTTGAAGCTTCTTCATCTTCATCGACACCGGCATCTGAAAGCCTCTGGTTCTTGATGGTTACTTCAAGAGCATTGTAAGTGTCCTCCAAAGTTCCGGCATTACTGGAATTAAGTGCAACGTCCGCCAAAACCTTTGTAAGGAATTCACCTGATGTTGATCCTCTGAATATTTTTTGCGTATCCAGCATAGTCTTGAACTTGGTAAGATTTCCAAATTCAGATTCTCCCTCTGTAACATCGGCCTTTGTTGCAAGTCTGTCTGCATTGTCCATCAGCACAGAATTAACCGCAAAGTTTCCGCCATTTAAGCTGTAGTATCCCTTATTTTCAGAAAGAGATGTCAGCTGCTCATAGCTGTACTGAGCTGCTGAATTGGTATCCATTGATCCAGTGAGCATCGCTACACCCTCAAGAGAATCTGAAGTATAGCCGCCTACCATTATCTCATTTACTTCTTTTGAGAACTGTCTAATCCACTCGTTCATCTGTGACATGTAATAAGGAAGTCCCTGATATTCATTGGCAAATCCAATGGAAGCAACCCTGTTTGAATCAGGAATACTTGTCAAAGACTCCTCATCGATCGTAAATACATAAGTATGCTCGCCATCATATTCCCACGAATCGTACTTATAATTCTTGTCTCCTATATGGATCTTTCCCGCCTCAGGAATCGTACACATGGTCATATCCATAAGATGAGTATCTGAAACCTCAACCGTAACCCTTACAGGGCTTACCTTGTCATTAACTACTGTACATTTTCCATTAAAATAGTGGTTATTATTTCCATCGCGCATTGCGAGAAGCCCCTGAAGTTCGCCGCCGATTATCTTTGACTCAATGGCAAAATCAGAGAGTTCTTTTACGCTATCTCCGTCCTTATAGTTACCACTGCCCCACTTAAGTTCATAAAGACCTGACACATCATTCTGGTTAACAGCGCCGTCTTCATCTCTTGAAACAGCAATAAGCTTCCTGTATTCATAGGTATCAACAAGCTCATATGCACCGGCCACCCAGATCTGATATCTTGTAGCACCGGTAACTCTGTCCGGATTGTTCTCATCAACCACAGGAGTTTCCTTGGTCTCTATCGATATCATCTTGGAGAGCTCATCTACCAGCATATCTCTTTTGTCCCTTAGCTCGTTAGCCTTAGCTCCTGTCATCTCAATGATATTGATCTGCTTATTTATTGAAGCCACTTCCTGGGAAATTGAGCTTATTCTGTCTGCGCACAGTTTGATCTCTGAATTGACATCGCTCTGAAGTCCCTGAAGTGATGTATATACGTTATTAAAATACTCTGTCAGCGCCTGCATGCTTGATACATAGGCGGTCTTGGTCTCAGTTGTTCCTGCAGCTGTCCTTACAGATTCAAGCGCTACTTCCATCTTAGAGAAAAGAGATGAGAATCCGCTGCTTCCATCGTCTTCAAGGTACTGCTCTGCAAGCTTTGTGTAGTAGTTTTTCTGTGATACCTGTCCAAGGAGCTGTTCATTATTTCTAAACTTCACATCATAAAAACTATCGCGCACTCTCTCTATTGCGATAGTCTCAACACCTGCACCGGCACATCCATATCTTGCAAATACCCTGAGGGCATCAGATGCTTCCTGTTTTACCTTCTGCCTGCTGTAGCCATCAGTGTTGGCATTTGCTATGTTATTTGCAGTTGTATTTAATGATGCATTGGCAGCTCTAAGTCCTGAAGCTGCAATATTAAGTCCAAAAAACTGAGAAGCCATAGGTTTTCCTCCTAAAAGGAGCTAATAAGCCATGTAATCCACAAAGATCACAGGTTATGCTCCCAAAGTACTGACAAGATGCTCAAGCATCTGACTTACTACATTTATATATCTGCTGGATGCGTTATAAGCATTCTGGAACTGTATCATATATTCAAGTTCTTCATCACTTGATACTCCGACAATCTGCTCTCTTGCAGATGAAACTGCTGAAACAGTCTGCTCCTGAGCTTCTTTTACGCTGTTGTGTACATCGCCGGAATTGGCAACCTGTGATACCAGGCTGTTATAGTAAGTGATAAAACTGTTTCTGCTTGCAACATTGGGGTTCAGCACATATTTTTCACTGGTAAATGCTGCCCTGAGTGCCTCTGTTGTGTCATTGTCTTCATTTCCATCTTTTGTTCTGAAGGTAAAAGTCGTAGGATCTTTTAACAAAACAGGATTTATCTGAGTGTTCTTAATAGTAAAACCTGTAGTCACAGTGCCTGCTGGGTGCTCCTTATCAATGTCATAAGTAAGGGCATCAGTCTCATTGGCAACCACAAACATTGCAAAATCAGACGTTGTTCCAAGGCTGTTATCAAGGGTTGCCGGATTACTTTCAGCATCTTCCATGATCTGATTTATCACAGTCATAATATTGTGGATCATCTGGTCGAACTCCGCCTGGACATTCATGATGACTGAATTGGCAATATTGGAATTGTAGTAGTCTTCACTTTCAGTTATGTCGTGGTATGTAGCGTTATGGTCACCTCTTGCCAAAAGAACTGACTTAAGCTTTCCTATGTCGGTATTGGTGGAAGTTGATATAGTCTGTGTCAGATCATATATGTGTCCACCTGAAATAGATGTAATTATCTCTTCACCGTACATGTCATATTCTTTTTTGGCTGCGTATTCCCAATAAGGCGTTGCATATCCAACAGGGCTGTCTAAAGTTGTATCTATTCCGATATGATTGACATGATCCGTTGTAACAAATGATGATCCTTCAAAAAGAACTGACACATTTCCGAAGATATCCTCTGAGTACTCTATTCTTCCCAGTTCCCCGAGCTTATCCAAAAGATTGTTTCTCTCATCTCTAAGATCATTGGCTTTTTCATGCCTTCCTGATTCTATGTTAACGATTTCTTCGTTGAGTGTTCTTATCCTGTCGCCATAGCTGTTGATGTTGTTGACTATGTCATATACAGACAGATCGAGGTTTTCCTGATAAGATACCAGTCCGTCGTAAACACTTTTTGCTCTTGTTAAGAACTCGTTACATCTTGTTACAAGGGAGCTCTGTGTAACTGCAGAACAAGGGTCTTTTGCCAGCTCCTGAACTGCAACCCAGAGGTTGTTGAGTGACTCAGCAAATTCTGTACCGTTCATTTCCTGAAGCTGATCCTCGATCTCTTCAAGAGCCTTCTGTGAAACATCATAAAAAGCGTATCTTCCAGACTCCAGCCTGTAGGAAATATCCAGAAAATCGCTTCTTACCTGCTTACAGTTATTATATTCAACACCTGTACCAATCTGTTTCCAGGCGATGGCCTCATTTCTTTTTTCAAGAGTCTGATAAGCTCTTGTTCCCTGTGAGACCTGCTGCCTTGTGTAGCCCAATGTATCAACATTAGCCAGGTTATGTGCAGTTGTATTTAATGCGTTTTGTGATGTTGCCAGGCCTGACTGACCAACATACAGATTAGCCATAAGTGACATATGCTGCCTCCTAAAAAAGGGTACAAAAAAGACACTACCGCGTTTAAACGGTTTCCACATGAGTTATCTTCTTTGCGCTCCCCCTAAAAGGGGGAGATTTTATTGCTTTGCATCGAATCCGCCCTGTGTGTAACCTAAACATTCGCCTGTAGTGTCTAAAGCTCTTGAATAATTCGCCGTCTGCGGAGCGCTTTTTGACGCCTGGATGATGTTCATTTCAAATTTCACCATTTCCAAGGAACTAATAAGAAGTTCCTGGTTCTGGCTATTCACACGTCTGACACTATTAGCGACAGTAACGAGTTTATCCCGTCTTGATGCCAGATTTTTCTGATCTTCTGGTCTTTTCTCTAAAACTACGATCAGATCGGTCAGTTTCAATGAATTAACATCCTTGTTAAGCACGTTCGCAATATCCTGCATTGCAGTCTGTCTTTTCTTCTCAAGGGACTGGATATTACCGATTATGTGCTGCTCCTCATCCGTGATCTTCGCAAGTGCAGTCAGATTGCCCTTTACAATAATAGGGGTCTTTCTGCTTGATAACTCCAGTAATTGTTCGTACATAGTACATTCCTGATCAAGCACGCTGACCAGATTCTCCATAAGACTAGCCACTGGAATCATCCTCCTGTTATTTATTTAATTAATTACGCAAGCCCGTTAGCTTCGTCGAATTTAGCCAGTAATTTATCTGCAAAAGCCTCTCCACTCACGTCATAAGTTCCATTTTTAATAGCTGCTTTAAGCGCCTGCACTTTGTCTTCCCTGACATCCGGAGCAGCGTTCACAGCCTGTTTAGCAACCTGAATTTCTTTTCCGATAGAAGAAAAGGATACAGTATCCCTTGCGCCCTCAGTCTTCTTAGTTGCTGTGGTCTTATTAACTTTGCTTGTCGAGTAAATCTGCTGAACCTGACTGTATGCATCTATTCGCATAATCTTTTCCTCCTTCCTTGGAGTTTTTTTGCTTCTACTTCATTTATCGGTAGAAGTTGCCATTACTTTAGCTGTTTCTGAAAAATATTTCCCCAAATATTATTCACAAAGAAATGGCCAAAACACCCAAGGTTGCCATACATTTTACGGTTTCCAATATCTTTATCGACCGAAAATTAAAAAACTTTAGAGTATTTTTATAATTTTTTTTATTTTTTTCAGTTAGTTTCTGAAAGGTCTCTTTCTCTGGCTCCATCAACCTCACCACTGAGGAAATGTCTGCGGCAGAGGGAAACATAGGATTCATTTCCGCCCATCATGATCTGTTCACCGCTTCTGACGATCTTGCCGTTACTTACACGTGCATTGAAGTGAGCCCTTCTTCCGCACCAGCAGACTGTTGGAACTTCTTCTATATAATTGGCAATTTCCATAAGTCTCTTGGATCCGCTGAATAAGTGGCTTGTAAAATCTGTTCTGAGTCCATAACAGATCACCGGAAGATCATACTTATCCACAACCTCTGCCAGCATATCCACCTGCTCCTCTGACAAAAACTGCGCTTCATCGACGATCACACAATCAAGCTTTTTCCAGTTGTCACTTTTTCCTGTAAGCCATTCATTTTTTACTTCTTCTAAAAAATCCTCAACAAATGTGCACTCAGCACTGAGGCCAATTCTTGACTTTACTGTTTTTTCGCCATCTCTGTCTTCAGCCTTTGGCTTCAATAAAATAGCTGTCTGCCCCTTCTCAAGATAGTTGTAACGCACCATAAGCGCATTGGCTGTTTTGGAACTCCCCATTGCTCCATACCTGAAATACAGTTTTCCCATTGTTTCTCCCCTTGATTATTGTTTATTTGATCCATGTAATTCTATATTTGTTCTGTCTTTATTCATTTCCTTTTATAAGTACCAGTTTGTTGTAAGGAATCTCGATGCCTTCCTCATTAAAACGCTTCATAAGTTCAATGCGGACATCAGAACAGGCTGTTGGATTATCCCTAAAATCTGCTGTCTCCATAAGTGCTCTTAAGGTCACACCGCTGTCATCGCAGCTTCTGCACAAAACATTTGGCCTTGCGCCGAAGTGCTTGGGATGAGATGCTATCACATCTGCCATAATTTCTTTTGCCTTCTCAATATCAGTGCCATAAGCGACCGAGATATCTATAGGATATGAAAAAGATTCTTCCTGAGTATAGTTAATTATTGAAGCTGCCCCAACTATGGAATTAGGAATGTAAATGATCTCATTCTGATAAGTCTTAATAACTGTGTGTCTCAACGTAATGTTCTCGACAAAGCCCGGTTCATAGGAGTTGATCATTACCCTGTCACCTATGTCAAAAGGCCTTGAGTGAGAAGCAGAAAGAGCTATTCCTGCAAACACATTTGCAAGAGTCGACTGAGCTGCAAGACCAAGTACTACAGCTGCTATTCCGGAAGAAGCAATCGCCGTCTCCCAGGTCTTTGAAAAAGCAGGAATACCGCTCATTGCAGTAAGTGCTGCTACCACCCACAATATCGCTATTATGATACCCTTTAGGAAAATGAGATGGAGCTTGCCGCGAAGCATCTCTTTGCTCAAGAATTTATTCATCAGAAAGCTAAGTAAATAAGCCATAATAAATGGTAATACATATTTTAGAAAAGCACTTATAAAATCTGTCATATTTGCTCCATATTGTATATTTTTTGTTATTTAACTTCTAAAGTATACCATATATGGGCCTAAGAAAGAATGCCGCTTACCAAGCATTTTATTAATCAAAAAAGATCCCACCCGCATATTGATTACGGATGGGATCATGATCATTTTTTTACAAAGCTGCCATATCAAGCTGGTGCACTGTTCCGACACCGCCGCTTTCTCTTAAGAATAGCCCCGACGCCTTCATCATACCGGCGATCACAAATTCACTGTTCTGATGCGTAAACTCAGTTGCTGCGCTTCCGAGATAGATTGCTCCCACATCTGCCTCTTTAAGCGACATCAAATGGTCCTTCCCCTCTTCATCACGGATCCATATCCTGAGTGCCTCATAAATCTCATCATTTTCATCGATCCACCCATTGCGATCTTTGTCATATACTCCCAAATCCTTGAAGCCATCCCCGCTCTTTGTTCCAAAAAGCTCTGAACCGTCATTGATCTTTCCATCACGGTTTCTGTCCAGGGCAAGATATCCGCTCCCTTGTGAAAGAGCAGAAATCTTTTCCTCTTTACCATCACAATCAAGATCAAAGTAGAAATGCTGGTCGGAAATTGATGAAACATCACTTCCAACGTTGATAACAAGCGGATCAATGAATTTAGCAGCGCTTGCCATAGTCATTCCTGCATACTGACAGAATCTCCTGGACATGGAGAAGTCCACATTAAAATCAATACTTCTGCCATCTTCGGTCAAAGCCATTCCCTGTCCTGAAAATGTTGTCGCCTCTTCCTCAACATGCACCATCTCGACAGTTGTCACCTTAAGGAAAGAATTACTCGTCAACATATTGGCTGTATTAGAGATTGTCTCCTTGTAGTAGCTGCTTTGGTCTTCCCCTCCAAGCATTTGCAATAAACTCATGATTCTTTGAAGAATAGAATTTCTGATCTCTGCTAGCTGCTGTTCAAGTGATGACTCGTAATTTCCTAAATACTCTGTCTTTGAGGGCTTTAACGAGGAATAGTTTTCGCTTCCTGTCGCCTTACTTTCGGATAAGTCTCCTGTTGTAATCTCAAGACTATCCATCTTCTTTTCCTGATCATTTAAACTATCAAGAAAAGAGCTTCTGGTCACTATGCCACTTTGTACATTAACAGTGTTCTCTTCGTAGTACTGGTGGCTTGAGACCATGTTTACCTGTGCCTGTGCAATTTTCATGGTACCTCCTTTGGGTCACGAAGGTTCATATTTTGCGCTAACAGAGGCAGACTCTATATTTGCGCAAAGAAAATGAACCTTCAAATGAAGATGTTGATCCTCCATGAAGATTCACGCTTTCCCTAGCTATAGTCGTAAGCCGCTGGCACTGCTTACTTTTTTGATGCAGCATTTAAGCTACTTATTGTATCGGTAAAAAAAACTTATACATTAGCCAATTAATAAAAGACTAAATATTCAGACTTCTTCATCATCCATTTCATCAAATGCAATGATAGAATCAATGATATCCTCAAAGTCCTCCTGAAGTTCCTCTAAAGTATCGCCTTCATAGGTGTAAATTTTACCATCTATCTCAACTTCTCCGGTATAAAAATCGCACTTTTCGTCATACTCTACAGTTCCCTTATATCCCTCATATTCAAGCTCTTTTTTTGACATAAAAAATCTCCCTCGGTTATTCGCCGCGGGAGATTTTCTAAACAACTGATCAAAATCAGTCTTTAACTTCGATCCTTGCTGCCTCTTCCTTCTCAGGAATTGCTTCCTTCTTAGGAAGTGTAACTGTCAGTACACCATTTCTGTACTGGGCAATTATATCTTCAGGCTTAAGGCCTTCTACACTAAAGGACCTCTGATAAGATGAACTTCTTCTCTCACGACGGATGTACTTACCATCATTATTTTTTTCATCCTTATTTTCGCTGTGAGAAGCACTAATTGTCAAGACATCATTCTTAAGGTCGATATTGATATCCTCTTTATTAAATCCAGGGAGCTCAGCTTCAAGCTGATAGCAATTATCTTTTTCGATCACATCGGTTCTCATGAGGCCTGACATGTTATCAAACTTTTTGCCTGCGCCTTTGTTGTAATCGCAAAGTTCGCCAAAGAATCTGTCATTAAATAAGTTGTCCATCTCATCAAAAATATCATTATTACTCCAAAGCATAGGCATTAACATAAAACATCACTCCTTTTCTATTTATATTTTTTATTTAGGTTGTAGTAGTTTTGTGCAGCCACTTAAGATTGTTTAAAATGCAATTAGCACTCTTTAATGTTGGCTGCTAATTTCTTGTTACAAGTATGTTATAGAACATGTAGCACATAATGTCAACACATTAATTTCTAAAAAAAATATAAACTCTCAACTTCAAACAAGTAACTAATTTACTATCTCTTTGTATATGCGTAAGTGATTGTATGTTTGGGGAAATGGGATGGTTCTAGTGACTTATTCCGCTATAAAGTCAATTGAGTCGTCTCTCTTAATCTTTTTTGGAGAGTTTAGATTGCGTCTCCGGCCGCCACCATTGACTGAGCCTGAGAAAAACGCATTGGTCTGGGAGCCGACGGTGAGGATGATGGGAACAGGAGATTTTCTCGCACCGTCGGAACCAGCATTGTAGCGTTTTCCTCAGAACCCGTCAATGGCAAGCACCTAACGGTGTGGCTGGTTTTATTGCCTCAGGCTCTGACTCCGAGAACAGTAGGGGCGGCTACTTTAAGGTGCCTCGGGCTCTGAATCCAGTAACATCAGAAGTGGCCACTTTCAAGAATGCGTAGTGCTATATGCACGCGGCTCCCCATGTAATGAGGACATAATAGGATAAACGTTACAGTTTTTTTGATCTTATCCCACATCTCAGTTAATCTCACATTTATCCAATTTGAATCGGCAACCAATAGAAATTGCTTTGGGCATATAGCGCTTTTTAGAGCTTCCGGCCACCTAAGATTTTTACTAATTTGTCCTTATAGCAACTTTTTACAAGGCCGGCCACCCCTCACGAAATTAAAATGGGCATATAGGCCGATTTTAAGACTCGAGCCACCCGTCAAAATGGTGGCTGTGGACAGATAAATGCTGTATATGCCCATTTGCCTTCTATAAAAACTATAAACTACTACCCATGTCAAGGACAGTATTTGAAATTTACACCCATTTTTTAGACCAGCATCTTCTTTGGATATTCTCCGGTTTTTATGTATCTGTAGTATTCATTTGGTGATAGTTTATTAAGACTAAGTTTATATCGGTCATTGTTGTAGTAGTCAATCCAATCATCTATGGCGTTTCTTATGTCATTTACAGAATTCCATTTACGTGATTTTATGCCAAGCTCCTGTTTCATATGTCCAAAAAAACTTTCCTGTGGTGCGTTATCCCAACAGTTACCCCGGCGAGACATTGATTGACGTAAACCATAATCATTGACTATTTTCCTAAATGGAACG